>JAQSWN010000051.1 GCA_029266615.1 Polyangiaceae bacterium
AGGCAGAGCTGAAGCCGCCCCGGCGCGAGAACGCGCACGGAAACGGCTGGCGTTTTCGTTGATGTTCGCGCCCTTTGCTTTGGCGCTCCCGGCAAGAATCGAACTTGCGACCTTGGCTTTAGGAAAGGGGAGAGGGCGCGGGGCGTGGTGATCCCGTACGACAGCAGAACCGGTTCGTTTTTCGAGCGGCTCGTTACTGCTTCGCGACGTCGTCGCCGCGAGCCGTTACCACGCTATTGCCATGGATTCCCTCGATGGCGCTGCGCAGATCGTTCGCGTCGAGGTCGGCGTAGCGTTGCGTGGTGGCGAGGTCGGCGTGGCCGGCCAGTTGCTGGATGGCGACGGCCGAAGCTCCGTTCCGGAAAAGCTCCGTCACGAAGAAGTGCCGCAGATCGTGAAACGACCAGCCGTCGAGCTTCGCGCGCTCCAGGGCGCGTCCGAAGGCTTGATTCAACCCGAACTCGCCCCAGGGCTTGCCGCGAGCCGTGATGGCCACCGACGCCCACGGGCTCGCTTTCTTGGGTGCCGCGGCCTCGAGCGTCGCTCGCAGCCTTGGCCCCATCGGGATGACACGCTGATGGTGTGACTTCGGCGTCACCTCCACGCCCAACGTCAGACCGCGACGGACGGTGATGATGCCGACCTTCAGATCCACGTCGGACCAGCGCAGCCCACGAACTTCGCTTGTTCGGAGCCCGGCGAGGGCGGCCACCTCGAAAGCCAGCCTGCCTTCGGCGTTGGACGCCTCCAGAATGGCCTCCAGGTCAGCGCGCCGCATCGGGCGCGGAACCTTTCGACCAACCTTCGGAAGCGCCGGCAAAGCCGGCATGACTTTAAGCATGCCAGCGCGAACAGACGCGCGAAGCACAGAACGGAGAACCGTCTGAATCTCGCCCGCGTGGATGGAGCGGCGACCAGCTCAACGTCGAGCTTCGTGAATGCGTTGCCGTCAATCTCAATCAAGGGCGTGCTCCCGAAGCGCGGCACGAGCAGCACGTCGATCCGATTCTCGTAGCCTGCTCGCGTTGATGGCTTCAGGCCGTTCTTTAGGTGAGTAGCGCGGAAGTGCCGAACGGCATCTTCAAACGTATACACCGCAGGCTCGTCGCTATCGATCGCGTCGTCGGTCCGTTTCAGTGTACCGCTCTGGGCAAGCTCCACGAGCAATCGCCGATGCTCGGCTTCGGCGCCGCCTTTGGTTTGCACCTGGGCGTCATGGCGGAAGCGCTCTCGCTTGCCACCTGCTGTCTTGTACGAGATGTCAATGACCCAGCGGGATTTGCCGTCCCGTTCTACTTTCCGAATGGTCACAGCGGGGAAACTCCCCAACGGTGCCCATCGGCTGCTTGGCCCGCCGAGCGTATCACGGGGTTTCGGTCCGTCGCATTTCCGCCTACTCGGTCCAGGCCTGGCCGAGGGAAACTCGCCAACGATTCGCGAACTTGCGACCGCGCACGCCGTCGATGCTCGCTTCAACGGCTCCGTCGGCGACCCGTCGCGCCCGTCGCTCCAGCTGCTTGCGCAGCGCTGCGGGCGAGACGGCGAGAATTTGGGCGGCGTCGCGCAAGGCGTACCAACGCAGCCCCCCGGCGGTCTTTCGAACGCGTTCGTGCATCATCACTTCCTCCGATTGCGTGCACAGCGGGCGCGAGCAGACACCGATCTGCTTTGGCCACATGGGCCACCTGGCAAGCGCCAGTGCTCACGCAGGGCGAGCCACTGGTACTACCCTAACGGAAGGAGCGCCCAAGCCCAACGAACGGCGCCGTATATTGTTAGTCGTACCCGGCGAGCAGCGAAAATTTGGCTGCGAAATTTTCGCAGCCCGAGACAATACTTTTCGGCTGGAAGTCGCGCGGTCGCACTTCCACGGAGCCGTCAGGCCCGTTCGAAGCGTGGGCGTCAAACCTGGCGCTCTTGACGCTGCGACAGACGCTCGCGCACGGATGTAGGCACGGCACGTACGAATCGCGGTGAGGTTGGAATGCTCGCCGGCTCTACGGCGCAGGCGCGACGCGCAAGTCGGTGACCCACGCATGCCCGCGTACACCGTGCCGCCGCCCGCGACCTTCGTTCGGCGGCCGCCCACGATTTCCTTGCCGAACTCGACGCTACTCACCAACTGACTGCTGCCTCCCGTGCCTGCTAGGCTCTGGCGCATGTGCTCCATGCTCGTTCACGGCCGCGCGCTCGTCACGGGAACGATCGCGCGATGAGCGCAGCCGTACTGTGGACGGCGGGCAAGGACAGCGCGCTCGCTTTGTATCGGGCGGCTCGGCTCGACGTGACCGAGCTCGTGACTTTCGTGCCACCGAATGCCGATTTTCGTGCCCACAATCTGCGCTCGATGGCGGCGAAAGCACGCGCCGCCGGGCTGCCGCATCATCGGCACGTGGTCATTGAGCCTCCGTTCGATGCCGGCTACGAGCGCGCCTTCCGCGAGCTCCGCGCATCGGGTATCAATCGCGTGGTCGGTGACATCGCCGCCATCGGCGGCCAGCCCAATTTCATCAACGCGCCTGCCAAGCGCGTCCACCGCCGCGCGCATCTCGAGCAGATCATTGCGTTGGGGTTCGACGTGCTGCTCACCTACGTGAATGAGCCGTGGCTCGGACCGGAGTGGGTCGGGCGGCACTTGGACGAGCAAGAATGGGGAATACCATTCGATGGTGCTCGCCGGACCCGGCTGGCAGCGCGGGCTCCGCGTCGAAGGCAGGACGGTCAGCGCTCCGCCTGCGCATCGCCTGGAAATAGCGAACATCGACGAGTCCGCGACGCGCATTGACGCTACGGGCTCCGATGGCATACCACTGAGGCCGGCGGGCATTGCTATCCGCGCCCGACGACGCACCGGGACTCTGAGCGACCTCAGTACCTCAGTCAACGTCCACGATGCGCCACCCTGCGCTCCGCGCGCGAGCCAACATACCCGGCGCGGCGTCGGACGGAATAGCTTGCGTGCCTAGGAGCTCCATGAACTCCAAATCGCTCGTGTCGTCGCCCAACCCAAGACAACGATCGAGCTGCAGGTTGTACTCCGCCGCGTACTTCCGCAAAGCTTTCGCTTTTCCATAACCGATGGTCGGCGCGTCCGAAAGCTTGCCCGTGTAAGTCCCGTTGCGGCACTCCAGCGGGGCACCGATCACGTGAAAGGGCCCCAGGTGGCGTTCGAGACCGGCGACCAGCTCTGCGAAAGAGCCGGTCAGCAGCACGAGCCGAGCTCCGCGTAGGGCCTGCTCACGTAGGAAGTCGACGACTCCTCGCTTCAGAAATCCTGGAGCTCGCGAAGCAGACTCGAACCAGCCCGCGGACGCCGCGGTCACTTCCCGGACAGGGACTCCGGTCAAGACGCGCTCGTAATACGTAGCGTTGACGATCGAGCGAGGAATACCACGGCTGAGAAGCCCGAGTATCTCCTCGAGAACCCGTTCCCGTCCGGCGATGTGATCTAGGAAGCCGAACAGGCTCTTGCCGCGTATGATGGTATCATCGACGTCAGTGAACACGGTCTCGTAGTCGGGAGTCATTAACACCTTGCGGATCGGAACGTCCGTCGCGACCGTGGTAAAAGGCGACCGTGTCGAGTGAGAGACTCTGCTCACCACCATGCGCCACCATGGTGCCGAGTCAGCCTCAGAGCGGCTTGTAGTCGTGGGCCTTGAGGAAGCGCAAGAACTCCCGACGGTTCTGGGGTCCAACCTTACGAGATGCTTGCTTGCGTAGGTTTGCATCAGCCGCGATCGCGCCGCGCGCCTTCGCCACATCGTCGGCCTGGATCGCGCAGCGCCGCTCTTTCGGGTCAATACCGTAGACCGCGGCTGCGTTGAGCCCGAGGATTTTGGCTTTGACACGTTTCGTTAGTTTTGGGTATCCGTACGCCTCGCGCATGGCTTTGGGGATCTCGAAGGCCCTGAAGGCATCGAGCTGATCTTGCGGGCTCCCGTACCAGATCGAGTCCGTTCCCCAGAGGATGTTGTCCTCACCGACGTGAAGCAGCAGTTTGCCCAAAACGTGGGCAGCTTCGGTGGGGCGAGTCATCAGGTAGCGCCAGGTACTGCCAAGTTCTGCGTACACGTTCTTCGCGGAATGAACGCAGGGGTTCTCGACGACAGCTTTGATCAGGGTATCCACACCCACTCTCGCGTGCGGATTGTAGGGCCCTTCCACGTTGTCGGCCTCGAACCCGGAATGGTACACGAGGAAGTTCGTGTCGGGGAATAGCGCGGCAGCGCCGCCGATGTCCGCTGGCGACGCGAACTCGCGGCCGAGGTCGAAGATCGGGAAGCCTTTGTGAGCACAAATGATCTTGACCCCCAGCTCACGCGCTCGCTCGATGAACGGGATGCCGACACGCGGGTCATCCAAGCGCCAGCCAGCGCCGAATTGCGTATACACCTTCCACGCCGCAACTCCGTAGTCCTCCTTGAGCCGCTGCATCCCATCGAGCTGCTCAGGCCCCATATCCGGCAGAACGATACCGTGAATGATGAGGCGCTGAGAGTGGGCCATGCGGTTAATCAGCTCTCGCGTCACCGCGGCTTCTTCGTTCTCGAGCGGCGAGTTGCCGGGAACCGCGGGCACTTGCGACAGAACGGCGATATCCGTTTCGCTGTTGACGAACAATTCCTGAATGTAGTGTTCGGCATCGAAGCAATCAACGAAGTCCACTTCACCACATTGGCTATACGGAAAGCCGAGGAACCCTGCATCGTAGTCCGGGTCGCGCCAGGCCCCCTCGGAGTTCACGTGGTGGGTCTGCACATCGAACACGAACTCGTTGCCCCGAAGTGGCTCGCAGGCGCAGAGATCCTCAGTCATTTCGTCGGTTACTGCGTACCCCGCGCCATCGCCGCAGCCATAAACCTGGTTGATCACCAACAGCGCGGCCGCGGTACCCATCTTACTCGCAACGAACTCGCGCCTGGGCATCCCCAGGCGCTTCGAGCGCTCCTGGGTGATGCGCGCGAACAGCTCTTCCGCCTGTCGATCCTTAGGCGTCGGGTCGGGAGGGGAGAACTCTCCGTTGCAACCCGTGCGAAATGGAATGGGCGACTCGACCGGAATCTCGGTAAGGCTCTTCTTCATGACTAGTACTTGGTGTTGGGGGGCTGCGTTCAGACAGGGGAGGTGTTTGCTAGCCCAACCCTGCCGGGGCCGTATCCTGGCGCCAATGGGGCGATATGTCCCCGATCGACGGCACACCGCGCGCCGCGGTCGCTGCTGTCGTCGAGCAATGCCGGGCGACGACGTGGATGCCGGCGGTGGCTACCTAGCGCCTGGACCACTACTGTGGCGGAGCATACTTGCTCAGCATTCTTCGGAGCGATCTCCGATCGAGCTCTAGGAGTTTGGCCGCCTCGGCGATGGATCCCGCATAATTAACGACGCGGTTGAGGTATTCCCAGACGGCACGTTCCAAACGGAGAGGGCGCTCCCGCTGAAACTCGGCGCTCTGCTTGGGGCTCGATCTATTCTGAAGTAGCCGCTCGCCCGAAACTCGTTCCGAGTGGTAGCCGTGCACGCCGAGGCGCATACAACGGACGGCGCTGGCGACCGAGCCGTGCTCGGTCACGACAACTACAAGCGTCTCCGGATAGGCATTGCGAAGCCACTGGATGAAACCAAGCGTTGGCCCGTCATGGAGACGTAGATCGATAACAACTAGCTCGGGGCCGTCACGTTTGATGTAGTTTTTTAGTAATTTCAAACGTTCGCACTGCTGGACGGCATAACCCTGGCTGGACAATTCGCGGGCCAGCTGCTGACGATAGCTCCCGGTGGGATGAGCCACTACAGCCAAGCGCTCGACCCTAATTTCTCTCTCTCCGATATTCCGAGGCGCTTCAGTCGTCACAACGTCATCTCCGAAAGGTGCGCGTCGACCACTTCGCCGTAGCACCGCACTCTCGGCAATCGTTTCCGCCGGAGCTGCGGCCCCGGAGGACGCGGTCGCGTTCGGCGACCAGCCTATGTCCTCGACGGGATCTCCGTCCGGAGAGTCCTCGTCCAGGCACGTCTCGTCCGGAGAGCCATTGTCCAGAAACTGCTGCTCGAAAGATTTCTTCTCCGAACGGAGCTGAGCGGGGGCTGTAAGCGTGTCAGACGAGACACTGAGCCTTTTCATCATTCTGCGCAGGGAGCGGCGCTCCACGCACAGGGCGCGAGCGGTGCTAGCCAATGAACCGCAGTGCGCGAACACCTCCTGGATGTACCGTTGGCGCATCATTTCGACGCTCACCCAGGTCGTTGGCTCCGCGCCGCGATCGGTCCGGCTACCGTTCTCGAGCGCGAACAGGACCTGCCGCGCATTGATGGGTTTGGTGAGGTAGTCGACGGCACCTCGCTCGAGAGCGGCCCGCGCCGACTCAATCGAGCCATACATCGTCACGACGATACATCTCGTTGCAGGGCTGGAACGCTCGATTTCGATCAGCAGGTTCAAGCCGGAGCTCAGGTCCCAGCCTAGCTCGATCAACGCGATGTCTGGCTGATGCTTTTCTGCGAGCGTCACTGCCTCGGCGAATGCCGTCGCGCGATGGACGCGGCAGCCCGCTTTTACCAGCTCGTCCGCAAGCGTTTCGCCGGACCGCGTCGGATCCGCTAGCAGGACTGTCCTCGAGATAGCCTGATGCTCGCAGGCGGCCGGCTCGGCGCACTGTGCCAACTGTTCTCCCATGTCCCTGCCTTCCCGCCGCCAGTGCATTGACGCTCCACCTTAATACTAGGCAGAGCGGCTAGCAGGGCACGAATCGTTTCTGTGCTGCTCGCTCTCGACCGCACCTGCGCGCTCCGTGTACGACGGCTTTGGCGGAGCAGACGCCCAATGGGGTGAGTTGCCACACCGTCAGCCGCATCGTCATTCGTTGCGTGAGCTCTCCGACGGTGACTGGCGATCTTCACGCTATTAGCTCGCTGGGATCGATGCCGGTGACCAGGCAGCTGATCGGCACCGCTTCGGCCTCGACGCTTCCGACGTGATCGGGCGCTCGAGCTGGCATCGCTCGATGCCGTCCGAGTGGCATCTATCCCCGGCTGAGGTCAGAAGCGGGATTCGGTTCACGCTCCGGCCTGACGCCGCTAACGCCGCTAGCCCTCCTGAGCTCGGTAGCGGCTAAAGGCGGAATCGTGGAGCGCGACCTCCGTGAGCAGCTTCTGAAAGCTCGCGAAGTGAGGGCTTTGGAGGTGCGCCGTCAGTGCGGTCTCCGACTGCCAAACCTCGAAGACCCAAAGCCTCAATCGGTTCTGTAGGTCCTGGGTCACGCGGTAGGCGATACAACCGGGTTCTTGCGCCGACTCGCGCATCAAGTCTAGAGCGAGCGCGAGTAGGCGTTCGTAGTCGGCGGCATCGCCGGTGAGTTGTCCGGTTACTATGATCATGTTCTGGGCCTCGTGCGAAGCCTATGCTCGCCCGCCGTGCGTGACGCAAAGGCCGATGCACGACGTGAGTCGAGGGTGCTATGCAGAACATAGTCGGCACAGGGGGCAGATCGTCCTCTCTGCGAAAGCTGGCGAGCGCGCGACTCGCCTCGCCTCTGCGCTCCAGGTCATTCGTTTGCCGAGTCCGCTAGACGCTGGCTATGAAATGGGCGAAAAGCTCATTGAACTCGCTGGGCACCTCGAGGTGCGGGGAATGCCCTGCGGCATTGAGGACGAACGGGGTGTCGCGCCAAAGCTGCCCCGCGCGCACCGCAAGGTAGGCACCGCTCTGGATGAACGGGTCTTTCGTGCCGCCTACTACCGCGATGGGGATGGCCGCCTCACGCAAGACTCGAACCTCATCCCCGAACTCGCCGTCTGCCACGCTGCGGCCGAGAGCGGGGCGAAACTGCAAGTCGGTAGCCTTGATTGACGAGACGACGCTAGCGAATTGGTCGGAATCAACGAGCTCAGGTCGTAGGATGCTCGTGGCGAAGGCGGACACCTGCTCTTGGCTCAGCCGCGGCGCGAACAAGCTGCCGAGGGTAGGGTCAGGCCTGAACGTCAGCGGCAGCGTCGCTTGTGACAATGGTGGCGCCGAGATGAGCATGAGCGCTCGTGCGTTGGGTAGGAGCGGCAGCGCCTCGGTCATCACGTGGCCACCGAGACTGTGACCACAGAGTATGAGGCGGTCTGCATCCAGACTGAGCGCGACGTCCGCCACCAGGCGCGCTAACCTGGGCAATGAATAGCCGTCCGGGGTAGGACAACGGTCGGAGCCACCATGCCCGGGAAGCGAAATCGCGACGAGCCGAACAACACCTGCGAGCGCCTGTTGGAACAGCGGCAGGAACATGGCCGCTGACGTCGAGTTGCTGTGGCAGAGCAAGACCACGGACCTTGATCGCGCATCCGATTGGAGCGCCTCCAAGTGAAGTGAGCCGCTGCGAATGAATCCGTTCAGCATATCGTGCCGGTGGAGCCCAACTCCCTAGACATTGACGGTACCGAGCAAGTGCTCGGGATAGCGTTCTCCGCTGACGGCTTCCGGCCGAAAGAGATGACGCAGCCGCTCCACGACGGTCTCATCGAGCCGGAGCCTGGCAGCACCGAAGTTGGACGCGACGTGCTTGACGTTCTGGCTGCCCGGGATGACCTGGATGAAATCTCGCTGGTGCAACACCCAGCTGAGCGCCAGATCTGCCACGTGGAGCCCCAGTGATGCGCTGAGCTGCGCCATCTCCGCGACGAGTCGCTGGTTGCCTTCCACGTTCTCCTTCCGGAACCTGGGCAGGTGCTGCCGCAGGTCTTGCTCACCGGACCAGGTCTGTTCCGGCTTTTGAGCGAGAAAACCCCGGCCGAGTGGTGAATAGGCAACGAACCTGATGCCCAGCTCTGCGCAGGTCGGCAGGATCTCGGGTTCCGGGTCGCGTGTCCAGAGCGAATACTCGCTCTGAACGGCTGATACGGGGTGAACGCCGTGCGCATGCCGTAGGGTTGTCGCCGACACCTCCGATAGCCCGTAAGCACGGATTTTACCCTGTTTGATCAGGTCGAGCAGCGCGCCCACCGTATCCTCGATCGGCACCTCCGGCGTCCGGCGATGCACGTAGAGGAGATCGATCCTCTCGACGCCGAGGCGCTGCAGGCTGGCATCGCAGGCGGCACGTAAATAGGCCGGGCTCGAGTCGATCTGCAGCTGACGTGGCGCGTCCGGATCCCGCCGAATCCCGACCTTCGTGGCGAGTAGGAGCTCGTCGCGGCGCCCGCCGAGCTCCTGGACGAAACGTCCGAGCAAACGCTCGTTAGCGCCTCGGCCGTACATGTCGGCCGTGTCGAAATGTCGATAGCCGATTTCATACGCAGCCCGAAGAGCCCGGAGCGACTCTTGGTCGTCGACGGGGCCGTAGAATTCGCTCATGCCCATGCATCCCAACCCAACTCGCGGAATGGATGCGGTCCAGATAGCCTGATCTAGCATAGTGCTTCTGCCTTTCAGTCGAATGCAACCCAGCTTGTCGTGGCCCGTACGAGCTATCCAGCCAGCTTCAGCGGCGAACCGAAGGAGCTGAGGTAACCCTGGACCTCTGTCAGTCGGGACGTGGAGCAGTGTAGTGCTACGACGCCGTCCGGACGCAAGAGCACCATTCGACCAGGACCGAGCGCCTGATTCAATCGGTGCTCTCGTTGGGCGTTGTCCGCCTCGGTGAAAAGCACGCGGACAGCCGGCGCCTTCGCAGATTGCTCGAAGGCCTGGAGCTCGCGCCGGGCGCGAGACGAGTGGGAGGGGCCATCGGCCAACAGGACAAACCCCAGCGGCCAGTGCTGAGAATCCGCCGCCTGCCCGCTGGCGCGGAAGCACTCGGGCGCTGAAAGCCAGAACTTGCCGACGGCCCCGGAGCCGTCGCACTCGTGGATCAGCGCCGACGGCGCATAGCGCTGGCCGAGCCCAGAATACCGCAGCGGGAACGTCGAGCGAAACGCGTCCCTATTGGCAAGCGTCGGCAAGATCGGGGCCGCCAGCCCGAGATCTCGCCCGCCCGCCAGACGCATCGTGTAGTCGGTAGCTTCGGCGAGTTGACGGATGAGCGGCAGCCGCTCTTGTTCATAGCTTTGGAGGACGAGCTCGGCGTCCCGGCAGCCGAGACACGCATACGCCAGCTTCCACGCAAGGTTCAGGGCGTCGCCAATGCCGGTGTTCATCCCGGTTCCACCGAGTGGAACGAACAGATGTGCGGCGTCACCGGCGATGAACAGCGACCCTCTCCTGAGTCGGTCGGCGACGCCCCGGCACAGCTGCGCTCGAGACCGCCAGAATGGGCCGCGACGCAGGAAACCGGCCCCTACGATGACAAAGAGGGTCTGGTCGAACGCATGGTAGTAGACCTGATCGCGAGGGGAGCCGTCGCCAAGCTCGAAGTCGCCAAGCACCATATGCGCGGCGTAGTCGGTCAGCTCGAGCTGGGCGCCTAGGCGCTCCCGCACGACACTGTGGCGTCCCTCGCACCCGACCACGTAGCGATAGTGCCGGCGCTTGAGCTGCCCGCTGGAGTCCCGGAGCGTCACCTGCGCGGCGTCGCCGCGCTGTTCCACGTCGACCAGCTCCACGCCGCGTTCGACGGCCCCTCCGGACCTGACGAGCAACTCGTTCAGCTCCAACTCGGTCACGCTCTGCGGTTGCGTGACGATGTTACGCACCAGGCCGGGAAGGTATCGGAAGTCCACCGCGGCGAGCCGCTGCGCGCGATGATTCACGTTGAGTCGGCGAATCCGACAACCGGAGCCGCCCAGGACGCCATACCCGCCCAAGATGGCGATGCCGTATTGCGACAGGTGATTGAGCGCCAGCGCCTTGCTGTCGGACGCGATCGTGAGCTTTGGATCGATGATGTCTGGCGCCAGGCCGTACCGGCGAAGTGCCCACGCCAAGGTCAGGCCCGTAGGACCCGCGCCGGCGATCAGAACTGATGCCGGTTCCGGAGCCATGACACTCATGCTAGCTTGGCGAGCTCTAAAAGCTCTGAGCACTGCGTCATGACCTGAGACGCCGTCTGACGAGCACGTCGGCCTTCGAGACGTGTGCTGATGGAAGGATCCAGAAGCGTCAACACCATGCTCTGTTCCGCTACGACGATGTCTCCTTGGGTCGAGCGGATCATGAACGAAAGCGGCACCTGCGAGGAGGTCGCGTCGCCGGTCGCTTCCACCGTGACCGTCAAGGTCGTAGGTACGGGAAACGCGAACGCCAAGAAACTGACCTCACACCGCGCCCAAGCGATCGACCACCGCTTGCCCTCGGGGTGTGGACATTCGCGTTCGATGACGGCAATGGTTGCCTGTCGAGCGGCTTCAATCATGACCATGCCGTTCACGTGTTGACCCGTGACGTGGTCCGCTAATCGATCCTGTTGCGGCTCGACCCGCAGCAGCATTCGATAGG
This sequence comes from Polyangiaceae bacterium, assembly GCA_029266615.1. Lineage (GTDB taxonomy): Bacteria > Myxococcota_A > Polyangia > Polyangiales > Polyangiaceae > PMG-095. The sequence goes on from JAQSWN010000051.1 coordinate 11,357, forward strand.
TGCGTGTTGCGATTCGCTGAGGGGTGGTAATCAGAACGTAGCGTGGGTCACGCTTGTGAGTGAGCTCCGCCGGGCATGACTCTTCCGCATAGGCTAGACGTGGCGCCGAATGGAGCCTTGCTGCGGCTTGTGCCAGCTCGCTCAGCTGCTCCGCCGTGAGGCCCTGGCCACACACGAGCAGATGGCTCCCGTCGAGCGAGGGGAGCAGCTCCTGAGCTTGATCGTAGGTGATGGCCGCCGTCGTCTCGGCGAAGGCCCCGTAGCTGTTGCCTACCACCAGATGCACGTTATTCGACACAGGATCCCTTTCTCCTCTCCAGTCATCGCCGCTGGAAAGCGCCGCTCGGACGTTGTTACTCCGCGCCGCCGCGCCGCGGGATGGGGCAGCGGGTCCCCTGTGTCGATTCGACTACCTAGCGGACGCGGCGCTCAAATCCATTCCGGTTCCGGCTACCTTGGTGGTCCGCGACGCCTCACAGTCTGCCGTCTGCTAACAGGAGTACCTGCGGCTCAGCCATCTAGCAGGATGACGGCAGCAATCTTGAGCTCGCCTGAACAGCGTCGCAGCACATAGGTGTTGAGAAGCATCTTCAGAGGCACCTCGTCCGGACCGTAAAGCGACCACCGCACGGTGAGCTCCGCTAGGTTCGGCCCATGGATGGTGAGCGCGCGTAGCTCGGCTGCACAGCGCGTCAGCCGCAGCTCGCGAAATGCACGAGTAACTGAAGTGAACTGTGCCAGAAGGGTCGCACGCGTCGGGTAAAGATCGACGGAATGAGCTGAGATGCCCGTTGTGGGGACATCGTAGAACGCGAGCACCTTTTCGGGCTCGCAGCTCTCGAACGCCCTCGCATAGTTCTGGATCAATTGCTGAATTTCCGCGGTCACCATTGATATTTCCGAGCAAGCTAGTCCATCGCTCAGGGAGAGCTCAATCATTGGTCCGCAGAATGGCACGAGGGGGACACTGCGCCCCATGAGGCTTCAGCACGCCTTGGCGTACAAACGGGCTCGCAGCGGAGACACTCCGCGTGAGGCGGGACGTTCGATGAAAGACCAGACGATCGCAGACGATGTATTGGCGGGCACCAAGCAGTTCGTCCAGGGGCCTGAGGAGTTCGCCCGAATGCCGGCGGAGTACCACGACTTGGTCGTCCGGCAGATGATGGTTCATACCGAGGGCGAGTTGTCCGGAGCAGATGACTACCTCGACTTGTTCTATCCGATGACCAACTCGGCGTACGAGAAGAAGGTCTGCTGCGAGCGCGGCGCCGAGGAGATGGATCACTACCGGAAAGGTGCCGCCATCCTGAGCGCACTCGGTCACGACACGGCGTTTATGATCGACACACCGCTGCAGGAGCGCAACCTGTACGCGACCGAGGCGGTCAAGAACGTCGAGACGTGGGTGGAGCGAGGGTTCTTCTCCTTCCTGGGCGAAGCGGCGGTGTTCGAAGTGCTCAAGGAGATGACCGAGAGCAGCTACAAACCTATCGCGGACATGTGCCCCTCCGTTATCGAGGAAGAGCGCGTTCACGTCGCCCATGGCAAGCGCATCATTCGGGACCTCTGTCGCACCGAGAAGGGCCTCGCCGAAGCGCAGCATGCGTTGCTGCGGTGGTGGCCAGTCGCGCTCGATACCTTCGGGACGAGCAATTCGAAACGCTCGGCCGCCTACGTGAAGTGGCGCTTGCGCAAATTTTCGAACGAGGAGGCCCGGCGCCGGTTTATCGAGCTGACCGCGCCGAAGCTGCAGAGCCTAGGACTCGAGGTCCCCGGCCACGAATCGAATCGCAAATTTCTTTGAACGTGCGCATGCTTCACGCTCGGCTACTCCGGGCGTGAGCCGCGCACCAGTCGCATTGGTAGGGATGAGGAGCGCATAATGCTTGTGCGTGAACAATTGGGTACAGCCGGGTTGACTGGAGCCGAGCAGGCGGTGCTACGCGCGCTCGGTGGCGACCAGGACTACCTAGATCGGTACCGGGCCGTCACCAGGTTCTCTCGGAACGTCCGCTCGTCGGAGTATCTCCTGACGAACGCCTGCAACATCCGCTGCCGCGGTTGCTGGTTCTTCGAAAACGACTTCGACAAGACGACCAAGGAGCTCACGACGGAGCCACAGATACGTGAGTTCGTACGGCGTGAGCGAGAGCGTGGCATCAACTATGCCATCGTCATCGGGGGTGAACCAACGCTTGTCCCGAAGCGCGTCGCCGTCTTCGTCGAAGGGATGGACTACGTCACCATTTCCACCAACGGCCTCAAGCCGCTGCCGCTGCGCGGGTTCGAGCAGGTCGGCGTGCAGATTTCGCTGTTCGGGGGCGGAGCTCTCGACGACGAGCTTCGCGCGATCAAGGCAACAGGTGAGCGGTTCAACGGTCTATTCGATACCGCGTTGCGCAACTACCAAAACGACCCGCGCGCTTGCTTCGTCTACGCCATCACCGAGGACGGCATTGGATTCATCGAGGAGAGCGTGCGCCGAATCCATGACAATGGAAATCGTGTCTCGTTCAACTTCTATAGCAAGTACGGTAGCGACGACCCATTGCGTCTAGACAGCGCCACGCGCCTGGTCGACGCGGCGCTTCAGGTCAAGGCGCGCTACCCAGATACGGTGCTCAGTCACCCGTATTTCATCGAGACGCTCATTACCGGGCGCTCGCATTGGGGCGAGTTCGGCTACGACGTCTGCCCGAGCCTGAGCGTCGACAACCCCGTACACCTGGCGCGGCTCGCCAATGGCAACCCGGTCCTCCCGAAGTTCAACGCTTGGGCGGCCGACTGCGAGACCGTCAACTTCTGCTGCACTTCGGGACACTGCAACGAGTGCCGGGATAGTCAGGCGATTCTGAGCTGGCTTCAGGTCAGCATGTACCGGTTCCGGACTACACCCGAGCTGTTCAAGACCTGGGTTGAAGTGGCGGAGAGCTACTGGAAGCAGTTCCCGTGGGCGCTCGGACCACGAGCGGCCGCGCCAAGCCCGGGGGCCCGGCGTGCGCTGCCTCTGGCCCCGAAGACACTCGCATAGATCCCCATCGCCGTCGTCGGCGACATCAGTAGGAGAGTGACGTGAATTCATATCCCGAGCCTTTGACGCCGAATTCCGTGGTTGGACCGGACGAATTCTTTCGGATGCCTGACGAGTACAAGGCGTTGCTGGTTCACCAGATGAAGGTGCATACCGAGGGTGAGGCTACCGGCGCTGACGACTATGCAAAGATCTTCTATCACCTGACCAAAGACCCGTACGAAAAGATGCTCTGTTGCAAGCTGGCGGCGGAGGAGATGAACCACCACATCATGGGTGTGGAGGTCTTGAAGGCGATCGATGTCGACGTCAGCTACATGGCTCACCTCGATATGCAGGACCGGAAGCTGTTCGATACGGAAGTTGTGAAGCGGATCGACACGTGGACCGAACGGGGCTTCTTCGGGTTCCTCTCCGAGGCGGCCGCGTACGCGCAGATCGAGGAGTTTGGTCACTCGAGCTACAAGCCGATTTCTGAGATGGCCGCGAGTATCCTACGGGATGAGAAGGGGCACATCGCGCATGGCTTCCGGATCATCCGCGACTTGTGCAAGACGGAAGAGGGTAAGGCAGAGGCCCAGGCCGCATTGACCCGCATGTGGCCGGCGACCCTGGATCTGTTCGGGCGCAGTGACTCGAAGCGGTCGGCGGCGTACGTGCGTTGGGGGCTTCGGCGGTTGCGCAACGGCGATGCTCGCCAGCGCTACGCGGAGAGGACACGCCCCAAGTTGGAGAAGCTTGGATTGCACGCTCCCGACAACATGGCCAATCGCAAGTTCGTTTGAGTGACCTCGAACGCTGTCGCTCATGCCTGGATCCGCGATGATGAGCGCTCGTGAAGCTATTTACCTGAGCAGCATCGAGTACGCTCTCGGAAGTGTGCTGCCGATGAGCCAGGCTCTTGCGGGACAGGTTGGCCCTGAGCTCATGAGGAAGCTCGGCGATGGTGGGTTCTCGGGCGTGGCGGTTGCCGAGCGAGGTGCCGTCGAGCTCGCAGCGGCAGCGGCGGGCGCCGTCCTGACGCGAGGGAATATCGGTGCATCAGCGATCGACGCCGTGGTGTACGCGACCTGTAGCTTCTGGGGGGACGAGCAGGGGGAGGCGAATCGAGGCTGCCTTCAGTCGCAGCTGCTCGACCCTCTGGGGTTGGCCCACGCGCTCCTGTCGGGGGTGGCCCTGGCCGAGTCAGGAAATCTGGCCAGTGCGCTCCGAGTCGCATGCAACCTGGTGCGGAGCGGTGACGCCGAGACGGTCCTCCTCGTCACCGCGGATCGAGTGCCCGGGATCCCTGGTGAGTACCGAGCCATGCCCAACGCGACCGCGATCAACAGCGATGGGGCCGCGGCCTGTCTGATAACCAGAGAGCCACGGCACGGGTTCGAGGTCGAGCACATCGCCCAGCACGCCAATCCGTGCATTCTGGAGAGGGTCAAAGGGGACGGCTTCGGAAAGTACTTGGACATCGTGGCGGGGTTGCGCGCCGCCGCTGGCGCGGTATTCCGCTCAACTGGTGCTTCACCTGACCAGTATCGGTGGCTGGTTACGAACAACTACAGCGTACCGACCATCTATGGCTTCGCCGAAGCGCTCGACGTGCGCCGCGAAAGGGTCTTTGTCGATAACGTCGCGCGTTTTGCACACGCTTTTGCGGCCGACGGACTCATCAACCTGGCCGACCTGCTGGCGGCGGCGGCGGCCCGGCGGGGGGAGCGGGTACTTGCACTATCGACTGGTCCTTTGACTTGGGGGGCGATCAGCTTGCGCCGATGCTGAAACAAGCGACTCGCCAATTGTATCTGACCGCCCTCGAAACGGCCATTGATCGGGGCCCTTCGGCGGACCCGCTGCAGGTCGCTGGGGTCGCGCTCGATCGGACGGTCGCGAGCGCAACGGCGCTGGTCGAAGAATCGACGCTGCTGTTAGTCGCAGGATTCGCGTTCTCGGGACCGCGTCGGGCGCTGCCGAGGAGCGGGGCGCAGACAGCGGTCTTGGACAACGAGCTCGGTTCGACGTTCGCGCGCGAGCTACTGCTGCGCCGTGGTCTTAATCGCCTTCAGCCACACGGCGTCCTGTTCGCAGAACATGCCCCGTTCGTGAATACGCTGCGCATCGCGCGGAGCTTCGTCCTCGGTGAGGGCTTGCGGCACGTCCTCTGGGTCGTCGTGGACGCTGGCAAATGGGTTGTGCGGCCCCGAGAGTCCGCACGGAGCCACGATGGGGACCCGACGATCGGAGCCGCCGCGGGTCTGCTGACCTGCGAGGCCGAGAACGGCATCGGGATCCTCGGTATCAAGCGGGTGGCGGGTCCGAATCCGAGCGCGCGCGCAGCGCTTGACGTGATCGCTGGACTAGGCGCCGAGCCCTGTGTCATCGGATTGCGGACTGCTCGTGGGGCCGGGCGGATCGGCGCCGCGCCCTCGTGGACTTCCGGGCTCGAGCACGGCTCGGTGGCCGAGCGTGTGAAGCGTCTGAACGCCTGGGCCGCGCCTACGGACCTCGAGTGCACACCTCTCGCGGCGGTATGCGAAGGCGCGGCCGACGTGCTGGAGGTAGCAACTTTCGAGCACCCGGACCGTTGGCGCGTTCGGGCTCGACAGCACTTCGTCGGCGACGAGGGAGGTTCACGATGAAGCGCGCCGTCATCATCGACGCGGTGCGCACGCCCATCACCAAGGGCTTTCAGGGTGAGTTGCGCGATATGCGCCCCGATGACCTGGCCGCGTCGTGCATCGATGCCTTGCTCCAAAGGAACCCTGGTCTCGACCGGCAATGGATCGACGATTGCATCGTGGGCTGCGGTTTCCCCGAGGGAGCGCAGGGCATGAACCTGGGCAAGAACGTCGCTGTGGCCTCTGATCTCGGCGAGGGCGTCGCCGGCTGCACCGTTAGCCGCTACTGTGCTTCGGGGTTGGAGGCAATCGCCAACGCCGCTGGCAGGGTGGCGAGTGGCTACTCGGAGGCGGTCATTGCTGCTGGGGTCGAGTCTGTATCGCAGACACTGCGCACCGTGAACACCGAGCGTCTATTCAACCCTCGCATCGAGCAAAAATCGCCGGGCACATACGTGCGCATGAACCCAGCTGATCGAGTCACCCCTTTCTGGAAACGCGCGGTCCGTTGCATGGGCGAGACCGCGGAGATCCTGGCGGAGCGCGAGCGGATCGGCCGAGCGCAACAAGACGAGTTTGCCTGCCGAAGCCAGGCGCGTACTGCGGCGGCGCAGCGATCTGAGCTCTTTGCCGACGAGATCATCGCGGTGCTGTTGGAACCTGGCTTGGACCTAGCGTCGAGGACTGCCAGCCAGCCGTTGACTATCCGGCGCGACCTCTGCAATCGCCCGGACACGACCGAGGCCGTGCTCGCTGGCCTCGAGCCCTCGTTTCGCCCGAACGGTACCGTCACCGCGGGCAACGCTGCACCGCCGTGCGATGGGGCAGCGGCTGCATTGATCGTTAGCGAAGACTTCGAGGCGCGTCATGCCCTCCCCAAGCTTGGCTACTTCTCGGGGTACGCGGTGACAGCGTGTGAGCCGGAGCTGATGGGCAAGGGGCCGACGTTGGCAATCCCCAAGCTGCTGGCCCGGCACGGGCTCCGATTGGCCGACATCGACCTGTTCGAGATCAACGAAGCGTTTGCGGCTCAGATGGTCTATTGTGAACGGGCTCTCAACCTGAACCCGGGGCGGGTGAACGTGAACGGAGGGGCGATCAGCGTCGGGCACCCCTTCGGCATGACCGGCGTGCGGCTCGTGGGTCATCTCCTACGAGAGCTGCGGCGCCGGGGCGGACGGCGTGGTGTGGTAGCGATGTGTACCGGCGGTGGGATCGGGGTCGCGGCATTGGTGGAGGCGGCGCAGTGCTGACCGACGGCGGACACGATGGTCCCCTTTCCGAGCTGGACCCGCGTGCCACCGCGGCAGGCCCACTGGTCGACGCCGACCACCCGGTGGTGGCGCAATTCGTCCGACGGGTCGCGGGTGCGGCGACTGGAATTCGGGCCGTCGAGCTGCTGTTCGCGGTCGTGCGCGACCACATACGATATCAGGGGGTGGTCGATTACTCGAAGGAAGAGAGTTATCGCGCCAGCTCCGTGCTGAAATCGTCCCGGGGCTTCTGCATAGGCAAGGCAGTGCTACTCGCGGCGTGCGTACGTTCGCTCGGAATTCCAGCGGCGCTCGGCTTCGCCGACGTGCGCAACCATCTCGCCAGCCCCAAGCTACGCGCCTTGATCGGCGGTGACCTGGTCGTGTGGCACGGCTACACCAAGCTGTTCGTGAATGGCCGCTGGTTCAAGCTGAGCCCCGCCTTCGATCGCGACACGTGCGAGAAGTTCGGCACCGCCGTCCTCGAGTTCGACGGCACGAACGACGCACTGCTCCAGCGGTGTGATCTGCACGGAAGGCAGCACATGGAGTATGTCCGTAGTCGGGGCACGTACTACGAACCGCCAGTCGAGCTGCTGGCAGCCGAGTTTCGGCTGCATCACCCGCAGCTTTGGGCCGTCGCTACGGAGCAGTCACCACCGCTCGCGCGGTGATGACGCTCGATACCAAATCCAAGGAGCAGAAAATGCCGATCGAAGAACGCATCAAGACACTTATCATCGAACAGCTTCGGGTTGGCGGCGAAGACGTCGAGCGCGACGCCACGTTCGCGGATCTCGGGGCCGACTCTCTGGACCTGGCGGAGCTCCTCATGTGCTTCGAACAAACTTTTGGGGTCCGGATTCCACCGGATTCCGCGCGTGAGCTGCGCTCAGTGGGCAGCGCCATTGATTATATAGTGGGCGCGACCTCGGATGAGCGCTGAACGCAAGGAGCCGAAAGCGGGCGTGCCTCGTCGACCGCGTGGTGGTCGACGGGTCGTCGTGACCGGCCTAGGTTGCATTTCGCCCGTCGGACTGGACGCTGCCGCCAGCTTCGGGCGTCTGCTCGAGGGTAGATCGGGCGTCCGCCCGATCTCGCATTTCGACGCAAGTACGTTCGATTGTCGCATCGCGGGCGAGGTCGACGGCTTCGACCCAGCCAACTATGGCATCGGGGTCAAGGACGCCCGGCGAATGGATACGTTCGCGCAGTTCGCGTGTGCCGCGGCCAAGATGGCCCTCGACGACGCAGGCATCGACCTGTCGCGGGCGCCGCACGACCGCATCGGCGTCTCCATCGGCACGGGGGTCGGTGGCCTTCAGGTTATTGAGAAGCAGCAGGAGCGTCTGCTCAAACGCGGGCCGCGCGCGGTTAGCCCCTTTCTCATCCCGATGATGTTGGGGAACCTAGCCTCGGGGCATGTCGCGATCCGTCATGGTCTAAGAGGGCCGAACCTGCATGTGTCGACCGCTTGCGCCACCGGCACGCAGGCCATCGCTGATGCCGGAGCAACCATCGAACGCGGCGACGCCGACGTCATGTTGGCGGGGGGAGCAGAGGCCGCGATTACGCCGCTACTGGTGAGTGGGTTCAGCGCAGCTGGGGCCTTGTGCACGAGTAATGCAGACCCGGCTGGTGCCAGCCGTCCTTTCGACCGAAGCCGAACAGGCTTCGTCATGGGCGAGGGCGCAGGCGTGCTCGTACTCGAGGATGAGGAGTTTGCCCGTCGGCGTGGCGCCGCGATCCTGGCGGAGCTTACGGGTTACGGGGTCTCGAGCGACGCGCACCATGTCACGGCCCCTGAGGAGGGAGGGCAAGGAGCTCAGCTGGCCATGCGGATGGCGCTGGCTCGTGCCGAGCTCGCTTCCGAGCAGATCGACTACGTTAACGCGCACGGAACGGGTACCGTCCTTGGAGATATAGCCGAAGCGCGAGCGGTCAAGCAGGTGTTCAAGGAGCATGCGACCAGCGGGGGTCTGTGGCTCTCCGCGACCAAGTCGATGACGGGACACTTGCTCGGCGCCGCGGGCGCCGTGGAGGCCGTCATCTGCGTCCAGTCAATTCGACACGGGAAGGTGCATCCGACCATCAATCTGAACGACCCAGATCCGGAGTGTGACCTCGACTTTGTCCCGAAGGAAGCTCGCGACCGGCGGCTGCAGGCGGTCATGTCCAACTCGTTCGGCTTTGGTGGCACCAACGCAACGCTCATCTTCCAGACGTATTGACTCGATTCGGAGCACTCAATGCAGATTACCGAAGCCTTCCTCCAAGATCCATATCCCACGTATGCTCGCATGCGCGAGGGGGCCGCCGCGCACTGGTCGGACGCCAACGGTGGCACCTGGTTCATTCCTCGCTACGCAGATGTCTGCGCTGGCTTTCTCGACGTGCGGCTCTCTTCGGGACGAAAGGCTGATGCTGCTGCCGATCAGTTTCCCAAGGAAGCGCGTCCCGAATTCGAGCCCTCGTTGCGCGTGATGCGGGAGTGGCTCGTCTTGCTGGATCCTCCCAAGCATACGCAGCTGCGCAAGCTCATGAACAAGGGATTTGTCAAAGACGTGATGGATAACCTTCGGCCACGCGTGCAGCAGGTCACTGGCCAGCTGTTGGAACGCGCGGCTGCCGAAGGTCGAGTGAACTTCGTCGAGGCGCTAGCCCGTCCGCTCCCCGCTCAAATCATTTGCGATTTGCTCGGAGTCGAGCACGACGTCCAGGCAGATTTCATTCGATGGTCCGAGGACATCGTCTCCTTCGGCGGCAGCCTCAAACCAAGCGTTGAGCTGTTCCGGGCCGCACAGCACGCCGTGCTCAGCATGTTGGACTATTTCGCCAAGCTAGTGCCTGAACGGAAGCGTCGCATGGGCGACGATATGGTCAGCCTTCTCCTTCGAGCGGAAGAGGCGGACGTGGTGACGTCAGAACAGGTGCTAGCCAACTGCATTCAGCTCATCTTTGCCGGCAACGAAACTACGCGCAATCTGATCGCCAACGGCATGCATGTCCTACTTACTCGTCCCGAAGCCATGCAGAGCCTGCGCGACCACCCCGAGCTGCTGCCGAACGCCGCGCTCGAGATGCTGCGGTTCGAGAGCCCGCTCCAGCTAATCCGACGCGTGGTGGACGTCGACATGCACTGGTGTGGCGTTCACATGCGAGCGGGACAGGGACTGATCCTGATGACGGGATCAGCCAACCGCGACTCGGCTGCTTTCCCGGATCCCGACAAGTTCGACCTGAGGCGGGGCGCTCCGAAACACGTGGCCTATGGTCACGGGATCCATCGTTGTATCGGTGCAGTGCTCGCGACGATGGAGACGGAGATCGCGTTGGGCTCCGTGTTGCGTCGCTTCCGGCACATCGAGCCCGACGCCGCAACGCCGGGGCGCCTGACGAATCCGATGTTGCGCGGCTTTTCAGAGCTCCTTGTGGAGCTGCGCTGACGCGCATCAGCCCGTCGAACAGCGGTAGTGCGCAAAGACCTTCTCGATCTTTCCATGCTGATCGAGGTGCATCACCTCTGCGACGAGCCGCCGTCCGGCTCCCCAGAAGAGGAGCGTCACGCTCGAAACACAACTGAACGTATCGACGAGCTCGAAGTGCAGGTCGGGGTACTTCTCGAGACCTTTAGCGAAGTAGGCGCGGAGCGCGTCGCGGCCGCGTACGACGGGCTCGCCCGTCAGGTTGCCGGCCAAGGGCGAGACCAGCTCGGCAGAGTGCGCGTAGAGCGCCATGATCGCGTCGACATCGTGTGTATTCCAGGTGGCAACGTGCTTCTCGGCAAAGCGGATCGCGTCGGTCGGGTCCACAGCGCTTCTCCTCGGTCGGGTTCGGGTCAGCAGTGTCGAGGTGCGCGTAGGCGCTCGACGTGTGAATGCTAAGCGGTTGTTGCCAAGCCCGCAACGGTCGCCTCTGAGCGCCCGAAAGCGAGAGAGCGGGCCAGCTCGGGAACGGGGACGTTTCGTCCCCTGGTAGGTGCCTTCCCGCCCGGCTACAGACCACCCTGCACAAGTGAGGTTATCCGTGGTTGGACGAACACTGGCTGAAACCGAAGCTCGCGTCATAGAGATCATCATGAAGGCTTCTCTGGGGGCGGCTAACGCTGTGCCGGTCGAGTCGCAGCGCGACCTGCGTGACGAGCTGGGGCTAGATTCCAACGTGCTGATGTCCATTGCCTTCCGTCTCGAGAAGGAATTCGACGTCGACATCACCGCTCACGCGGACGAACTGGCGGCCTTGCGCACGGTAGGCGACGTGGCTCGTTTCTTTCACCAGGTCGGGGCGAACTGAACCGTATTCTGGCCAACACCTGGGGAGCCGACGGGAGCTCATGATGATTCGGCAGCTAGGTTTCGCGGAGGCGCGCATGCATTTCATGCATGCGTTGTTCGAGGGGACCACCCAGACATTGGCGGCAGTGCGGCTGCAGGGGCGCTTCGAGCTGAGCCTGTTCCGGGCCGCGGTGGACGAGCTAATCGCTCGCCATGAGCTGCTGCAGTGTACGATCGGTGAGCAAGCTGGCGCGCTCGTCTTCGAGCGCGTCGGGCCGTCGCTCACGTGCTTGGAGGTCTTGGAAGAACCGGACTGGAGGGCCGGGTTTCAGGTCATCAACTCCGTGCGTCTCCCGTTGGACCGGAGCCCCTGGGCTATTCGCATCCTACTCGACCCCGCGCACGGCTCGTGGGAGCTGGTGCTCGTCACGCACCACAGTCTGATGGATGGGCACGGCATGGACCGGCTCCTACGAGAGCTGCTCGAGCGCTACAGCGACCGACTGAGGGACCCTCAGGCTAGGCGACCGGTGTCTATCCGCCCTGTGCCCGCGGCCGCCGAAGCCATGCTCCCGCGCACCTTGAGCTGGCCCGACTTTGCGGCTCGCCAAGCACAGCTCGCGGGTCTCCAGCCCGCGCGGATTCCCGACCCGCACGTTGCGCGAGCTCCGCACCGTGAGCGCCGCACCGCGACGCTCTTCTTCAGTCTACCCCCTCGTCGCGTTGAGGAGTTGGCCCGACGCGCGTCCGAGCAGCGTACCACGTTCAACTCGTGGATCGCGGCCTGTTTGTTGCGCGCGGTGTTCGAGCACTCGCCGAACCGTTCGACGATGGCTCTCAACACGGCGTTCTCTCTTCGATCGCTGTGTGATGGGCTCGAGGCCGACGATCTCGGCTGCTATGTCGCGGTCGTTCCGACGTTTCATGGCACTTGTACCGGCGTTCCGATTGCCGACCTAGCGCGCGATCATGGGCGACTGCTGACGCGCGCGATTTTCGAGTACGCGCGTCATCCCGAGTCCGCGGCCTTTGCCGCAATGCGGTCCGCCCTCGAGCCGCTCGCGGACGTGAGGGCGTTCGTGCAGGACATTGGGTACACCTACGCGGAGACGGCGCTTCTCGACCGCTACGGAGAGCTGACCGTCGAGCACTTCTATGCAAGCGCCAATCGCGCGGCGGGGACTGCCGCAGCCGTGTTGCACGGCGTGAAACATCAGGGAGCGGTGTATTTCACCATGAACTACACGGCCCCGCTTCAGGACCATGCCTGGGTGCAGCAGGTGACGGACGAGCTCCTCCGGCTGTTCACGTACGAGGCGTCCGCAAGCTGACATAATCAAGCCCGTCCTGGAATTGGCTGGCTTTAAAGAAGCCTATGGATCCGACAAGATCTCGGAGAGCGCCAACATCACTCTCCGTGAAAGTCATCGTTCATTACTGAGCAAAGATTAGTAGTCTATCCAGAATTATCGAGCTAGCCAGAGCTGGCCGGAAGCTAGGTTTTTTTCATGATGAAGGTCAGAGGCTACGCCGCACGAGACGCTCATTCTCCCCTCACCCCGTTCGACTTCGAGCGCCGCGAGCCGGGTCCGGACGACGTGCGCATCGAAATCTTGTACACGGGCATTTGTCACACCGACTTGCATCAGGTGCGCAACCACTGGGGCGGCTCGATGTACCCGATGGTGCCCGGCCACGAGATAGTCGGCCGCGTCGTCGAAGTCGGCAAGAACGTCAAAAAGCTCAAAGCCAATGACGCAGCCGGCGTCGGCTGCATGGTCGACTCGTGCCGCACGTGCTCGTCCTGCGTCCAAGATCTGGAGCAGTACTGCGAAAAGGGCGTCACCTTGACCTACAACGCCAAAGAGCGAAACAGCGAACAACTCACGTTCGGTGGCTACTCGGAACAAATCGTAGTCAGTCAGCGCTTCGTCGTGAAGGTGCCGGAGAGCTTGGATCTGAAGGCCGTCGCTCCGCTCCTTTGCGCTGGGATCACCACCTATTCACCGCTCCGCCATTGGAAGGTCGGCAAGGGACAAAAGGTCGGCGTGATCGGCCTAGGAGGCCTCGGTCACCTGGGCGTCAAGCTCGCCAAAGCGCTGGGTGCCGACGTGACGATGATCACGACCTCGCCTGAAAAGGCGAAGGACGCGCGGCGCCTGGGCGCCGATGACGTCCTGCTCTCACCGGACCCTGATGCCATGACACGCGCCAACAGCAGCTTCGACTTCTTGCTGGACACGGTGCCAGTCGGGCATGACCTGAACCCGTATCTGCGCCTCTTGAAGCGCGACCGCACGCTGGTACTGGTCGGCGCGCTCACCGCCCTCGAGCCCGCGCCGTTCGGCGCCACTTTCGTGGGCGGCCGCAAGTCACTGGCCGGCTCCGGCATCGGCGGCATGGCCGAGACCCAAGAGATGATCGATTTCTGCGCCGAGCACCAGATCGTCAGCGACGTCGAGATCGTGCCTATTCAAAGCGTAAACGAAGCCTTCACGCGCCTGGAGAAAAACGACGTCCGCTACCGCTTCGTGATCGACATGGCGTCGCTACAACACTGAAGCCAGGGCAAAGCGTATCCCGCTCGGTAGGATTTCTGCTGCGATGGCAGCTGATCACTCGCGAGGGAAGGCCGTGATCACGATCGGTTGAGCTTGCGCGTCCTGGACGTGCGAAACGTTCGAGCGGCTGGACGCGCTCATCGCCACGCGGGTCGCGCCGCCGCACCGCTGTAAGCGTCCGGTCGTGGACGCCCTTGCTTCTAGGCTGATTCTGTGGGGTTCTAGCGATCGGGGAGCAGCTCGTCGATGCGATCGGCCGGGTGAGTGCTGATGCGGAGCAGGACGTCGCGGAGGTACTCGATGGGGTTGACACCGTTGGCCTCGCAAGTGGCGACTAGCGATTAGAGGCCGGCGATGTTGTCTCCAGCGTCTTCGTTGCCGACGAAGAGGAAGTTCTTCCGATTATGCGGAGCTCTGCATAAGCGCAATTATGCCGAGTCCCGGATTATGCTGAGAGGGTGCCGCTTCCGCTGAAACGGCACCATTTCGCCTTGAAGAGGTCCGCATAATCTGGGTCGCCCCTCCAGCCCTAAGGCAGAGAGGAAGCAATCATGATAGAGCATATATTTCGCTCGGCGCGTGTTCTGCGTCGGCTTCGGACGAGCGTGTTCTGCGCCGCGATCGATGACTACGTCACGTATCTGACCGAGCGTGGGCATCCCCCATCGACAATTGAGCAGTACGTTCAGGCTGTCGAGCATTTCGGCGCGCACACGGTGTTCCGTGGAGCGTGTTAACGAGCAGGTGATTGAGCGTTTTGTCCATGGCCATCTCCCACGCTGCGCGTGCCCACCCCCGTGCAGCACGAGCGTTCATCAGGTTCGGGCGTCTCTGCCGCCACCTGCACATCGTGCTCCGCTGCACGCAACGCGCGGCGGCCGTTCCGTCACGTGCGCTCTCGCAGAGCGAGACGCTCGTTCGTGAATTTGAAGCACACTTGCGGCACGAGCGAGCGCGGGGCAGCGGAGGTTGCGTGCGTCTACAGTGCCCGATACGCTCGGGAATTCATTGCTGACTGCTTCGGTGACAAGGTACCGCAATTCTCCAGTGTTCGTGCGTCGACCATCACCGAAGTTCTAGCTGCGCGTGCGGACCGCTGGACGCCGGGCTCGATGAAAGTCGCCGCTGTTTCGTCGCGTCGCTTCTTTCGTTATTTGCAGATGGTCGGACAGATTGACGGGGGCTTGGCGCCGACCATCGCAGGGTGGAGGCTGGCGTCCGTACCGCGTGTTCTGACGGACCAGCAGGTTGCGGCCCTCGTCCTTCGCCACCGAAGCATCGATACCGCTGCTATTTACGCCAAGGTGGACATCTCCGCGCTCCGCAACGTTGCCGCGCCGTGGCCGGGGAGCTCAAGGTGAAGTGCGCGTCGATGGTCACGCGCGTCGAGGCTTACCTCCTCGCCCCTTGCAAATTGGGCTTCCAACTCCGCATCGAGGGCAGCGAATTGCTTCGATTCGCTCGCTACGCTGATTCGTCCGGTCACATGGGTTCGGTCACGACCGACTTGGCGCTGCGTTGGGCACACGAAGCAACGTCAGCCACAGCGCTGTACCGCGCGCGGCGTCTCGAGGTTGTCGGTTGCTTCGCGAAGCATCAAGCCGCATTTGACCCGGGCACAGAAGTCCCACCAAACGCCGAAAGTTCTGAGAACTTACAGGGAAGATTTCCGTTCAGCGTGAGGTAGTGGGCCGTCTACTGCGTTTGGAGGCACTGGCTGGGCAAGACACAGCCGCCGGCTTCGGGGCAGCAGGTTTGAAAATCGCCACAGTCGACGGTGGTGTCTTGGCACTGGCCCTTGACGCATTTGGAGACCGAGCACGGGTTGGTGCCGATCGGAATGGCGGCGTTCGTGACGACGCGCAGCTCGCAGTCAGCGTCGACGGTGCAGCCCGCGACGCAACCGTTGCGAGCGTTGCACAAATAGCCCTTCGGACATTGAGCGCTGTCGGGGGTATGAGTGCAACCGGCCGAACCACAAGCGTCCTTCGCGCACGCAATGTGGTCGTCGCAGCCCGCGTCGCTGCAACACGCGGCGCAGCCGCTGCCGTTGGCGCAGCACGTGGTGCCGAGCGGGCAGGCGTCGAAGTGACAGGTGCCATTTTCGCAATTGCCGTTGCCTTGACACGCAGTCGACTTGCAGTCGGTGTTCACCAAGCAAGCTGGCGCTTTCATGCAGCCCTTCGTCGCATCGCAAACGTAGCCGGCGCCCCCGCACTTCTCCGCGTTGGGCGTGGGGCTGCATTGTCCGCCGCCACATTGATCCCACGTGCAACCGACGGCGTCATCGCAGTCGTTGGCGCTGCAGCAGGTGCCGCACGTCGCGGTGGTGCCATCGGCGCTCGGGCAGCACTCCTGGCCCTTGCCGCACAGCGGGACGACGCTGCACTTGCCGGCTTGACACGAACCCCACGGTGCAGGGGTCGTTGTTCACGTCGTCGCACTGCGAATCATTGCAGCATTCCGCACAACCGACGCCTTCGCAGCACAGGTTGGTCGCGGACTTGGGATCGCAGAACTTGTGCGCCGGGCATGAGCGGCAACGGGGCGCGCCCGTCACGCGCCGCACCAGCTGGGCGCCCGCGTACAAGCGCTTGACCGGCAAGCTGGAGTAACGGTCCACGCCACGTTTTACCGAGCGATGCAGGTAGAGAGCGCTGGACAGCGCCATCGCACCACCCACGGCGCCGCCAACGCCGCCGAACAACAGCCGCGCTGCGCCGCCGACGACGCCGAGCGTCGCGAGCACGCGATCGGAGTACAGCCTAAAGAAGGTCTGCTTGAGGTCCTCGTGCGTGGGGCGCGGCAACGCCGTGAGCAGCTCGACCACCTTCTCTTCACCGAGCCCGGTGCGCGCCGCGAAGGCCGCGATCGCGCCTTGGCCGCGAGCCTTCTCCGCGCCCAGTCGCTCCGGGACGGCCGCCTCGGCCGTCAGTCGACTGGAGATCAAGAAATAGTGGGCCACGATCAGCCGCGAGTGCCGCGCGTAACGATGGCGGCATCGTGATTGCCGCCGATGAACGTCAGCGCATGGCCGGCCACGTGCTGCCACCCGTCCCGCTCCGGCAGTGGGTCTTCACGCTGCCGCACCCGCTTCGCGCGCGGTTGGCTTACGACGCGCCGCTGCTCGGCGCGGTCACGCGCCTGTTCGTCGACTCCATACTCGGTTGGTACCAGTGCCACTTGCGCACCAGCACGCGCGAGCTCGCGCAGAGCGGCGCGGTCGTCGCCGTGCAGCGTGCTTCATCCGACTTGAAGCTCAACCCGCATCTGCACGCGGTCTTCCTCGACGGCGTGTACGTTCCCGGCGGAGACGGCACGCCCGAATTCCGCGCGCTGCCTCGCCTCTCGACCACCGATGTGGCCGATGCCCCGCAAGTCGCTCACGCCCGCATCCTGCGTTACCTCGAGCAGAGGCGCGTTATCACCCTCGAATCGGACGCTGACAGCGACATGTTGACCGTGTCCGAAGAGCTCGCCGAGCGTGACCCGGCTTTGGCCCAGCTGGCCGCCGCGGCGGTCTCGGGCCTCGCGCCAGCCGGGCCCGAGCTACGTCGCAAACCGCGCGAGCTCGCCTTCGCGGGACGGCCCGGCGTAGTCATCGACGCGCCGCTTTCTGTCCGCGAAGCCGCTTCAGTTTGCGCGCCGCGACCCGCGCTGGACTGGCCGACGAGCAAGGACGGCAAGCCCTGCTGAAGTACATCTTGCGCCCACCGCTGGCCACCGAGCGGCTCCTCCCCGGCCCCGATGGCCTCATCCGCATCGCTCTCAAGAAGCCCTTCAGTGACGGCACGGTCGCCGTCGACCTCGACCCGCTGTCGCTCTTGTGCCGCCTCGTCGCGCTCGTGCCGGAACCCAGGTTCCACACCGTGCGCTACTTCGGCGTCCTCGCCGCCGCTGCCAAGTGGCGGCGCCTGGTGGTGCCCAAGCCACGGCCCAGCCAAGCCACTGACGACGCTACTGCGCCGTGCAGCGCGGCATCTCCGAGCGGGGCCAGCTCGCACCACCGCCCTTGGGCGGAACTGCTCCGGAGGACCTTCGCGGTCGACGTCGAGACCTGTCCCCGTTGCGGCGGGCGCATGCGCCTGCTCCCGTCATCACGGAGCCGACTCAGGTTGCCCGCTTCCTTCATCACCGCCGAGAGCCCACCGAGCCACCCGCTCGAGCTCCGCCCCGAGAGCCGCCGTACTTCAAGACCTCCGTCGTTCGACGGCGACAACCGAGCGAGCCCTCCACCCAAGGAGAGCTTTTCGAGGAGCACTGAACCCTGAGACTTCGGCACCGGCACCGGCAATGTGCCGCCGCGCGGAGCCTCGCGCGGCGACGGTCTCGCTGCCCGAGTCTTGCGGTCGGGGCGGCTTTGCGGGGAGGTGACGAAGCCGTTCACTTCGGGCTCACCGGGCCTTGGGGGGGAGGAGTGGCGACGGCCATCTCGGCCCACCCCGATCGAATTACCTACGCGCTACCGGTGGCGCCTCGCCGTTACCACGCCCCGCGTCCTTCTCCGTCCTATTGCGTCGCACTCCGTGCTTATCGCGCTGCGCTTCGAGCTGTGCCGCACCAAGCGAAGCAGCGAAAACAGTCGGCGTTTTCGTTGTTCTTTGCGGCCTTCGCTTTGGCGCTCCCGGCAAGAATCGAACTTGCGACCTTGGCTTTAGGAAGGGGGAGAGGGCGCGGGGCGTGGTGATCCCGTACGACAGCAGAACCGTTCAGCTTTTGGACGGTTCGCTACTGCTTCACAGCGTCGTCGCCGCGAGGCGTTTCCACGCCATTACCATCGATGCGGTCGATGGCGCTACGCAGGTCGTCCGCATCGAGGTCGGCGTAGCGTTGCGTGGTTGCAAGGTCGGCGTGGCCGGCGAGCTGTTGGATGGCGACGGCAGATGCTCCGTTCCGGAATAGTTCCGTCACGAAGAAGTGCCGTAGGTCGTGGAACGACCACCCCTCGAGCTTGGCTCGCTCCGTAGCGCGTCCGAATGCCTGGTTTAGGCCGAACTCGCCCCAGGGCTTGCCCCGCGCCGTCAGCGCAACTGGAGCCCACGGGCTCGCCTTCTTTGGTGCGGCCGCCTGGAGCGCCGTTCGTAGGCGGCGACCGACGGGTACCACCCTCTGGTGGTGCGACTTCGGCGTTACCTCAACGCCAAGCGTTACCCCTCGGCGGACCGTGATAGTGCCAACCTTCAGGTCCACGTCGGACCAGCGCAGGCCGCGGACCTCGCTCGCGCGCAGCCCGGCGAAGGCCGCTAGAGCGAAGGCCAGCCTGCCCTCGTTGTTTGCCGCCGCGAGGATGGCCTCGAGGTCCGCACGGCGCATCGGACGCGGAACCTTTCGACCGACCTTCGGAAGCGCCGGCAGCGCCGGCATGGCCTTGAGCATACCCGCACGGCGAGGTGCGAGCAGGACGTCGATCCTGTTCTCGTAGCCAGCTCGAGTTGACGGCTTGAGTCCGTTCTTGAGATGCGTCGCGCGGAAGTGCCGAACGGCGTCGTGGAACGTGTACGCCGCAGCAGGCTCGTCGTTGTCCGCGGTCGTATCGTTGAGACTTGGCGCAAGGGTACCGGTCTGCGCTAGCTCAACGAGCAGACGTCGGTGCTCGGCTTCGGCACCGCTCTTCGTCTGCACTTGTGCGTCACGGCGATAGCGTTCTCGCTTGCCGTTTGCTGTTTTGTACGGGATGTCAATGACCCAGCGGGACTTGCCGTCCCGTTCTACTTTCCGAATGGTCACAGCGGGGAGACTCCCCAACGATGCCCATCGGCTGCTTGGCCAGGGCAGCCTATCACGGCGTCGCGTGCCGTCGCACGCTGGCCTACTCGGTCCACTGCTTCCCGAACGAAACCCGCCAGCGGTTGGCGAACTTGCGGCCCCGAACTCCGTCAATGCGCGCTTCGACGCCGCCGTCGGGGGCTCGGCGGGCTTGCCGCTCAAATTGCTTCCGCAGCGCCGCGGGTGAGGTTGAAAGGATCTGCGCGGCGTCTCGAAGAGCGTACCAGCGCAGGGGAGGCGCGGGCTTGTTTACCATCCTGCGGTCTCCACGTGGACGTGCGCCGAGTCAGTAGAGCGGCAGAGTTTGCAGTGACGTGCGTGTACTTCCCGAACTGCCGCCATGACCTCGCTGAGCTCGCGCGCCGAATTGGTCTCCACCACGAACATCGCGATTCGCCACTGTTCGGGTCGTGCGCCGCGTCGCCCGATTCGCCGTCGCATCGAGCTCATCGGGTTTCTCCGTTCTCTTGCTTCACCGTGCTGAAGCGTGCAGCGGTTGCGTTGAAGCGCGCGGCGATGACTATCACAGCGCCTTTCGGGCCGTGCCTGTTGATGAACGCGCTAGCGGTCCGGTCTCCGACTTGCGAAAGGACAGCGTGCACGTTTTCGCGCACCCAGGTTTGGGCCTCGCTGTCCGTCATGGCCGCGGCGAAGCCAGCCTCATCGCGAAGCTCGCCGTCCTCGGTTGCGCCCAGGTCGATAGGACGCAAGTCACCTCCGGCTGCTGAGAGTGACAGCGCTGCTCCCAAGACTTGCGCTGCTCTTGCCGCGGTACGCACGCTTCTGTCTCGAGTGGCTGCGGACGAGCGATGGCGAAAAATCGTCGACTGGACGGCGACCCAGCGCGTATCGATTCGACATCGCTTTTGCCTGGTTGACGAGCCCTGCTCGATGAGTCGCAACCACCTTGAGCAGTACTGCCAAGTTGAGTCGAGCCGATCTGGCAGCAGGGCGATGTCGCGCAAACGAAGTTCGTCGAGAAGCTCGCCCCGGCATTGAAACTCAACACGGGTTACGGATTCTTTGCCGTCCCAACCTTCTCGACGCCACAGAGCGTGTTCGATTGCTCGCTTCTCTTCGCGACCAGCGAGCATCACCTCTTCGCTCTTCACGTAGAGTCGAGCCATCAGCGCGCTGCCAGCTCCCGCCGTGAGACCCGTGACGCGTCCCGTTGCACGATGCTCGCGCGTGTTGGGCTTGCATACGACTCCGCTGACTTCGTCGACGTCCTTCGACTCCGCCAAGAACGTCGTCACGCCCCGGGCGCGCGTCACCACGCACTTGGAGTCGTCGTCGCGGAGAGGGAACCCGACAAAGTCGGCGGCGAGGTCAAAGCGCCGCAACCGCATTGCGAGGATCGGGCCGAATAGAAGCGCGACTGTGCGCACTACGGTGAGGCTGTCCTCGAGCCGATGGGTGGCGAGGAACGTTGCCCGCACGACCACTTCCAGATGCCAACCCCCTTGCGGTGTGCCCGTCGCCAACGTCGCGCGGACGTCGGCGTTCTCGAAGCGGATGACGTCCACGCGCCGGCTGCGCTTCAGCGCAAAGCTGATGCCACCCAATCGGAGGTCTGCGGAGCCTGTCTCATTGGCGAGGGCCTGCCTTCTAGCTGCCTCGTCAAAAGCCCGCGGAGCCGCGTCGACCTTGACGGCGACCACCAACGCGTCGACGCGGCAGTTGAGGCAAGACGTTGCGCAACCCCTTCGCGATAGGCCAGGCGTCTCGCCATCGCTGGGGGATGAACGGTCCGGCTTCCGCGATTCAGAATTGAGCAGAGATCTAAGAGCAGGCGTTTCGCTCGCACCGACGAGTGTGCGAGCCTGGTGGCCTTCTGCGGGGGGTGATACTCGACCCCCCTCGCGGCCAGCGTGGTGCCGGCCCCGAGGGGGTCCCGCGACTTGTCAGGGTCGCGAGCTGCGACGTCGAATCTGTGGGATGATGATTTCAAGGGATGCGGCCTGTGCAGCAGGTCGCGCCTAGAAGGCCCGCGGAATCGCAGCTCCGCGGGCTTTCACGTGTCTAGGCCGACTCAGGTTTGACCGGCTGGCGAAGAAATCGCTCGAACTCGGAACGAGTCACCAGGCGTCGCCGACCCGGGCGGATGCTCCAGAGCCTGCCGGTCTTTATCCAATGCCGAACCGTGCTGACGGAAACCCTGGCGAGCTGGGCTACGTCCTCCAACCGCAACAGGTCGCCGTCGTTCGTCATTGTTGGCGGCCATCATGAGGAATCGCGAGCAGCCGCAACAATAGTCAAGAGGGGGTACCCTCGCCGTTATCTCCGGGCACCTTTTGGCGCCGACGCCATCTCGCCTGGGCGACAGCTGCGCCATCGCCACGCCCAAAGAGCTTCGCGAGCTCCGCGTCAGCGAAACCAGCATCGTGAAGCGCGACCTCAAGATCGAGCTGGCGCTGGCCCCACTCGGCTTTCATCCGCGGACGTGTACCGAATGAGCTGTCGAATTGCTGCCCGAATTCGATGAGCGCAACCAATGCAGCTCGGTACTTGTCCGAGATGGGTATCTCTCGCGGCACCGCGAAAATGCTGGCGACTACGCGCTCTCTCGCGCTCTGTCGTTCCGAAACTTGCTCCTTCAAACGAACCAAATCCGCGAGAATGTCCGACAAATCGTCGGCTAGCTCCTCGTCTCGTAGACTGAGTCCGACCTCCGTCCACTGCTCGCCCAATCGTTCGCGGAGCTCTCCGCGATTGATGTTGCGTAGCGCCACCGTTCGGATCCAGTAGAGGGCCCTGTACAGGGCGAGGACTCGCGGGTCGTCGCGTGCCAACTCGGTGGCTTCAGCCGCACGCAACGCATCGTCAGGTCCCGCGATGACGCCGACCTCGACACCATGACGTTGGAGCTCGACCACAAGCTGCGCGCCCAGCCTATCGGCACAGGCAGCGATCTCATCGGTAGACAAAGGTTGCGGACGCGGCATGCGTGTCGCTTATCACTAGCCGCTATCAGTCGCCACTTGGCAGCAACTCTGCGGCTCGGGGTGCACGTGCATGCACGTGCTACGTTAAAAGCATGACGCGCAAGCAAGTGGCGGAGCGCCTGGGGAAGAGCGTCGCGACGGTGCGACGGCTTGAGGGCGTGCTCCTTCATCCCAAGCTTGACAGCAAGGGGAAGCACGTCTTCGACGCCGACGAGGTCACGGCGTTGATCGAAGGAATTCGTGCCGGAGAAATAACGCTTTGGCAGCAGATGCGCGCAACCACCGAGTCGCTGGAGGGTATTGGAGTGGACAATTTACATGCCGCTGAGTGCAGCAGATGCACAGAGCTCGAAGACGCGATTGCGCAACTGCGAAGGCAGCTCGTCGAACAAGAGAGGGGAGCTCGACGAGAGTTGGATGCTGTCCGCGCCGAACGTGATCGTGAGCAAGACGCTTACCGCGTCGAGCAGCGCAACTTTGAGCGCGAGTTGCGCCGCTTCGTTGATGAAGTGGTGGACAGCTAAGCGACTAAGACCGTCGCTTGCGACGGTACGCCTGCGCTACGCCGGTCAACATGCCGATCACCGCTGGTCGCGCCACCTCGGGGATGGAACCGACAAGCGTGGCGATGGGGTCCGGCGCGGCCTTCTCTTCGCCAAGGAGGATCCCCGCGCTGACTCCGAGCACGCTCGCCAGTCTTACGAGCGTTCGACGGAGGGCAGACGCTTGCCCCGCTCGATGTAGGAGACATGTTCGACACTGGTATCCAAGCGCTCGGCCAGCAGAGCCTGCGACCACCCGAGCTTGGTTCGACAAGCTCGTACGGCAACGCCGATGCGATGCGCGAGCTTGGCGTCCAGGTTATCCATCGCGGGAACAAAACCGCCGATGCTCAGTCCTGGCGACGGACTAAAAGTGCGTCATTGGATATGAACTAAAAGTACTGTTACGTTCATCGGTTGCGAAGGAAGCAAACGATGAATCAGGCTGCTAGAGGCGCGTCTTGGGTCGCTGGGGTCTTGCTGATCGCCTGCGGAGGAAGCCCGTTCGCGGGCGGGGAGCTTGGCGGTGAAGGAGGGGCAGGCGATGCGCTCGAGATGTCCGGCCCCGGTGGCGCCAGGGCCGGTGGTGGGACTGGAGCTGGTGGTGCAACGAGCCCTGTTGGCATCGATGGTGGAGCGTCCAGCGTTGCTGGTGAGCAAAGCGGTCCGAGCAGCGCTGGTGCCGGGGGCGACGCTCAGCCCGCAAGCGTTCCTTGCGTGCTCATGGGATGGACTGGTCGGCGTCGCTCGGCGCCAAGCCGGGCTACGCCATCGACGGCATGCCCAGCACGCGCTGGACGACCGACGCGCCGCGCGAGCCGGGACAGTGGTTCTATCTCGACCTTGGCTTACCGACGAGCTTCTCGGTCTCGAGCTGCACACGGAACTCTATCCGCTCGATTCGCCCGGACTTGTTCAGGTCGAGTTCGACGGTGCCCCAATTGCGTTCACACCGAGCGCCCCCGCGCCGGGAGTGCTGGCTCTGGCGTTCGAAAGAAAGGCCACGCGGATCGTGCGCGTCATCGCGAGCGACCACGGCCAACCGGTTCCGCAGTTTATGGACCAGCTGGCTTGGTGGTCGATCTACGAGATCAAGGCAACCTGCTCAGCCAGCGCAGAATGAGGAACGCGTGGCGTTACTTGTTTTCGTTGCTGACGCATCGAATCGCCTTGATGTAGCTGAAATCGATGCTCGTGCCGTCTGTGCGGTGGACGTGAAAGCCGTCCGAGCTCCATCCTTCGTCAAAGTTTCTCTCCCTTGAGAACTTCGTAATGCCGGAACCGCACTTGCTCTCGCCGTCCTCCGCTAGCGACCTGTCGTAAGCGGTTACTAGAGCGACAAGGTCATCGTGATCGTCGGGGTCATCGACGACCGCGCCTGTCTCGTACCTGGCGAGCATTCGCTTGAAGTGCTCCAGCGCTTCAAGTTGCTTTGGCCAAGATTTCCCGTTGGACAGCGTGACCGATTTTGCCCTTCCCATTTATCTTCCCCTTAGACGCTGGTGCGCACCGGAAGCGACACACGTGGCTGGATGGCCTCGAGAGCGGCGTGTGCGGCGAGGATCTCCTCATGTAGGTTGGCGTGCCTGCGCGCTTCTACCGTCAGAACGAGCGCGTATCGGATGAGCTCCGCGGACGCACCCGCCACGGCACCACCGTCTCGGGCGTTGTAGTGAATGTCGAAGTAGGCCTGTTTAAGGCTCTGGCCCCGCAAGGTTTCACTTGCATGCAGCACGGTCTCCCACTTGCCCAAATCCGTGCGCTGCTCCTGCTCCGTCCGGAACTCGCCTTGAGTAAAAAATGACCGAGGCTTGATCTGCTTGCCGGCCGTCTTGTTCACATGCGGGCGAAACGTGATGGAAAGTCCGGCCTTCGTGTAGGCGGCTGCGTCCTCCACATCCACGGGGCTGGCATAGCAAAATGTTGCCGATAGTTTGACGTTCCCCGTGAGCTGAGCGGTGGGCAGCGCTACCGGGGCTCGGAGGTATTTCCCCGGCCGCAAGAGACCCTGGTAGATGATTCTGGCGACGCCGTCGCCGCACATGATGATCTCGTTGAGGTCGGCGGGCACGCGCCCCCATCCGACGTCGTCCGGATGGGCACCAGCGTGCATCTCGGCACAATGGATCAGAAGAGCTTTGATAGTGAGCGGATGCACGGCCTCGCCGAGCACGGCTCGCACTCCCACGGCGGTGCGTAGCGTTAGCGGTGCAGCGAAGCTCGTGCCCATCGTGGCTGCGAGTTGTGGCTTCCGACCGGGGGCAGCGACGTGAAAGTACTCCTTTGGGCTTCCACCGAAGGCCACCACGTCCGGCTTTCTCCGGCCGGGGCTCCTACCCGGTCCGCGCGCGCTGTAGTCTGCTCGCTGCCACGCCGCGGAGGTGTGATTGGCTGCGCCGACGGACAGCGCATTGACGCTGTCTGCTGGAACTTGGATTCGGTTCAGCGCGCTTGCCGCATCTCTTTGGCCGTTGTTACCGACGGCAACTGTTAGGAGCGTCTCGCCGTCGCTCAAGGTTGTGTCGAGGACCGCGGTCCAAGCATGAACATCGGCGTCGTCCGCGGGGAGATCGGGGCCCAGGCTCAGGTTCAGAAACTGGTAGCGGCGGGAGAGCAGTACCTCTTCCACGTGCGCCAGCGTGCGGTAGAGCTCAAACGGGTCTTCACGATCAGACGTGGCATCGAGCACTCTGAAGTGATCCACCGACGCGTATGGCCGGGCGGCCTCTTCCCCTGGCTCGACGGGGCCGAACAAGAAGGCTGACGTGACTCCTAGGCCATGGTCGAGATAGTCGCGAACATCCGAGGCTGCCGGGTCCGAGTGCTCGTATCGTCCGATGTACGTGCCCAGTGTATGGGTCGGAGGGAGACCGCCATCTAGGATGGCTACCTTTGGTTCGCTTGAGAGCGGACCAAGTCGAGGCACGGAGTAGCTTACGGATAATGGCGTCCCACGCGGGAATGGCCTCGCGCCCCGCAGCGCGGGCATCGGTCGAATCACGCGGATCATCGTGAATTTGGCCAACTCTTCGAGTTTGGTGGCCTCGCCGACGACGGCTACGAACAGCATCCGACCCACGAGGAAGTCGAAATCGGTGTTCACCTGAAATCCGCGTGAACGCGCGAATGTTGCGAACGCGCGGCTGAGACCTTCGGCTCCCGTGTCGGGAAGCATGTGCAGCCCCACCTCGAACACGCGCTTGTTGCGGGGCACCGTACCACGGAGTCGATCGGACGCGGCCATGCTCGCCACATGCTCGAACTCCGAGAACTGTATCGCCTCGTTCGATCCTTCCTGAAGCTGCTCGGCGAGGCTTGGGAGCCGAGCGAACGCCTCTCGCGTTCCAGCGACAAACAACTGGGTCGTCTCGCACTCTTTGGGCGCGCGCTTCCGAAGGTCTTTCTTCGGACGAACGCGCACCGTTCGACTCCCGACCGGGGTAAGCCCGGCGTGTCGCAAGAACGCCGCTGGAAAGAAGGACTTCGCGATGTACGCAGGGTGCAGGTCGACTTTGGCTACCGCGACGTCGTCCGGGCACGCGTCCGCAGGCAGTGCCTCGAGGCTTTCGCTGGCGTTGCTAATCTCTGGTATCAGCCGCGCTTTTGCCTCCGTCAGCGTGTACGGGTGCGCTTTGCTCGGCTTAATCGCCGGAGGCTTTATGTCGTAGGTGAGAAGCTCGCCTTTTCCGATGATGAAACGATTGGCCACTAACTATCCTTTCGCCCTCCCCGCCCCTTGATCGGCGAAGGACCCGCGTGTTTTCTGATCGTGTCTCGTGAAACGCCCGTAAGTTCCTTGATCTGATTGTGCGACAGCGAGTCCGAGCGAGCTATCTCGACGGCGAGCGCCAAGCGGTCGGCCTTGCCAAGCTGACTTGTCCGTTGCTCCGCTAGCTCGAGAGCCATCTGCTTTGGAGCTACGCCATCAAGCAGCACGCTTCTTCGCATCGTTGCCACCACGCGCTCCACTTCGGACAGGGACGCGCCGTGCAGCGCAGCAGCGATTAGTGCGACTGACGCCCCGAAGGCCTTTGCGTCTGCGCCGAGGAATCGCTCAACAGCAGCGGCGATGAGCTTCGGGTCGCTGGCGTCGAACGTCAGAACGGCGTCGAATCGCCGCCATAGTGCTGGATCAACCAGCTCGGGATGATTGGTCGCGGCTAGAAGGAGGCCCGTGTCTGGCCACGAATCGACTTCCTGGAGAATCGCGGTGACGAGGCGTTTGAGCTCCCCAACGTCGGCTTCATCGCTGCGCCTCTTCGCGATGCCATCGACCTCGTCAAGTAGCAGCACAGCCTCGCGCTCTCTCGCGTGGTCGAATACCATCCTCAGGTTGTTTCCCGTCTTCCCGAGAAGGCTGCTCATCACCGTCGTCAGATCGAGGACCCACAATGGCTTCCCTATCTGAGCGGCTATCCACCGAGCCGACAGCGTTTTACCTACGCCGGGGGGACCCACAAGAATTGCGGAACGCGTCGGCGTGACGCCGTGAGCGAGAAGTCGATCGCGCTCTCGACGCTCCCGGATGAGCGCCTCCACGCGCTTCATCAGGACGGGAGGGAGTAAGGGGGGAGGGAGGCCCCTGCGGTCGTCGAAGATGCGAACCAACGACATTCGTGAGTCCGCATCTATAGGGACGTCTTCCTTCGCCGCCGCGCTTGGCGCGGTGGCGCGGCGCAGTACCGACGAACCGAGCGACCGGGTGTTTGCGCCGCGCAGCGCTTGGTTGATGCGCTCCGCGAACTCGGGGCGCCGCGCGCGATACTTTCGGACCAACTTGGCCAGGATGAGTCGAACGTCGTCGTAAGACTCCATCAGGGAGAGTCTAGCCAAATTGGCGAAATCGTTCTCCAAAGCGGCTAATTCGTCAGTTTCTTCAGGCAATTCTCTAACCAGTCGTTTTTATTGCGGTTTGGTGAGGCTCATTCTAGGCGTCAATTGACGAGTTGCAAGACCTTTTGCCGTTCTAGGACGTTTACTGTCCCCCCACTGACGGCGCGACGCAGACGTTGCCGCGAGGCGATCCGGCGCCTAGGTTCGAGCGGTGGGTCAGAGACGACCTCGCGCCCAAGTAGTCGGCCCCGCGTGAAATTCGTCCGCAGAGCAGCTCGGCGACCCCACCGTGACCACGACGGTGGGGTAGGGCAAAAGGACGTGACGAGGCCCTAGCCCTTCTCTTGGCGGACCGCATTGCCGCTGGAGTTCCGGCAGTCGTCACCTCGATCGGTGATACGGCCGTGGGCGTTACGCAGCTGTGATGGTTACGCGACGGCTGGTCCTGTGACAGCATCGAGTGCTGTGAAGCCTGTCCACCAAAGTAAGGTGTTCGCCGATCTGTACGAATCGGAGCCGCGGCGTAGAGAGGCGGTCGGAGTTGACGCCACCGTGCCTGCGTCGGAGGGCATCATACGGACACGCGGAGCGCTCGTCGATTTCTTCAACGCGCACCTTACTACGTGGGTTGAAACCGAGGTCCCGCTGGCAGTCATCTTGGGCGCTGCAGCGCTGAAGAACGCATGGCCGGGGTTCACGTCAGCCCAGACGGTGAGGCAGGCTGTCGTTGATGTCCCGGAACTTCACAGTGATGGGCCGCTAGACCCCTCGCAGCTGAAGTACTGCCTGACACTCGTCGCTGTGTCGGAAACGACCCGTGCCATTCTCCTCGACGGCTACCACTGTCAGTGGCTGGCAGTAAGCGCCTGATTCCGGCGCAAAGCGCGGGCGAGGGCCAGAATTGGGCGCCGATCTGGGCCAGCTGAGCTGAGCTCGGTTACAACGTCGCGCCCGACAAAAAGAAGAAAGCCCGGAGTAGTGATCCGAGCTTTCGGGGCGCCGCGTGGTCGCGCGACGTTGATGTCGTATCGCCTGCCTCGCGTCGCTTGTCCAGAAATTGGCGGGCGGGGCGCCGGTGGTCGACGAGCGGTATCGAGTTTTCAGCTGTGCGCGGCCGGATTGCCGGCGGCAGGTCCTGGTCTGCGAGGGCTGCGACCGCGGTCAGCGGTACTGCGGGCGCGCGTGCGCGGCCGCGAGCCGAGCGGCGCAGGTTCGCGCTGCAAGCGCGTCGTTTCAGCGTACACACCGAGGCGCTCGGCTCCACGCGGCACGCATGCAGAGGCAGCGCGACCGGCGCAACTTCCCGGCTCAGAAAGTGACGCAACACGCATCGACGTTGCGCGCCCGGCACGCGATGAATGGCGCAACGGAGGACACCGATGCGCAACTGGAAGGCGGTTCTACAAGTCTCGCGGACGGCCGCGCTGCTACTGGTGACGAGCGAGTCGGGCGATCTGCTCAAAGCGAGGCTTCCCCTGCCGCCGAGGCACCCGCGGGCCCTGCTGACGCTGCTGGAAGGATTAGCCCTGTGGGATGGGGCTACGCTCCGCGTTGTCGTTTCTGCCAGCGGCAGCTCGACCGACTGGATCGGCTCGGGACTGTTCGGGGACGAGTTGTTCCCCGGCGAGAGCCAGCTCGTACAGTTCGACGTCGAGCGCCACGACTCCCGCGCGCATCGCCTCCGCGGCGTCGCTGACTTCCGTCCCTTGCGTAAGAGCGGCCCATGATCTCGCCGGAGCGCGAGGCGGAGGTTTTGCGGCTCTTTCACGCCGAGAAGTGGCCCATCGGCACCATCGCGGCGCAGCTGGGCATGCATCACACGACGGTACGACGCGTGCTCGGGCAAGCCGGCATCCCCGCCGGCCAATCGATGGCGCGGCCGTCCATTATCGACAACTTCGTCCCGCTCATTCGCGAGACACTCGCCAAGTACCCTCGTCTCCGCGCCAGTCGCCTGTTCGCCATGGCCAAGCAGCGCGGTTACGAGGGGAGCCAAGATCACTTCCGCCACGTCGTCTCGCGTTTCAGGACGAAGCCACCCGCCGAGGCCTACCTGCGTCTTCGCACGCTACCGGGCGAGCAAGGCCAGGTCGACTGGGCACACTTCGGCAAGCTGACTGTCGGCAACGCCGAGCGCCCGCTGTGGGCGTTCGTGATGGTCCTGTCCTACTCACGCATGCTCTTCCTGCGCTTCTACTTCGGCTCGGCCATGCCCGCCTTCCTGCATGGGCACGTCTCCGCGTTCGCGTTCTTCGGCGGTGTCCCGCGCGTGCTCCTTTACGACAACTTGAAGAGCGCCGTCCTCGAGCGCGCGGGCGACATCATACGTTTTCACCCAACTTTACTCGAGATTTCTGGCCACTATCGATTCGAGCCCAAACCAGTCGCTCCGGCCCGCGGCAACGAGAAAGGCCGCGTCGAGCGCGCCATCCGCTACGCCCGAGACTCGTTCTTCGCGGCCCGCTCGTTCGACACCATCGACGACCTCAATCTGCAGGCTCGCGCTTGGTGCCTGGGCGATGCGGCCGACCGTCGCTGCCCCGAGGATCACAAGCGACTCGTTCGCGACGTGTTCGCGGACGAGCAGACACGACTGATTGAGCTCTCTAAGGATGACTTTCCAACCGAGGAGCGGCTCGCGGTGGAAGTCGGCAAGACCCCCTACGCGCGCTTCGACCTCAATGACTACTCCGTCCCGCATGACCGCGTCCGACGCACACTTACCGTCGTCGCATCGCTCGACCAGGTTCGCATCCTCGACGGTCAGCACGTCGTCGCCTCACACCCTCGCTGCTGGGACCGAGCCAAGCAGCTCGAAATCCCCGAGCACCTCGAGCACCTCCGAGCGGTCAAACGCAAGGGACGCGAGCACCGCACGCTCGACCGGCTTCACCAAGTCGTACCCCACAGCCTCAAACTGCTGGAAATCGTCGCCGAGCGCGGCGGCAACATCGGCAGCTACACCCTCCGCCTGAGCCAGCTGCTCCAGCGGTTCTCGTCGGGTGAGCTCGACGAAGCCATCGCCGCCGCGCTCACGCGCCAAACGCCGCACCTCGGCGCCATCCGACAGCTGCTCGACAAGGCACGCGCGGACCGCAGCCAAAAGCCGCCCGTTCGCCTCCCTCTCTCCGGCGACCCGCGCATCGACGACCTCGTCGTCGAGACGCATTCGCTCGCCAGCTACGACGACCTCCGAAAGGAAAGTTCCGATGACCCAGCCAAAGACTGACGTCGACGCCCTCCGCGACCGCATCCAACGCCTCGGCTTCTTCGGCCTCCTCGCATCTTGGAACGACATCGCTCTTGAACCCTGGCTGCCCAAGCTCGTCGCCCTCGAAGAACAGGAGCGAAAACGCCGAAGCCTCGAGCGCAGGCTGCGTTCAGCCCGCATCGGCAGCTTCAAATCCATCGCCGACTACGACTGGACCTGGCCTAAACGCGTCGACCGTGAGGCCATCGACGACCTCCTTTCCCTTAAATTCGTCGAAGATGGCGTCAACGCTGTCCTGCTCGGACCCAATGGCGTCGGCAAGACCATGATTCTCCGCAACATCGCCCACCAAGCTGCCCTGCGCGGACACACCATCCGCTTCACCACCGCCAGCGACATGCTCAGCGACCTCGCCGCCCAGGAATCCTCGGTCGCTCTCGCTCGCCGCCTGCGCCGCTACGTCCAGCCGCGCCTCCTCTGCATCGACGAGGTCGGCTACCTCTCCTACGACAACCGTTACGCGGACCTCCTCTACGAGGTCGTCACGCGCCGCTACGACGGTCCGCGCTCCATCGTGCTCAGCACAAACAAGCCGTTCGCTGAGTGGTCCGAGGTCTTCCCCCACGCCGCCTGCACCGTCACGCTCATCGACCGCCTACTCCACCGCGCCGAAATCATCGACATCGCCGGCGACAGCTACCGCCTCAAGGAGGCCAAAGAGCGCGCTGCCTCCAAATCCGAAGCCCGAGCCAAGAACAAGCGCCCCGCCTAGCTGGCGCTCAGCGCCGAAAACCGCGACCCGTAGCCATTTCCCGGCGCCAGATTCACGCGGGTTCTCTCAGCCGGCAACAACCATCGAGCGCATGGCTTGATGCTGGCGAATTCGCCTTCGAGCGTTCGAGTGTATCTCGGCACCTGCCCGACCCTAGCCGAGTGGCCGCTGTATCAGTGACCCCTACGCGAACAGCTTGAGCCTCTTGAAGTGCCGTGCGTCCTCCCAGAATGGCACTGAGCTGCCGTCGTCGGGGGACGGAACTACCTCCAGCAATCCGAGCGAGTCCACTGCAACGATGACGTAGGTCGCGTATAGCCGTAGCCACCGCGTTTCCACGGCAGCTACGACCTTCTCGCCCACGATCGGCTCCTTCACGCGGCTAACGGGCTCCTCGCTTGTGCTTCTGGCTCGACTGCTGGGAGCTTCATCAATCGCGTGTCAGAGCAAGCGGAATTCTAGCTTCGTCATCGCGACTCGGTCGGCGGGACGCTCAAGGGTGACGGTCGGCAGCTGGTTTCTGCTCCACACCAACGCAAGGGCCAATTCACGAAGTCCACCGGCT
Source organism: Polyangiaceae bacterium (assembly GCA_029266615.1). Lineage (GTDB taxonomy): Bacteria > Myxococcota_A > Polyangia > Polyangiales > Polyangiaceae > PMG-095. The sequence goes on from JAQSWN010000051.1 coordinate 43,722, forward strand.
AGCTCCTCAGCGTTTCGAGGATCGGCTTGCACGCGATGTGCGATGTTGTTCCGGAGCTTGATGCTATCCGAGGCGAGCTTGCTGAGCGGCAAGCCTCGAAGTTTGGGAAATTCCGGATTGAGCTCTGCAAATTTTCGAAAGGTCGCGCTGAACGGCTGAAAGCCCTTGAGGTTTCCGAGCGCGCTAATGAGGCCCGCCTTCTCCGTCTCAGGTAGCGCTGTCTTTCGCAGTGTCTCGATGAGCTCATCGATCGGCGCGAGCGCGGGTTCGCTCGTAGGCACTCGATTCAGCAATTGTTCGACGGCCATGTACATCGTGAGAAACTTGAGCAAGGGCGACGCAGCGGACGAGGCAAAAGAAACGGTCTCCAGGGCACGCTTGCTTACGTCATCAAAGACAAGTTCCAGTGGCCACACGCTCTCGATCGCCTTGAGGACATACTCCGGGTCACTCGGCGTCACTTCGCCCAAACCGGCCGCCACGAACTCGACGCAGTTTTCGTCGTCCGGGAGCACCGATACTCCGGTCCGCGAGTTGAGCACTTCAAGCCCTTGCTCGCGAATGCGGGCCTTCTCGGCTTCGGCCAGCTTGCCGTCTTCGCCGTCGACGCTCGGGACAATCAACGTTAGGCCGAACATGCCAACGAGCACGTGCAAGGACTGACGGAGTCGCTCCCCAGCAGTTCGGGCCCCCTCCTCTGTCGCAAACGCTCGCCCTTCGAAGTGGTAGCGGGTAGCTTGCGCGAGCGTCGGCGCGTCTCGAGCCGCCAGGGTTAGCTCGACCCCATCGACCAACGCCATCGTTCGACGGCCCTCGTTGATGCGGAAGAACCCGGGCGTCGGATGGTGTGCCGTGACGCGAAAACGGAACATGGTCGGATCGTCCTCTCACGGCTGTGGTGACACCGCCATCCTGCCGTTACCACGCCATTACCACGCCCCGCGTCGTTCTCCGTCCTACAGCGTCGCACTCCGTCGCGTATCGCGTTGCGCTTCGAGCTGTGCCGCACCAAGCGAACCGATGGAAACCGTTGGCGTTTGCGTTTCTATTCGCGGTCTTGGCTCTGGCGCTCCCGATACGATTCGAACGTACGACCTTGGCTTTAGGAAAGCCCTGCTCTATCCAACTGAGCTACGGGAGCGGCGGGAGGGCTTTTGTCACGTTCGGGGGGGCGGCTCAAGTTGTAACAAGGTGGTGACGCGGGCCGGTGGGGGTGGTTTCGGGCGCGGGGCGGGGGTTAGAAGGGGGCGTGATCTCCCGCGTGGTGCTCGGTTTTGCGGCGGTGGCGGCGCTTTCGGCGGCTTCCTGCGGCGGGAAGGAGACGCGGGAGACGTTCGTGGCGTTCGAGCGGGACTTTCAGGGGTTCCGGGAGTGGCCGGGGGGGCCGTTCGAGGAGAAGGCGGCGCAGGGGCAGACGCACTATGCCGGGGAGCAGCGGTACTTCATTGCGGGGCCGGAGCCGGAGGGAGGGGAGGCGCAGTTTCCGGTGGGGACGATCATCGTGAAGCAGGCGCGCATCGACGCGCGGCCGGAGGGGCAGCTGTTCGCGATGGTGAAGCGCGGCGGGCGTTACAACCCGGAGGGGGCGCGCGGTTGGGAGTGGTTCGAGCTCGCGGAGAGGGCCGACCACAGCGTGGCGATCAAGTGGCGCGGGGTGAGCGCGCCGAGCGGTGAGCAGTACGGCGCCGATCCGCACGGGACGTGCAACGCGTGCCACGGCGAGGCGAAGGCGAACGACTACGTGAAGTCGCCCGCCCTCGCGCGGCGCCGCGTGGCTTCGCGCTAGGCGAAGCGCGCGGTGCTCATGCTTACGGCAGCGTGATCGTAAACTGGTCGATCATGCGGCCGCTCAGGTCCTTGAAGTAGGCGGTGGCGCGTTTGGTGTTGCCGCCGTCGTGGAAGTTGATGAACAGGGCGCCGTAGGTGGCGCTGGTGGAGGGCTGCAAGGCGCCGTTTTTGTACCAGCGGTTGCTGGCGTAGGTCGTGGCCCACCACGTGTCGTCGTTGTGGCTGGAAGCCTCGAAATCACGTATATCTACGCCGCCGAGGCCGCTGACGAACACGAAGCTGTGATTGGGGAAGACTTCCGGTGTGGACCAAGCGCCGGCGATGACGCCGTGGTTGGTAGCATTGCCGATGTTCGTGAGAATGCCGGTGCGCGAGTAGGAGTGCTCGTGGCCGGTGGAGACGATGGCGCCGGCGCCGACGCACTTTTGGTACGCTTGCCAGCCGACTTCGTTGCCCTTGCTGCCCGTCTGCATGTCGTTCTGGTTTTTGTGCCAGCTGCAGATCTTGAAGGGGGCCGTGCTGGCGGCGAGCGAGGATTGAATGAAGTTGACCTGATCCGCCGCGTTGGCGTTGCAGGTCGAGCGCAGCTCGCCGGTGCCGATGCAGCTTTGGACGAAGTGGACGCCGCGGAAGTTGCAGTTGGCTTTGACGCCGATCTCCCCGCTGCAATTCATGCTCGGCACCCGAGCGACGCGCGCCGCGAGCTTGGCGGCGTAGCCATTGGTGCCGCCCCACGCGGCCGCGTCGTGGTTGCCGATGACCGCGTAGTACGGATAATTCGAGCCCAGGATGGCGTTCACGCGGTTTTCGAAGGCGCTCGGATTATTGGCGTAATCGAAGTCGCCGTTGTGCACGGTGGCTTCGGCGCCTTCGTTCTTGATGAGGTTGAGCACCGCGTCGGCGTTACTGCCGTTGCCCTGGTCGCCGATGAAGGCGATGAGCACGTCATTTTGCGGGGTGCCGCCAGGGACGGAGCCGCCCGCGCCGCCCGCGCCGCTGCCGGACGTGCCGCCAGCGCTGGTGCCGCCGGTTCCGCCGCCGCCGCTTCCGCCGCTGCCCGTGTTGGTCGTGTACGTGATGCTCAGCTTGGGCCGCCGCGAGCTGCTGGTGGCCTCGGAGGACGCGAAGTCGATGCCGTCCGTGTTGGACGCATTGGCAATGATGACGCCGTTGTTAGTGGAGCCGTTGGCCCAGGCTTGGACCATCGCGATGCCAGCCGCGTTCAGGGTGACGGTCTTGAGCCCGGTAGCCGTGGCCGAAATGCTACCAACGACCGCGCCGCGATCGGCGGTGGAGAGCGCGCCCGGAGCACCCCAAGCGCTGCCGGTAGCGGCGTTGGTCCAGCTCACTTGGCCCTCGTTCCAAGGCTTGCCGAGTGAGTAGAGGTTGTAGGTGTTGGGGCTGGTGTTGGTGACTTGCAGGGCGATAGTCGCGGATGTGATGACCGCGTCCGCCGGCAGGCCGCTCAGCGTCCAGCGCAAGAGGCAGGACTTGTCCACACCGCTGCCGTCGTCGCCGTCGGCCTCGCACGTCGTGGCGTTACCGTAGTTGGTGGTCGCGCTGGCCTGGCGGATGGTCGCGTCCGTGGAGCCGGTGTAAGCGCTGACGCCCTGCTGAAAGGCGGTCGTAACCGTCAGGGCCTCCTGGTTTTCCCCGAATTCTTCGCCGGCGTACTGACCGTCACCGCTACAGGCGGCGAGCGTGAAAACCGGAACCCCGAGACAAAGTAGACCCGAGAGCGTTCGTTGCGAAAGCTGGCGCATGGACTCCTCCTGCGGGCCACACGGCATGGCCCGTCCGATGCGCGCGAACCCTAACCAGGCGCCGTGCACGGGTCATGGCACGACTGTAACGGTTTAGCGGCGTCGCTTTTTGCTGTGAGCCTTGGACTCTTGCTTGGAAACGACGGGCTTCTTGTCGCCCTCGCTGAGCGCGTGGCCGTGCGCGTTCTTGTCACGCTCTTGGGTCTCCGGGACGTCCGGATCGCTGTCGATGCTGAGCTTGGCGCCGTGGGAGACTTTCTGCGCCGTCTTGGCCAGCGTTTGAAAGCGCGAATAGAGATGCTCGAGCTCGCGATCGCTCAGGTCTTCGACGTCGATCAGGCGGTTGCTCGCGCCTTCCACGGCCGCGATGAGCTCGTTCAGCTTGAGCTGCACCGCGCGCATGTCCTTGTTTTGTGCGTGCTGAATCACGAACACCATCAAGAACGTGACGATGGTGGTGCCGGTATTGATGACGAGCTGCCACGTCTCCGAATAGTGGAAGAATGGCCCCGTCGCGGCCCACGCGAGCACCACGAGCAGCGCGGCCGAGAAGGTCCAGAAGCTGCCCGTGGCTTGGCTGATTCTGTTGGCCAGCCTGGCGAACAACTCTTCAACCGCCGAGTCTTCCTTCATGCGCGGCATCTTGGCGCGAGGAGCGCGAAACGACCAAGCTCAGCGGTATAAGGGCGTGATCGGGCCGGCGCTGCCAGGGGGCGCTTCGGTCTTGAGCGCGTGGATGATGTGCCGCTGGATGTCCGCGAGCCGGTTCGCGGTGAGGGTGCCGCCGTTCGCGTCCTTCAGCGTGAAGCGGTCGCTCGCCACGCCTTGGTCCGTTCGCACCTCCGAAGCCACCACCTCCAGGCCCTGGTGCGCGAACGAGAGCGTGATGGCGAGGAGCAAGCCCGGGCGGTCCGGCGTGACGACGTTCAAGATGACCTCGCCGCGGCGGAGAGCGCGCGTGTCGTAAAACACGCGCGGGCGAACCGGGAGCTCGGGCGCGACGCGCTCCAACTCTTGCACCGCGAGCACGCGTGCTTGGGATTCTTCCCCCACCAGCTCGTCTAGCATGCGGCTTACGCTGACAATCTCCGTGGCGTCGATTTGCTGGGGCAGGCGCGAAGGGCGCGCACGCTTTAGCCAAAAAAAGTCGATCGCTTCTACGCCGCGCGACGTAGGACGACAGAAGATTTGAGCCGACGTCACGTCCAAATGATGAGAGACGAAAGCGGTGCTCACGAGGGAGAGCAAGCCGGGCACGTCGTCCGCGACCACGCACACGATGGCGGTGCCGCCCGGGAGCTTTCGCCACTCGGCGGCGTGGGCTCGGCGCGAGCCACGCGCGTCGATGATGTGAACGTGCTCGGCAATGTCCCGCCGTTCGAAGATTTGCGGGTACGCCGGCGGCATCGACGCTACCAACGACGCGACCGGATCCATGGCGGCGAAGGGGCTGGATGTGGGCACCATGTAGATCCTGAATTTTCGGCTACTTGTGTGTTCGGACCGTGTCGCGTGCATATCCACGAACGCACGGCTGGGGCCTGGTGCGAGCAGGTGGGAGAAGTCGCGATGTCGGCCACATTCTCGGCTTAACTCGGCGATCTGCGGGTCGTTCGTGAAGTTGTGTCGCAAAGCGCGCCGCCAGCGGCGCCGCCGTCCATCAGCCTACCGCCAACGCGCGCCGCCCTCGGGGAACGGCTGAGCGAGGTTCCGCGCTTCAGCCTGCCGGAGCTCGCGGTGATCTCTTCCGCCGCGCGTGAGCGCCTGTCGGGCGTCTCGCGCGCGCTCATCGTCTTGGTCGGCGGCCTCTACCTGGTGTGGCAGCCGGTCATGCAGCGGCTCTCACCGGGTGCGTGGGATCCGATCGCGCTGCGCGCCTCGATCTTCGGGCTGTGCTGCGCGGCGGCGCTTTCGTCGTTGCTGCCGCGGGGCAAGCGTCATTTGCTCCGCATGATCCACGCGATGGCGGGCGTGATCACGCTCCACTTCTTCACGGTCGTCGCCGTGAATCGGCTCGAGCCAGGCTACCTTGCCGGCTTGTTCGTGCTGTTGGGCGCGGGCGGGCTCTTGTTCTTCACGCTCGAGAGCATGCTGGGTTATGGCGCTTTCACGGTGCTGCTCGCGACCGTGGTCGCGGTTTTCGCCGATGCACCCGCGAGCGCGCGGATCTTCTTGTGGGTGGGGGTCGCGACGCTCGAAGGCGTGCTCACGCTTTCGGCGTACCGCCGCGTCATCGCCCAGCGCGCGTTGCTCGGCGAGCTGGAGGAGAGCGAGCGGCGCTTTCGAGAGCTCGCGATGGGCGCGCCGGTGGGCATCTACCGCTGCGACATGAACGCCAAGTGCACGTTCGTGAACCAGGAGTGGAGTCAGCTCGCCGGCGTCCCGCAAGAAGAAGCGCTCGGCAGCGGTTGGGTTGCGGCGATTCACCCCGACGACCGCGCGCGCTGCACCCAGATGTGGCGCGAAGCGGGTGAGTACGGAATCGAGTGGGAGTGCGAGTTTCGATTCTTGCACCCGGACGGGCGCGTGCGTTGGGCCTACTCGCGCGCCACCATCGCGGTCGGCGAATTCGGTGCGCGTGAGCGCGTCGGTATGACGATAGACATTACGGAGCGTAAACAAGCCGAAGAAAGCTTGAAGCGCGCCAAAGAGCTGGCCGAAGCTGCCACGCGCGCCAAAACCGAATTTCTGGCCAAGATGAGCCACGAAATTCGCACCCCCATGAACGGCGTGCTCGGTATGTTGGAGCTGGCGCTCGAGACGCCGCTCGCTCCGGACCAGAAAGACTACGTGGATACGGCGCGCGCTTCCGCGGCCGCGCTTCTGGGCATCATCAACGACATCTTGGACGTGTCGCGTATCGAAGCTCACAAGCTGCAGATCGACGCGGTGCCATTCAGCTTGCGGCAGCTCTTGGATGCGTCGCTGAAGCCGCTGAATCAGCTGGCGCGCAGCAAAGGCCTCGGGTTCGAGCTGGACGTGGGGCTCCACGTCGCGGACGGATTGCTCGGCGACGCGCTGCGTTTGCAGCAGGTGCTCGTCAACCTGGTCGGCAACGCGATCAAGTTCACGCGCAAGGGTGGAATCCGGGTCAGCGTGGTGCAGGGACACGCCGATGAAGAGGAGGTCAAGCTCTGCTTCACGGTGCGAGACACCGGCATCGGCATTCCGGCGGACCGCCTCGGCAGCATTTTCGAGCCATTCACCCAAGTGGAGCGCGTTGGCGCGATGAGTGGCACGGGGCTCGGGCTCACCATTTGTTCCCAGCTGGTGGAGCTCATGGGCGGAAAAATCCGAGTGAAGAGCGCGGTTGGCAGCGGCAGCGTCTTTCACGTGGACCTGGTCTTTCCGCGGGCGGACCTGGATCCGGAGTCCTTGGCGAGCTCTACCGTGAAGTCCACGGGGCGGTTCCAGTCTCCTCCCAATCGGCTCCGCGTGCTCGTCGCGGAAGACAACGCCGTGAACGCGCGGGTCGTGCGGCACTTCTTGGAGAAGGTCGGATCGCAGGTGACCGTGGTGGAGACGGGCCGCGCCGCGTTGGAAGAGGCGCTCAGCGCGGACTTCCACCTGCTGTTCTTGGACGTGCAGATGCCGGAGATGACCGGCGTCGAAGTGTGCCGGGCCATCCGCGCGCACGAGAAGGTGAGCGGCGGCCACCGGCCGATCGTCATGCTTACCGCGCAGGCGATGAAGGGCGACCGCGAAGAGTGCCTGGCCGCCGGCGCGGACGACTACGTCACCAAGCCCGTGACACGCCGGACGCTGCTTTCGGTCATCGCTCGGGTTATGGACCAAGGCGCTTTCGGCTACGCTTCGGAGCACCTGCCCGCCGCATCGCCGGATAGCGGGCTCGCCAACTCGCCAGCCTCCCTGGCATCCGAAGCAAGAGCCGCACGCATGGCAGAGAACTCGGAAGGCACTTCGGAACGGCTGGAACCTGACGTGACCGTCCTCGACAGAATCGAGCTTCTGGCGCGCGTGGACGGAGACCGGCGGCTCTTGGTGGAGCTGGTACGGCTGTTCGTCGAGGAGCGGCCCGCGCTGCTCCTCGGGATGGAAGCCGCGCTGCGCGACGGTGACCCCGAGGAGCTGGCGCGCGCCGCGCACAAAGCCAAGGGCGCCTTCGGCAACCTCTCGGCGCCGCTCGCCTTGCAAGCCGCGGCAGAGCTCGAGCTCTTGGCACGCCATGGCGAGCTGGCGCTCGCGACGGACGTCTTCTTGCGGCTGCGCACACAGGTGGAACGTTTGGAAGCGGAGCTGCGCGCGCTCACGCAGGACGACCGCGCAGCCTGAACAAGGAGCGCACGGAGCCGAGCACACACACGGCGATGATGGGCGTCGTGGTGACGGCCAGCGCCATGAAGGGCTCCAAACCCCCATCCGCCCCCGGACGCACCAGCAACTGGCCAGCGAGGCCCGAGAGCGGCCCGAGCCCGATGCCGATGCCGATGAGCGCTTCATGGGCGCCGCCGGCGTCTACCGACGCATTCTCGGCCACGAGCGCGTAGTAGAGCGCGGCGGTGTAGGCGAAGCCCGCGGCGACGCCGAAGATGACCTCGCCCAAAATCAGGAGCGGTAGCGAATTGCCGAGCAAAATGAGCAAAAATCCGACCGGAAGCGCGGCCATGGTGAGCCACATGGGCGCGCGCTTGCCATGCCAGCCGCCGAGCGCACCCAGGGCGCCGAAGGCAAGCACGCGCGTGGCGTCCAGCACGCTGTTGATGGGCGTCGCGAGCGTGATGGGGAGCGCCAGCTGCGCAAACAGCGTTGGCATCAGCGGCGCCAGCACGTAGAGGAGGGCGTAGCTGGCGGTCATGGACCAGCGCGCCGAGCCGAGCAGCGCGCGCATGTTCTGGAGCTCGCCCTCGGCGGGCCGTGACGCGTGGCCGTGCTCCAGGTGGGGCGGCTTGGACGGAAAGCGCCAGGCACAAGCGATACCGATGACGTTGAGTAACGCCGGCAACCAGAAGAACAGCGCCGGCCGTCCGTTGCCGACGATCACGCCGGTGATGCCGATGGCGACGAAGCCAGCCGTGGCCCACGTGACATTGTATCGGCCGAGGAGCGGGAGAAGCTTTCGTGGCTCACGCCCGGCGCTCACGTAGCTTTCGACGACGGGCCACTTGGCCCCTTGCACGGCCGCGCTCAGAAGCACGCCGATCACGAGCAGCCACGCCGCCGGAAACAGCGCGAGCACCATGTGAATGCCGAGCAGGGCGAACATGCAGCCGATGAGCAGGCCCTTCTCCGTGAAGCGCTTGGCGAGGGCGTGACTGCCGAACGCACCCAAAATGTAGGTCGCGCCGAAGCCGAACGCGACCCACAGGTTTTGATGCTCGGTGAAGCCGAGGTGCTCGTGAGTGTAGAAGTAGAGCCCGCGCTGCAGGAGCGTGGCGGCCACGCTCTCTGCGAACGTGAGGATGAAGAGAGCGACGAGCATCAAGGAGTCCGACTGACGAGGGCGCTCCGCGAAAGCGGCTTACGCGCCTGACCGAGCACCACGAAACAGCCCGCCGCGCACAGGCAGGCCACGAACAGGAACACGCTCCGATAGCCGTAAAGCTGCGCGACTTGGCCGAAGCAAAAGGTGACCAGCAGCACGCCCCCGTTGAAGGCCGCATTGAACCAGGCGCCCGCGCTGCCGCGCTCGCCGCGAGCAACGCCCTCGAGCGCGAGCGCGTTGAGCGAAGGGTAAAAGGCGCCGTGGGCCAAGCCGAATCCAACCCCCAGCGGTGCCAGCCAACCTCGCGAAAGTCCTGCGGTCATCGCCACGACCAGAGCATACACGGCGAGCGCGCCGCCGCCGACGCGCGCGCGCCCCAGGCGGTCGGCCAAGTTGCCGAAGCCGAGCCGAACGAGTAGCGCCGCGGCCGTGTAGCCGCCGAACAACGGGCTGATGTTGCTGTCGCCCAAAGAGAGCGCGAGCGGCTGCGTGAACGTGAATAGCGCTCCGAACGCCGTACCGCCCGCGGCCGCCCCCCACAGCACGGCGTGACGGCTGACCGCAGCCTTGGGGGGCGCGTCTCCGGGCGATATTGCTGCGGCTGCAGCACGCTCTGGCTCGCGCAAGAACAGCGCGAGCAATGCTGCCGCGAAACCGGACGCGGCCGCCGCCCAAAAGACAGCGTGCCAGCCGAAGCGCTCCGCCACGCCCTCGGCGATGAGCGTCGCGATGGCGTTCATGAGGAGCCCGCCCGCACCGAACCAGCCCAGCGCCTGGCCAAGACGAGACGGAGGCGAAAGGTCCGCGACGAGCGTACCCGCGGCCACGTAGTAAAGGGTGTAAGCGACGCCTTGCGCGGCGCGCACCGCGAACAGGTAGGGGCCCGTCTCCGTCACGAACAAGAAGCCGAGCGCGGCGAAGCCGCTCAATAGAGACCCGAAGATGATGTGGGGCCGGCGGCTTCCGCGATCCAAGAGCTTGCCGCATGCGGGGGAGACGAGCACCGCCGCGAGCACGGCGACCGCGCCGACGTAGCCGACCTGGCTCGGCGAGCCGTGCAGCTCCGTCACCACGAACTTCGGGAGGAGCAGAAAGCTCGAAAAGGCGAAGCCGAACGTGAACTGCGTGGCCAAGACCAGCGCAAAATCCCTAGTAAATAAGGGAGGTTCCGTGGGCTCTTCAGGATCCTTCGCGGGGGGCATGGGCGGGGCTTTCGTGCCCGACTCCGCCTAGGTCCGAGGAGCGACTCTGCTCGCCCTCTCGGCCTTTCGGCGGGGAGGGCGTTGGGGTTCGCTGTTGTCAGCTCACACGCAATGCGCCCTGCCCAGCCGGAAGGACCGGCTTGTTAGCCCAGCGACGGGCAACGGCATGGACGCAAATGTTCGACATCGGACCGCCGATATCTAGCGCAGCGACTGCAGACCCGCAAGCCGCTGGCTGGCTGGCTCGTGTCGTCGGGCTAGCCAGCCTCCTTCTGTTCTGCGGCTGCCCCGTGTGAGCGGCCACAGCCCTGCCGCTTACTCTGCGGCGATGAGCCCTTGGCGCATCATTGAAACGAGCAGGCGCAGCGTCTTTTGGCGGGGGAGGGGAGAGAGGTCGATGGCTTCGTCCAGCGTGACGCCGCCGTCCACGCGCGAGAGCAGGAACGCCTGCTCGGGCGACACGCGGAGCTTCTTGTTGTTGGAGCGGGGGGTCAGCACGACCATGCGCTGAGAGAGCGGTCCGAGGCGTGCTTCGAAGATCGCGTTGAGCAGAGTCGTGGAAGACTCCAGGCGGGCCAGCGCCTCCGGCGAGCTCAACGAATCTGCCACGTTCAGCGCGGTCTCCGCGTTATTCACGGCAAGATCGGTGTCGCCCAGGCCGTGCGCCTGACGCGCTTGATCGAGTGCGCGCGTGAGGTCCTGCGGGGTGAAGCCGTTGTGCGGAACCGGCGCCGGGGCTTCGGCAAGCGTGTTTTGCTCGCGGCGGCCGGTCTCAAAGCGATCCGACGCCGGGCGCGGCGCCCCCAGCGGGCTCGAGGCCGCGAGGGGCGAGCTTTTGCCAGGCGGCCCTGCGGGCAAGGTGTTGGCGAGACCGATGGCGTCGATCGGTGGAGGCAACGATGTGCCGGCGCTCCGCAGCAGCGCCGCCGCGAAGTCCGTGATGCTCGCGAAGCGCATGTCCGGATCTTTGGACATCGCTCGGCGCAGCACCTCGCCCGCTCCCGGTGGAACGTGGGGCGCGAGCTCCTCGATGATGGGCGGCTCCGCGCTGATGACTTGCCGGAGCACGTCCATGACGTCGTCTCCCGTGAAGGGTGTGCGCCCCGTCAGCATTTCGAACGTGATGACGGCGAGCGCGTACTGGTCGCCCCGGTGATCGACGAGCGCGGTTTTTCCAAGCGCCTGCTCCGGCGCCATGTAGTCCGGCGTGCCGAGGATGTCGTACTCGCCGGTTAGGCCTTTGCTGGCGCCCACGCGCTTGCTAATGCCGAAATCCAGCAGCTTGACCACGGTGCCGTGGCCGGCCACCTGCGTGAGGAAGATGTTCGCGGGCTTGAGATCGCGGTGCACGATGTTCGCGGAGTGCGCAGCGGCTAGCCCCGAAGAAACCTGATGCGCGATGCGCACCGCGTCGGAAATGGTGATGCAACGCTCGCGTTCGAGGCGCGTTGCCAGGCTCTCGCCGGTCAGCAGCTCCATCACGAGGTACGGCTCGCCCTGCTCGGTCGTGTCGAAGTCCGTGACCTGCACCACGTGTGGATGCTGCAGCTGCGAGATAATTTCAGCTTCGCGATTAAAGCGGGCCAGCGCATGCGCGTCTTTCGCAAGGTGCTGGGCCAGCACCTTCACCGCCAGCCGGCGGCGTAGGCGCGCGTGCTCTGCCTCGAACACCATGCCCATGCCGCCCTGGTCGAGCGTCCGCAAAATTCTATACGTTCCTCGCAATGTCGCCCCCAGCAAGGGGTGGGGGGGCGGCGAGGTGCTTGTGGCCGGAACGACAGTCATGCGCCCAGGGGAAGCGATGACGATAACGCTGACGACGATCTGCGTCGAGATAGGCGTGATTTCTGACTACGTGTCCAACCGCAAGCGGCGCCGCGAGGCGACTCGTTTTCCCATTTTGGGAACGCCGCGCAGAGCTCCGCCACGGCCAAGACCTCAACCTACGGTCACGACGTGCCCCCGTCCGAGCTCACGGGATGGAGCTCGGCCCCCCCAGAACAGCAATATCCAGACCAAGCTCGGAAAACTGCGATCGCAGCGTTAAACAGCCTTGGTTGATGGGCCGATTGCGCACCCGGCTGGACGAAAGCGGCCAAAGCGTGGTCGCGGCTGGCCATGTCCGGCGGTCGAAAATCTCTGGGCCAAATTCGCTCCGGCGAGCGGGAGGTGCTTAACACCGGTGGGTGCCCCGGGGCCGAAAAGTGTGGAAGCTGGCCGCCCTCCTCCTGTTGGTGTTGAGCGCGCTCGGGCACGTCGTGGCTCGTCCCCGAGTCGCCCGGCCGGAGCGTCGAGACGCTTTCGGGACTCCGGCGAGCTGCCAGGACCTGCTCCAAGCCGGTCAGCGGCTGCCGCGGCCGGCGGGGAGCGCGCGCTTCGCGAGCTGGAACCTCCGCTGGTTCCCTGACGGCGAACCGGGTGCAGGCGCGGGCCGGACCGATCTCGCCTGGCTGGCGTGCGCCATCAGTTGGCTGGACGTGGACGTGCTCGCGGTACAGGAGGTGAAGCAGACCCCCGCCGCGCAACGGGCCTTGGCGCAGCTCCTCGCCGACGTGAATCGGCTTTCGGGAGGGCGCTTCGTCGCGCGCTTGGACGACTGCGGGAGCCGCGTGCCGCAGCACGTGGGTCTCGTGTGGAACGAGGCACGAGTCTCCGCGAGCGCGGTCGAAACCGTCGCGGCCCTCAATCCGCGGGGTAGCGCGTGCCAAGACCAGCTTCGTCCCGGGCTCGCGGCTCAGCTACGACTTCAGGGCGGCCTAGATTTGACGGTCGTCTCGGCGCACTTCAAGAGCAAAACCGACGCGCGTGCGTTCGCGCTACGGGGCAAGTCGTTCGCGGCCGTCCCCGGCGTGGTTTCGGAGCTTGCGGCGCGAGCGCGTGACACGGACGTGCTCCTCCTCGGCGACTTGAACACGATGGGATGCCGCTCGTGTTCGCCGCAGGTCACGGCGGTGGAAGAGCAAGCGAGCGTGCGCCAGCAGCTCCACAGCGCCGGGCTCTTACTGCTCCCCGCCGACGCCGCGGGCACGGAGCTCTACGGCGGGCGCCCCACGTGGCTGGACCACGCCGTCGCCGGTACCCGCATGCGTGAAGTGCCTGCGGGCGCGCGCGTCCACGTGGCCGGCTTCTGCGCCTCGGCGGACGTGAAGAGCGAGGCCCGCCGCGCGCTCAGCGACCACTGTCCGATCGTGCTCGACCTCATCGACCAAGATTTGGACTAACGTCCGCGCCATGGCCAAGGGCTACTGGTTGGTGAAGAGCGAGCCGTCCGTCTATCCGTGGGAGCGCCTCGTGAAAGAGAAGCGCACGACGTGGGACGGGATCCGTAGCTTCGAGGCGCGCAACAACCTGCGCGCAATGAAGAAGGGCGACCTCGTGCTCTTCTACCACTCGAACGAAGGCAAGGAGGTCGTCGGTTTGGCGACGGTCGTGGCCGAAGCGACGCCGGAGCAGACGGACGAAGGCGACTGGTCGGTGGTGGAGCTCAGCGCCAAGAAGGCGCTCGCAAAGCCAGTGACGCTCGCGCAAATCAAAGCGGAGAAGAAGCTCGCGAGCTTTGGGCTCGTGAAGAAGAGCCGGCTCTCCGTGGTGCCGGCTACCGAAGCGGAGTTCGCGCTGATCCTGGAGCTTTCCGGGACCAAGCTCTGAGCCGAGGCTCAGTCCGCCGCTTTGACTTCGCGCGACTCGCCGAGCTCCACCAAGGTGGCGAGCGCTTCTATTTCGCGCTTCGTCGCGATCTCGCGCTGGCGGAGGCCTTTGAGCTCGACTTCCAGGCGGCGCAGCTCGCCTTCAATCTCGCGGAGGCTGTCCTTGAGACGATCACGTTCGGACTTGAGCGAGCTGAGGTCGATAGGCACGTCGGTTCCTCCGAACTAGCCTCGTAGCAGACGACGTGACTCGGAGTAAAGCCGCTCTTTGCCCTATCCCTCGTCCTAGCTCGGGATTCGCCTTCCGCTCATCCTCGCCCTAGCTCGGGATTCGCCTTCCGCTCATCCTCGCCCTAGCTCGGGATTCGCCTTCCGCTCATCCCTCGTGCACCACGCGGTTTCGGCCTTGTTGTTTGGCCAGGTAGAGGCGCCGGTCGGCGATTGCGATCAGCTCTTCGGCGCTCGGGGCGCGGCAGCAGAGGAGCGAAGCCGCGCCCGCACTGAGGGTCACCGGCACGCGGTGCCCGTCCACCTCGACCGGAACCGCGGATACCGAGGCGCGGAGCCGGTCCGCCAGCCGTGCCGCGCCCTTGAGCTCGATGTTGCGGAGCACCACCGCGAACTCTTCGCCGCCGAAGCGGGCGAAGACGTCCTCGGTGCGCAGCGCGCGCATGCAAGCGTCGGCGGAGCGCTTGAGCACGGCGTCGCCGGCGGGGTGCCCGTAGGTGTCGTTGACCTTCTTGAAGTGGTCGAGGTCGATGAGAACGAGGGAGGCTTGAGCGCGGTGGCGGATGGCGTACGCCACCTCGGACCGGAGTCGCTCCTCGAAGTGGAGGCGGTTGTACGCGCCCGTCAAGGCGTCGCGCGTGCTCGACTCGTACAGCTTGCGGAGGAGTCGCTCCTCGCGCACGTCCGTCATGGAAAAGCGGAAGCTGACGCGCGGACCAAACTGCAGCCAGCAATCGTGCTCAAGCTTGGCGCGCGTGACGCGCTTGCCAGCCACGAAAGTACCGTTGCGCGATCCCAGGTCTTCCACCACGAACTCGTCGCCGTTCTGCACGACTCGCGCGTGAAAGCGGCTGATGCTGTCTTCGTCGACGCGCAGCTGATTGGTCGGGTGCCGACCCACCGTGAACGGCCACTGCTCCAAGCCCACTATTTGCCCGGCTTGCACGCCGTCCATGCGCAGCAACACCGCGCGGTCGACGGTCGTGGGCACCGGCGGGGGGCCGGCGATGTCCGTGCTGCGAACCGAGACTTCCATCGTGCGCGCTTCGGGCAAGAAGCCGCCAATGTCCGAAAACGAAGCGCGGCCGGCGGGCGGCGCCGGCGGGTGCGGAGGCTCGCTGAAGGGGGGCAAGCCATCGCGAGTGGCACCGGGGTCGCGTCCCACGGGTTGCTCCGGAGCGGCCGGCCTCACCACGCGACACCTGGAAAGGCGCGGCCCGGCTTCGCGAAGAGGAACCCTTGCAGCAGGTCGCAGCCGAGGTCTACCAGGCACTCTCGCTCTTCGCGGGTCTCCACACCTTCCGCGACGACGATCATGCCCATGTCTTTGGACAGCGACGTCATCGAGCGAACGACCTTCTGTTTGGTGCTGGTGACGTGAATGTCACGCACGAGCGACATGTCGAGCTTCACGATCTCGGGCTCGAGCAGGGTGAAGCTGGAGAGGCCGGCATAGCCAGCGCCGAGGTCGTCCACCGCGATTCGGAAGCCCATCTCACGCAAGGAGGCGACGCGGCGCCGTGCGTCCTTTACCTCGTCCAGCGACGAGCGCTCCGTGATCTCGAGCACCACGCGGTGGGCAATCTTGGAAAGCGGCGATTCAGGATCCGAGAGCGCCGGATCGGTGAGATCGGTCACGTGAAGGTTCACGAACAGCGCGAAGTCTTGATCAGCGGGGATCGGCTCCGACGCGAGCGAACGAATCGCGCGGCCCAGGAGCTCCAGACGGCCGAGCCGCATGGCCGCGTCGATGACGGCGCCTGGGTGCGGCAAGCTCGGCTCGGTGCTGCGGAGCAGCGCTTCGTAGCCGAAGACCTGCTGCTTTCGCACGTCCACGATCGGGTGGTAGGCGATCCACATCGACTGCATCGCGCGATCGAAGCTGGCTTCGAGACCGGCGCGGTCCGCGCCCAGGGCGCCGGCGTGACCAAGCAGCTCCGCCGCTTGCTGCTTCACGCGAGCCATGCGGTGCATGCGCACGGCCTTCTGCACGATCGTGTCCAGCGCCTCCGGCTCGACCGGCTTCGTGAGGTAGTGGAAGGCGCCGTACTCCAGCGCTTGCACGGCCGTGCTCACGGCGGGCGCGCCGGTCATGAGCACCACTGGCACGTGTAGGTCGTGCTGCCGAATCTCTTTGAGGAGCTGGATACCGCCCATGCCCGGCATCACGATGTCGCTCACGACGACGTCGAAGTTGCGACGCGACAAGTGCTGCACGGCTTCTTCACCGTTGCGCGCTTCGGTCACGCTGTAGCCGAGCAGCTTGAGCCCACGGCAAACCCCGCGCAGCAGCTCCGGCTCGTCGTCGACGACCAGTACCCACGCCTTGGTCGCTTCGGTCTTACGCTCCAGGTCGGAAGAGGGCGGCGGCGCGCCTTGCGAGCGGCGTTTGCTGCTCGGTGGCGTGCTGGGAGACGAGGCCTGCGCCTCTCCTGCCGCGGCGCCTTTCTGGGCTGGGGCGACCATTCGCTATTACCGAACGGCAAACTGCGTTAGCCCTAAAGGGCCTCGGTCTATCATTCGGGAATCATTGACCCCCGCTGCTGGGCCTGCCGCCCCCGAAGGCTACGCATTTGGGTCGAATCGCCGCAGATCTCCTCGGCGACCCACGCAAAATTCTTGCCGTATTACACGCCGCGCGACGTTGGGCGAGCGCTTCAGGTAGTCCAGCGCGTCACGGGTCGCGTACGGCGCCGGACGCGACTCGATGCGCTGTAGGCGCGCACCGGGCAGCACGGAGAGCCGCGTAAGATTCTCCCACACCACGCCCGACTTGGTCTCACAGCGCTTCACCTCCATGCCCGGCCACTCGCTGACGTGCACCCACGCGTCGTTGAAGCGGACGAGCCAGGTGATCTTGCAGGTGCCGCGTGCGGCCACGTACTCGCCTTCACGGAGCTCTACCGAGACCTCGGGGCGCGCCGACGACATCTTCTACTTGGCGTACCCCGACTGGTCGGGTGGCGCGACCGGCGCCTCCTCACCCTCGTCGGGCGCGCGCGAATCAGTCTGCCCCGGCGGCGACTTGGCGTCGCTCTTGGGTTTGCTCGCCTGGGGTGGCGGCGCGGGCTTTTCAACCGGGACGAGCGTGAAGCGGGGCACCGTTTGCGAATTGCACCCTGCGCCGAAGCCCTTGGCGTCGAAGTCGAAGTCGAAGTCGCCGTGGTGCTCTTCACCCTCTTTGTTGGTGTAAGTGACCTCGAGCCGCAAGCGCCGCTCCCCGGCTCGCGCGGGGGAGCAGTAGGAGACGACGTAGTGCTTGTCGAGGTGGGCGATGGCGGCGTCGGCCGCTTCCTCGAAGGCGATCGGCAACGTGTCCGGAGCTTGCGCGCGAATGAGCCCCCGCCGCGCCACGTGCTCGACCGCGTCCGCGTGCTCCGCGATGCCAACCCCGAGCACGTCGTACGGGCTTTCCCACACCGCGTCGTGAGCCTTGTCCGAATCCACTCGGCCCGCGACGTCCGGCCCACTCGCGAAGATGACCAGCGTGCCGACGCGAATGACCTTGCCACTTTGGGCGAGCGCCATCTCCAGCTTTTTCAGCCCTGCAATGACGGCGCCGTGCAAATTGCGCGAAGGATCTCGCACCGCGAAGCTCTCCAGCGCGGCCATGGTCACCTTCGCGTCGCCGCGCGGCAGGACGGCGATCGGCACCAGCTGCGGCCCGCCGTCGAACGCGAATACGCTCACGGGCTGGCGCGGCGTGACCTTCTGCACGAAGTTCTGCGCCGCCTTGGCGATCACGCTCCTGGCTTGCGGCGTGGTTGCGGCGCTCATGTCCACGAGGAGCACCACCTGGTGGGCGGCTACCAGCGTGGGGTCCAGTAAGGTGAGCTGCGTCTGGTCCGAGGGAACTAGCTGATCGTTCTCGTAGACGCGGAAGTTGCCGGTGTTGAGCTCCGTGAGTGGGGTCTCACCGTCCGTGACGGCGACGTACGCGGCTACGTTGGCCGGTCGTTGCGCCGCGGTCGCGAGCGGGTGCACGTCCACGCGTCGGAAGAGGCCGCAGCCAGCAAGCAGTAGGGCTAGAACTAAAGAAGCCGCTCGGCTCATTCCCAAACCACCGCCTTTCTGACCACGTTTTGCACGATGTCTTCCATGGCATGGGAGTAGTCCGACGGCAGCTGGTCGTCGTGAAATAGCCCCACCTCGGTGACCTCCACCGGGTTCACGCGCGTCGCGTCGGGCGCGGTGATGGTCGCGCCGACGACGATCGTGACCGCGTGAAAGCGCGGATCTCGGTCGGGGCGTGAGTAGGTGCCGAGGAGCTCGCCGAGCGCGGTGACGGTCGCGCCCGTCTCCTCGAATACTTCGCGCCCGATGGCGTCGCGGAGGTTCTCGCCCCACTCCAAGGTTCCACCCGGAAGTGCCCACTTGCCGGAGTCCCCCCGGCGGATGAGCAAGAGCCGACCGTCGGCCGTGCGGGCCGCCGCCACGATGCCGATGACAGGGCGCCGCAGCAGGTGCCGCGCGATTTCTTTGACGATCTTCCAGGCACCGCTCGGAATCTGCACGGCGCGAGCATGCCCGGATCTGCCGGAGCTGTGCTAACGGATCCGCCCGGTCGGGCTCTCCGGCCCTGCGGTATGCGATTTCCTCGGCAAACCTCGCTCATTTCGGCCTTGCTCGCGCTGGCCTGCGGCACCAAGGCCGACCCGCCCGGCGTGGCTGCGTCGGCCCAGCCGGTCGGTCGAGACGTCGGGACTGCGCCCGCCCCCATCGCCTCCGTGGCGCCCCGCCCCAAGCCTTCCGCTGACGAAGCGAGTCGGCCCGGCACGACGCTGGACAACCTCCCGTTCGACGAAGCCGGAGGGGACGTCGTCAAGCTCGGCAGCATCGCGTGGCGGACCTGGATCTACACGGATACGGGGCGCAATCGCACGCGCTACGGTTACTTGCGGGCCGGTGCGGTCGTCGCGGCGCGAGGTCCCAAAATCACGAACGACGGCTGCGACGGCGGCTGGTACCGCGTCAACCCGCGGGGCTTCGTCTGCCTAGGGCTCGGCGCGACGACGGACTTGTCTCACCCCGTCATCGTGGCGTCGCAGGGGCGCGCGCTCCGTGGTCAGGGCTTGCCCTACACGTACGCGATGAGCAGTGACACGCCGCCGCTGCTCTACTTTCGGCTGCCGTCTTCTAAGCAGATGAACGAGTCGGAGGGCATGGACGTTTCCGGCCGCGCCGCCAACTTTCGGGAGCGTATCCGCGCCTCGGGGCTCCTCGCCGCCCTCGGCGAGGTCGTGGGCCCCCCCGAATTCCTGCAGAACGACGCGAAGCTGCCCAAACCCTACGGAGTGAAGCAGCCTCTCCGCTACGTCTCGCATGCGGGCGCGGCCGCGGGCGACAGCGGCTTCGCGATCGCCAAGAGCTTCGACTGGGAAAATCGTCTGTTCGGTCTCACGACGGAGCTCGACGTCATTGCCCTCGATCGCATCAAGCTCGTGCGAGAGAGCGAGTTTCACGGCGTGGAGATTGGGCCGAGCGAGGGCTTGCCGGTCGCGTTCAGCAAAGAGCGCTACGGGCAGCGCTTCATCCGCACCGCAGAAGGCTTGTTCGCCGCGGGGCCGCAGCTCGGCGACCGTGAGGGCGTCAAGCTCACCGGCCAGAGCAAGCCGGGCGGTTTTTTGGAGACGCGCGACGGTACCTGGGTCGCGGAAGCGACGATGCGGCGCATCGAGCCGCGCGACTCCTTTCCGAGCTTCGCGACCGGCGACCGCAAATGGATCGACATTTCCATCAAGCAGCAGTCGCTCGTGGCCTATGCCGGGCGTACGCCGGTTTACGCCACGCTCATCAGTAGCGGGCGCGCCGGCCTCGGGGATCCGGACGAGACCGAGTCCACCCCGCGCGGCACCTTCATGATCTACCAAAAAGAGGTCGCCTCCACGATGGATGGGGACGAGGACAAGGGCGACTCCTACAACCTGCGCGACGTGCCGTTCGTTCAGTATTTTCACAAGGGCTACGCGCTCCACGGCGCGTACTGGCACGACGACTTCGGCAAAGTCAGAAGCCACGGCTGCGTGAACCTCGCCCCGAAAGACGCCGCCTGGCTCTTCGAGTGGACGGACCCTTCCGTCCCCGCCACCTGGCACGGCGTACTCAATAAAGAGCGCGGCACCGTGGTTCACATCCATCCGTGAGAAGGCAGCGCGGACCGCGTCTTAAATAAGAAGCGCGCGACCGTGGTTCATTTCCATCCGTAGCCTGCTTTTTGCCATACTCGCGGATCGCTGTTGAACGAGGCGAGAGCAACATGAGCCATCCAATTGCCGATCTGTTGAAGCGCGCGCTGCTGGTCGGAGCGCGTGAGGTGCGGCTCATTCCAGGCCGACGCACCATCGTCGTCGTGCCCGCGGGTGAGAGTGAGGTGAAGGGCGAGGCGCAAACCAGCCAGAGCATCACCGCGCTCATTACGCCCGTGCTCACTCCGGCCGCCCGCGGCCACATGACGACCGGCTTCGCCGAGTGGGACTTCGAGCTCGAAGGGCGCGGCACCGTGCGCGCGGTGGCTGAGATCAAGGTCGGCCTCGTCAACGTCTCCTTCTTCCTCGACCGCTGCGAGACGCTGGCGCAGCAAGCGGAGCGGCAACGGGCCGCGCCTCCGCCTCCGCCGCCTCCCGCGCGCGCCCCCATCGGCCTATCGCCATCTTTCGGCGCCATGCCCGCCATCCATTCCGGCATCGGGCTGGACGTGGACGACGACTTTGCGCCTCCTGCCGCGCCTCCGCCCCTGCAAACGGCACCTCCGCCCGCCTCTTTGGCGTACGACAACGCGCTTTCGGACGGCTCGACCGCGAACATCGATCGCCTGCTGAACAAGCTGCTGGAGCTCAAGGGCTCCGACCTTCACATCTCCACCGGCTCCCCGCCCATGATGCGCGTGGACGGTGAGATGCGCACGGTCCAAGGCTACGAGTCTCTGACCGGCGAGCAAGTGCAGCGCACGCTCATGCCGATCGTTCCCCCGCGTAATCGGGAGGAGTTCGAGAAGACGCACGACACGGATTTTGCCTACGAGCTCCCCGGCAAGGCGCGCTTCCGCGCCAACTTGTTCGTGGATCTGCGCGGCATGGGC
This sequence comes from Polyangiaceae bacterium, assembly GCA_029266615.1. GTDB lineage: Bacteria > Myxococcota_A > Polyangia > Polyangiales > Polyangiaceae > PMG-095. The sequence continues at coordinate 64,871 of JAQSWN010000051.1, forward strand.
GCGGTCATGCGCGTCATTCCCAGCAAGATCCTCACCGTGGACGACTTGAACCTGCCCAAGGAGCTCCTCAGCCTCTGCCACTTGCCCAAGGGCTTGGTGCTCGTCACGGGGCCGACTGGCTCGGGCAAGTCCACGACGCTCGCCGCCCTCGTCGACTACATCAACCGCACGCGCCAAGATCACATCATCACGATCGAAGACCCGGTCGAGTTCGTGCACCCGAACAAGAAGTGCCTCGTCAATCAACGGCAGGTCGGCGAGCACACGGACTCCTTCAAGAAGGCGCTCCGCGCCGCCCTCCGCGAAGATCCGGACATCGTGCTGCTGGGCGAAATGCGCGACCTAGAGACGATCGCGATCGCGCTCGAGACCGCGGAGACGGGCCACCTCGTGTTCGGCACCCTCCACACGTCTTCCGCGCCGAGCACCATCGACCGCATCATCGACCAGTACCCGCCGGAGCAGCAGGAGCAGATCCGCGTCATGCTCGCCAACAGCTTGAAGGGCGTCATCGCCCAGATGCTCTGTCGTAAGATTGGCGGCGGCCGCGTCGCCGCGCTGGAGGTGATGTTCGGCGTCCCCGCGATCGCGAACCTCATCCGCGAAAAGAAGGTCTTTCAGATCAACAGCATCATGCAAACCGGCCGAAAGCAGGGCATGTGCTTGATGAACGACAGCCTCTTCAAGCTCGTGAAAGACGGCGTGGTCGCGCCCGAAGAAGCGCTCGCCAAAGCCAACGACAAAGCCAACCTCATCGGCCAATTTCAGAGCGCTGGGATCAAGGTCGAGGCCCCCGGCGGGTAAGGCTCCGCACTCGCGTGACCGGTGCTGCGGCTTCTAGCGCGAAAGCGACGCCTCAATGTTGTCGACGCGAACCGTCCAGCCGTTGGACGTATTCGAAGCGTTCAAGCCTACGGTTACCTTCGCGCTGGTGGCGGTCGAGAACTGATTGGTGCAGCTGCTCAGCACGTTCACGTTGTTGAGCTTCAGTAGCACCTGACCCGTGCTCAGCGCCGACAGCTCCACGCGCGTCCAATCGCCGCCGCCGGGTGACGCGCTCATGGTGCAGTCCTTGGGCATCATTACCAGCGATGGAATGACTCGCACGAAGTAGTCTTCTCCGCTCGCGCCCCATTTGTAATGAAGGCACGCGCTGCCGCCGCCGAGCTCGACGCAGAGTACCTCCGCGCTGCCAGGCCACGGGGGCGGAGCGGCGGGAAAGTTCACGGGGTTCAAGTCAGCCGCGACCGTCACCGCGAGCACTTTGGATGGCCCGACGCGCGACCAAGAAATGCGCGCACGCTCCTCGGAGTCTGCCGTGAGCGAAAGCGCGTTCGGCGAAGAAGCGGCGACGGCCTGCGTCAGCGCGAGGCTGCCACCAGCAACGTCCTGTACCCACACCGCGGCCGCCGGCAGGCCATCATCCAAGTCCAGGCATCGGTAATCAGCCGCAACCACCCCGCTACCGGGGACCCGGTCGTCACACCAGGTGAGCGGCCCGGGATCGGCGGGCATGCCCCCGGCCCCCGCGTCCGCGTCTTCACCTCCGCCGCCGTTCGGTTCGCCACCGCCGCTACCACCGCTGCCGCCGGCCCCACCCACGCCTGCTCCAGCTCCGCCCCCGCCGAGCCCCGCCGTACCCGCGGTCGGATTGGGGCCAGGATCTGCTCCGGCATCTGCGTCACTGCCGCCAGACGTTTGCGGGCGCCCCGCCTCGTTGCCGCTCGTGGCGTCGCCGCCTAAGCCCGCCGTACCACCTTCGCCGCTAACGAAGCCGCGTTTGGTTCCGCTACAGCTAGCCACCACGAGGAGCAAGCCACCCCAACACGCGAACGTTAACCTGAGGCCCATGACTTCGGGTAACTCGGGTGGAGCGAGCGCGCAACCTCAGGCCCTGTTCTCGCTTTCGGAGCGGCGCTGTCGACCGGCGCCTCGCCTTCGCGTTCATGCGCGTCCTGATTGCGCCCGCCGTCGTCCCTCGGCGATGGCGCGCGGGGCGGCAACGGGAAGGGACGGGCGGCTATGAGCTGAGGACGGAGCACGAGCTCAGGACGCGCCCTGCTACGTTTCGGCGACCCCGAAAATTAGGCGGTCCGGGCGTGGTTCGCCGGCTTTGGGGCGCCGTGATAGCTTCCGCCGCGCATGGCCGCGAGAAAAACACCTGCCAACGACGCTGGCGAAGAAATGGCGTCGCGTTTGGCTGCCGGAGGGGTGTTCGGCGAAGAAGAGCGCTTCGACCGGATTTTCCGACCGGGCTCGTTGGACGAGTTCGTCGGGCAGGAGCAACACAAGCAGAACCTGCGTGTGTATGTGGAGGCGGCGCGGCGGCGCAAAGAGCCGCTCGACCATATCTTGCTGTGCGGTCCGCCTGGCTTGGGCAAGACGACGCTCGCGAACATCCTCGCCAAGGAGATGGGCGTGGAGCTGTTCGTCACGAGCGGGCCCGGAGTGGAGCACAAGGGCGTGCTGACCGGACTTTTGACGCGCGTGCAGCGCGCAGACATCCTCTTCATCGACGAGATTCATCGTTTGAGCGCGACGGTGGAAGAGGCGTTGTATCCGGCGATCGAGGACTTTCGCATCGACGTCATGATGGGGGATGGCGCGTACGCGGAGAGCATTCAGCTGGACGTGAAGCCCTTCACGCTCGTGGGGGCCACGACGCGCACGGGGCTCTTGACCAAACCGCTGCAGGAGCGTTTCGGCGTCACCTTGCGCCTGGATTTCTACCCCGTCGCGGATTTGCAAAAGATCGTGGCTCGCAGCGCGCGCCTTCTGGAAATCGAATGTGACGACGGCGGAGCGCTCGCGCTGGCCGAGCGCGCTCGCGGGACGCCCCGCATTGCCAACCGCCTCGTGCGGCGCGTGCGCG
>JAQSWN010000260.1 GCA_029266615.1 Polyangiaceae bacterium
CCGCGACCCGACGTACTTCCGCACCGTGCGCGAGAGCGTCGTCCCAGTGCTGCGCACGTATCCTTCTCTCAAAGTTTGGGTGGCGGGCTGCAGCCAGGGCGAGGAGGCATACTCCTTCGCCATCTTGCTGCGCGAAGAGGGGCTTTTGGATCGCACCCTGATCTACGCAACGGACATCAATGGCGCCGCGCTACGCGCCGCGGAGACGGGTGTGTACGACATCGGCCGTCTGCCGACGTTCACGGAGAATCATCGCCGGTCCGGCGCCAAGACCTCGCTATCGGATTACTACACCGCAGGCTACGGGCGGGCGGTGCTGGACAGCTCGCTTCGCCAGCACATCGTCTTTTCGGACCACAGCCTGGCGACGGATGCAGTCTTCGCGGAGGTGCAGCTCATTTCCTGCCGCAACGTGCTCATCTACTTCGACCGTCAGCTGCAGGACCGCGCCCTCGGCTTGTTCCATGAAGCGCTGTCGCACAAAGGCTTCCTCGGACTCGGCTCCAAAGAGACCATCCGCTTCTCGAGCTTGGCCGAGCAGTTTCAGCCGCTGAACGAGCGGGAGCGGGTCTACCGCAAGGTGGGGCTATGACCAACGTCGCCGCGATCGTCGTTGGTGCCTCCGCGGGGGGGGTGGAAGCTCTCGGCGTGCTCCTCCCCGCCCTGCCGCGCGGCGCGGGCGTGGCGGTACTGGTCGTCGTTCATCTGCCCCGAGAACGCCCGAGTAGGCTGGCGGAAATCTTCGCCCCGAAATGCAGCTTGACCGTGGTCGAAGCCGACGACAAAGAACCGATCGTCCCCGGCACTATCTATTTCGCCCCACCCGACTATCACTTGCTGATTGACACAGGTCCTCAAGTTTCGCTCTCGTCGGACGAGCTCGTGCACTATTCGCGTCCATCCATCGACGTCCTGTTCGAGTCCGCCGCGGACATCTACCGCGAGCGGCTGCTCGGTATCGTGCTGACGGGCGCGAACGACGATGGCGCGGCCGGTCTCGCGGCCATCGCGCGCGGCGGTGGAGTCACCTGGGTCCAGTCGCCGCGAACGGCGAGCGCCTCGGCCATGCCGCTCGCCGCCCTCAAGAGCACGCCCAGCAGTGCCTCGCTGGAGCTTCCGGAAATGGCCGCATTGCTGCGCACGGTGAACGGCGGCGCGCTGCCGGCGGCTTCTGGAGGTGCCCAGTGAAGTGCCTCCTCGTCGACGACCTGGAAGAGAACCTGCTCGCCTTGGGCGCGCTGCTACGCGCCCCCGGCGTCGAAATCCTCAGGGCTCGCTCCGGGCGTGAAGCACTGGAGATCTTGCTCGAGCACGACGTCGCGGTCGCGCTGGTGGACGTGCAAATGCCGGAGATGGACGGCTTCGAGCTCGCGGAGCTGATGCGCGGAACGGAGCGAACTCGCCACGTGCCAATCATCTTCGTGACCGCGGGCGCGCGCGACCAGCAGCGCATGTTCCAAGGTTACGACCTCGGCGCGGTGGACTTCTTGTTCAAGCCTATCGAGCCGCACGCCCTGCAGAGCAAGGTCAAGGTGTTCTTCGACTTGCAGCGGCAGCGCCTGCAGCTGCGCGAGCAAATGCAGACTCTGAGCGACACGTTGCGCATGAACGAGATGTTCATCGCCATTCTCAGCCACGATTTGCGCAACCCGCTCAACGCCGTCCTCACGGGCGCGGAGGTGCTGCTGCGCACCAGCGGCGAAGAAAACACCAAGAAAATTGCGGACCGCATCCGCGCCAGCGGCCAGCGCATGGGCGGCTTGGTGAACGACGTTCTGGACATGGCCCGCTCACGCGTCGGCGGTGGCATCGTGCTCGCCAAAGAGCGGCTCAACCTGGGGGAGCTCGTGCAGCGCCTCGTCGCAGAGCACCACCGCGAAGGCGGATTCAAAGTCGCCCTGTCGGGCGACCTGGAAGGCGAATGGGACGCCGGGCGACTCGCTCAAGCCATTTCCAACCTGCTCGGCAACGCCGTGCAGCACGGCGGCAGCGAGAGCCCCATCGAGGTCACGGCGGATGGCAGCGCCGCAGACTTGGTGACCCTCTCGATTTCCAACGCTGGCGCGATCCCCGCCTCCATTCAAACGCGACTGTTCGATCCTTTCCGCGGCCGCGAGAATCGCGCCAGCCCCGAGAGCGGCCTCGGCCTCGGCCTCTACATCGTCAAGCAAATCGCCCTCGCCCACGACGGCTCCGTGCGGCTGGAAACGCTGGACCCCGAGCGCACCAGCTTCGTCGTGGAGCTCCCTCGCAAGAGCGTGACTCCCAAGGTGCCTCGAGTCATGCCGTAACGAACGCCGCCGGGGCGGGCGCGCTCGGCGCATCCGACCGTGAAGCGTCGAAGACTCAGCGGAACGGTGGCTCGTCGAAGGAACGCAGCTTGCGCGAATGAAGCCGATGCCCCACGCGCTTCAGCTCTTCCACCGCCGCGATGCCGATGCGGATGTGCTCGGAGATGGCGCGCTCGTAGAAGCGATTAGCCATGCCCGCCAGCTTGATTTCACCGTGGAGCGGCTTGTCGGAGACGCAGAGCAACGTGCCATAGGGCACGCGGAATCGGTAACCTTGCGCCGCGATCGTGCTGGATTCCATATCGATCGCCACCGCGCGCGACTGATTGAAGCGTAGCGCCCACGTGGTGAGTCGCAGCTCCCAGTCGCGGTCGTCCGTGGTGACCACGGTGCCGGTTCGCAAACGGCGCTTCAAGCCGTCGCCCGTTTCGCCGGTGACGGTCTTGGTGGCTTCCTGCAGCGCTTGTTGCACTTCGGCGATCGCCGGCAGCGGTATCTCCGGCGGTAAAACCCCGTCCAACACTTTGTCGTCCCTCAAGTAGGCGTGTGCGAGCACGTAGTCGCCAATCGTCTGAGTGAGCCGAAGGCCGGCGCAATGACCGATCATGAGCCAAGCTTCAGGCCGCAGCACGGCGAGGTGATCTGTGATCGTCTTGGAGTTCGATGGACCGACGCCGATGTTCACGAGACTGATGCCGCGGCCGCCCTTTGCGATCAAATGATACGCGGGCATTTGGTGGCGGCGCCACGCGGAGTCAGCCACCGCTGCGCCGATGTTGGCCGTATCGCGCGTGATGACCGCGCCCCCCGCGCACGAAAGCGCCTCGTAATCATCGCTGGCGAGCAGTTTTTCGGCGGCAATGCGGACGAACTCGTCCACGTATCGGTGATAGTTCGTAAACAAAATGTACGACTGAAAATGGTCGACGGAAGTGCCGGTGTAGTGCCTGAGCCGCGCCAGGGAGAAGTCCGTGCGCGGCGCGTCGAACAGCGCGAGAGGAAGGTGCGGCGACGTCCTCGGATCCCAAAGACCGTCGACCAGCTCGTCACCGATGTGGGCCAGGTTCGTGGTCGGAAAGTGGCGCGCGAGCTCCTGGGACGTGAGCCCGCTCAGATGCAGATTGGCGCCATCCAACACGTAGGGAAACGGAATCTCCTTCGTGGAGGGCCCGACGAACACCTCGGCTCCGTAATCCGCCATGAGCGGCTCGAGTTGCTCCAAGAGGTAGGCACGAAAGAAGTCCGGCCGCGTGATGGTGGCCGCATACATGCCGGACTGATTGAAGCGCGCGAACGCTCGGTCGAGTTGGAGCGGCGCGCGGTACGAGCCGTGAACGATTCGCAGCTCGGGGTACACGAATGCGCCGCTCTCGCGCTCGCGCCGCTCCGGGGGGGAGCCGCCTTTGCCGAAGAGCTCCAGCGCCGCTCGCAACTTGGCTACCGAGGCGTCGTAGATTTCAGTGAGTCGATCGACCGCGGCGTGGGCGCTAGGCTGCGGGGAAAAGCCGTCCATGGCGACGAGACTACACGGAGACTCGGCTCGCGAACCAAGTCACGGCGTGCGCCGTCGGGGACCTGCTCTCCGAGCAGGCTTTGGCATCTTCCTCGTGATCGCTGTGGCCATTGACACGCGCGCCACGAGCTCAAGCAAGCTCAGGGCATGGCCAGGCGTTGGTCGAGCTCGCACGCCACCCTCGTCCCCTACTTCTAGGGCCGACTGCAGCTACCGGGGCCGTCGCAGCGCAAAAGCCTCAGGCCATGGTCCAGCCGACCAAACGGGTGCGACTTAGCCGACAACTGCGCGGAGTGGGGACAGCTCAAGCTGATCTGACGCTGCGACCCCGAAGATTTTGCGCAACCGAGTTCTCCTCTTGTCGATAAGAGCCAGCGGTGCGAGTTCTGCGCCGCTCTTCCAAGGGGACGATGGCATGCACCATGAAAGTCTAGTTTCGAAATCGAGTCCGTGGCGCCTGGCTGGCGTCGCCGCCCTGAGCCTGGTGGCACCTCTGCTTGCGACCCCCGCTTGCGGCGACCGCTTCTCGTGCAAGGAGGCCCGCACCTGCGAGCCCGCCGGCGCCGCTGGCAGCGAAAACGCGAGCGGCGTGGCTGGGGCGAGCGAGGGCGGAGCTTTTTCAGGCGACCAAGAAGACTGCGAGACTGGTGCCTTGTCGTGCGAAGGCCAAGCCGTCCTCCAATGCCAGGCCGGCACGTGGACGCAGGTCGGCACCTGCCCGTTCGCGTGCGTGGGCGAAGGTGAGTGCGGAGGCGAGTGCGTCCCGAACGCGCGAGATTGCGCCGACAACACCCCGCGCCTGTGCACGGAAGAGGGCGCCTGGAAAGACCTCGAAGCGTGCCCGGATGCCTGCTCTGGAGACGGCAACTGCATCGGTCAATGCATTCCCGAGTCGCAAGACTGCCTAGAAGACGTGCCCCGCACCTGCGGTGTCGAAGGCGAATGGCAAGAAGGCGCCCCCTGCCCCTTCGTCTGCAACGGCGCGGGCGAATGCGCCGGCGAGTGCAAGCCCGAAGACGGCAAGTGCGAGGGCAACGTACCCTACGTCTGCCATGAAGCCGGCGTGTGGCTCGCGCAGCCGCCGTGCGAGAAAGTGTGCAGCGGCAAAGGCGAATGCACCGGCGCCTGCACACCCGGCGACAAGGACTGCTCCGGCGACAAGCCGCGCACCTGCAACGAAGGGGGAGAGTGGGAGGAGGAGGCCGCTTGCGACTTCGTCTGCACCGGCGCCGGCGAATGCGCGGGAGAGTGCGTGCCGGGCACGAAAGCGTGCGACGGCTACGGCTACAAGTCGTGCAGCGCGGAAGGTGCGTATGTGCGCAGCGAGTGTCCCACCGCGAAACCGGTGTGCAGCGGAGTCGGTGTGTGCGGCGGCAGCTGCTTGGATGGGACGAAGACTACCGCCTACGATCCAGCGTTGGTCGGTGAGTGCTGCACGACCCCGAAAGGGACGGGATTCCTCGTGAAACGGCTCACGAGTCCGCAGGAGATGAGCTGCGTCGGAGTGGGCGGAGGGCTCGCGGTCAATAGGCCAATTACGGCCAGCTCCTCCCTCTCGACGAATCCTCCCTCGAACGCCAATGACGCCGACCTCGCCTCACTCTGGAAGGCAAGCACTGCAGCCGCCAACGAATGGATCATGATCGACTTCGGCGAGAGCGCTACGCTGAACGGCCTCGTTTTCACCTTCGAGGGACCGGGGGCGTACGGTTACAAGGTCGAGACTTCAAACCAGGCGAGCGGCATCGTGTGGTCACACCGGGCAACGGGCACCTCCGCAGGCGAATCTGCCGCTCAGGAAGCGAACTGGGTGGGTGCCCCTGCCCGACTCCTACGGATCACCTTCACGAGCTTGCCGCCTGGCAAACGGGCGGCGCTTGCGAGCGTGCGCGTCTACTGACTCCCGGGCGGTCGAACTCGAGGGCTTCGGCGCAGCCCGAGGGGAACTCAGGGCGGGCGGTGAGCGGTCAATCCATAGCTACTCCGCGCTCAAGCCGAGAATCGTGATGCAGCGATTTCTCGCGTTGAGATTAAGCTTAAGTTTACGCGGAGCTGCATCATCAACCCTTGGGATTATACCCTTGGGATTATGAAGGTCGCCGGGCCTATTCGATCGAATTGCACAACATCGAATAGTTAAGCATCTTACTCAAGGGTGAATCTGCGAGAATGTATGCGTCCATCGCACGCGAATACCCCATGTATTTCAGCTACTTGCGCCGGCCTGATTGTGCAGGCGTCCACAGCTCGTGATGTGCAAGTGCACAATCTCATTTTGCACAATCTGTGTAACTACATTGGAGCCAATCGATGGCGTGGGTTGATGTCGCGGAGGTTACGGGCAGTTACGACCGTCACAACCTTGGCACGCCCGCTGCAATAAGCCCCGAACGGCTCACTCAGGAGGATGACGAAGATGAAGAAAACGGTTCAGAAGTTCATGGCACTGACCTTTGGCCTCGGCGCTGCGGTAACCGCGACCGGCTGTGCGGTCGACGGCGCGACGGACGAAGACCTCGGCTCGATCGAGTCCAGCTTCACGCGCCAAGACACCGGCGTGTGTGCGACCCACGTACAGGTCGCCGCCGAGATCGTCCGTACCGCCATGGTCGACCTTGGCCGATACCGCCCCGGTCTGGATCTGGTTAAGAACCAGGGCAAGGTCGCTTTGACCGCTGGTGGCCTCGCTCGCTGCAACGATCGCGGTGGCTGTCCTCGCCTCAAGTCCCTCCTGAGCTACCAGTACCTCAACAACATGCAGACGGACGCGCTGTCTGCCGAGTTCCCCTGGATGAAGAACTTGCAGACGGCTGGCATCTCCGACGCCATCGCGTCGTCGATGTCCGACTACCTGAACCCGCGTCCGGACGCGGTCATGTCGCATGACCTGACCTTCCACCACATCTCTCCCGCTGCCCCGCTCGGTAACTGCTCGGCGGACCTGAAGTACCACTGCTTCTCCGTCAGCGGTCTCCCTGCAGGTAAGACGGTTGGCGACCTTGCCAGCAACTTGCGGAACCTGTTTTCGGCGAACCCGAACTTTGCGCAAATGTCGCGCGTTTTCAACGAGAACGGCTACCTGTGCATCGATCCGGACGGCACGGGCGACGATCAGACGGGCGGCGGTTCTACCGGCGGTAGCACCTGCGTCGACGGCACCATGGCGATTTCGTACGACCCGGCGTTCGTCGGCAACTGCTGCGCGTTGCCTGCAGGTAACGGCTACCTCGTTCAGAGCACTCTCGACACGGGTTACATGTCCTGCAAGCTCGCCGACGTTGCTGCCGGCAAGGTTGCGACGGCAAGCAGCGCGCTGGCGTCGAATCTCCCGGCTAACGTGACCGACGCTGACCCGAACACCTCCTGGAAGGCGGGGACCGCGAACGCGAACGAGTGGGCACGCGTGGACCTCGGCGTCGCTCAGAACATCAAGGGCGTCGCGTTCAAGTTCGAGACTCCCGGAGCTTATGGTTACAAGCTCGAGACGTCTGCTAACGGTTTCTCTTGGGTCATGAAGAAGGTCGGGACCTCGGCCGCGAACGCAGGCTGGCAGGACGTGAGTTTCGTTACGACGTCCGCCCGCTACGTCCGGGTCACGTTCACGAGCTTGCCGGCGGGTCGCAGCGCCGCTATCGGCAGCATGCGCGTCTTCAACTGAGTCGCGTTCCTGCGGGACCTCCGCGGGGCGGGATACGACACGTTTGAGCCAACTCGGTCTCAGGTCCGCCGCTATGCTGGCAGCGGTCCTGGGACCGAGTCTATTTTGTGGTGATTCGCCGCACAGCGGAAGCTGCCTGGGGAGGTTGCATTTCGGCGGGCGGGTCTGTCATTATTGTTGATTCACTTGCTCGGGCTTGCAGCCGAGATCGAAAGGGAGACGTTCGCATGAATAGGCTCATTGCTTGTGCCCTGTTGGGCTTCGGGTTGACCTCGTTTGTCGCTGCCTGCGGGGACGACGATGCTAGCGACGACGGCAACACCGCCGGGACTTCCAGCGGAGGCACGAGCACCGCTGGCAAGAATGCTGGCGGTTCGGCTGGCACCGCTGGCAAGGGTGGCGGCGGAACCGGTGCCGGAGGCGATAACGGCGGAGCCCCCTCGGCCGGCACCAACAACGGCGGCAGCACCAACAACGGCGGCAGCACCAACAACGGCGGCAGCACCAACAACGGCGGCGCGGCGGGCGGAGAAGGCGGCAGCACGGAAGTCGCAGGCGGCGCCGGCGGTGACGCTGCTGGCGGGGCTGGCGGAGCGCCGCCGGGAGAACCGACGCTCGCGACCGAGTACTGGCTCAACAAGTTCTGTGACGCCAAAGCAAAGGAGTCTCTGGGCTGTGTAAAGTCTGACGTGTGGGCACTTTGCTACGATCAGTTCTACGGTTTTTTGAGTGCGGGCGGTGATGGCACCGGAGCTTGCGACAACGAAGACGACGTAGGAACGAAGTTTCTCAGTGTTCAAAGCGCCCTTGATGCTGCCGCCGCTGCCTGCGGCGTCCCATCGACTGACGACTTCAGCTGCAATCTTGCGGGAGAGGCCGTCGCAAACGACCAAGACTGCGCGGACGCGGACGCGGCCGCAACCGCTGCCTTCAGGGTCTGCATTCCTGAGACCTAAAGAATCGGAGCGAGCAGCAGGCTAGACATAGCCTGCTGCCGTCGCGACTCGCCAGATGAGCGATCCGCGTCAGCGCGGCACTGTCCTAGGAATGGGAAGTGCCGCGTTCGTCATTTGACACTAACCGCTCTGGCAGAGCAGGCGCAAAGCGGGGCGCTTAGCGTTTGAGGAACCAGAGCACCATCGCCGCGGCCGCCACGAAAGCAACTGACCAAAGAACGAATAGAGCGACACGGCTAGTTCTGGAGACCAGTGGCGGCTTCGTGCTGCCAGTCGCGGCGGGCGACGCGCTCGGCTGCGTCCGCTCAAGCAACTGAGCGGCCCACGGCGGCTCCGGCGGTACGCTGCGCGGAGCCGGAGGGCGCGACGACATCAGACGCGTCGGTCCGTCCGGGTCGGCTTCGCGCGCAACTCGCGTCATGCCGACGGCGCGGGTAGGCTCGTCGGCGTCGAAGGGGCGATCCACCTTCGCGAGGCGCGATATCACGGTGGCATCGTCGGCGCCGGGCTC
>JAQSWN010000052.1 GCA_029266615.1 Polyangiaceae bacterium
GTCAGCGGATGAGGCCGACAATAGGGCATTGTGGATGCAACAAAGGCGTCCCTCGTCAGCCGTGCAAGCGCGGGCGTGATGCCATCCCACTTGCGATGCACTAGCCTCGCGCCGATGAAGATCTACACGCGCACGGGCGACAAGGGAGACACGGGCCTCTTTGGGGGCGCTCGCGTGCCAAAGGACGACGCGCGCGTGGAAGCGTACGGAACCGTGGACGAAACGAACGCGGCCCTGGGCATGGCGCGCTCGCACAGCAGCTCCCCCTACGTGCAGCGGGTGTTGGACGAGCTGCAGGCGGATCTGTTCACGCTCGGCGCCGAGCTGGCGAGCGTCCCGGGCACCGAGGCGAAGCTCGGCATCGCACTTCTGGGAGACGCCGATGTCGAGCGCCTGGAGCGGGCCATCGACGACGCGGAGGGGCCGCTTCTTCCCCTGAAGAACTTCATCTTGCCCGGCGGGCCGCCCGAGGTGGCGGCGCTGCACTTTGCGCGCACGGTGGCGCGGCGCGCGGAGCGGCGGGTCCTGACTCTGGCGCGGGTGGAGACCGTGCGTGGGGCGGCCCTGGTGTACCTGAATCGCCTCGCGGACCTGCTATTCGTGCTGGCACGTCGGGCCCAGCATGAAAAAGGCGGTCAAGAGGTGGCCTGGGCGCCCCGGGGCGAGCGTGCGTGATACGCGACTTTTTTGGGCTACGATGCCGGCCGTGGCTATCAGGAAGATCGCACAGATGGGCGAGCCCGTTCTCCGTAGGGTCGCGCGACCGCTGAGCGTCGAAGAGCTTCGGAGCCCTGCGATTCAAACTTTGATAGACGACATGATCGACACGATGCACGACGCCGATGGCGCCGGCTTGGCCGCGCCGCAGGTCTACGAGTCCGTGCAGTTGTGCGTGATCGAGATTCAAAAGAATCCCCGATACCCGGACGCGCTGGACATTCCGCTCACGGTGCTCGTCAACCCTGTGGTGACTCCGGCGGTGAATAGCCCGGCCGACGCGCTGGCAGACGAAGACAGCATCGCGATGTTCGAGGGCTGCTTGTCGGTGACGGGCATGCGGGGGCAGGTGGTGCGACCCCGCCGAGTCCGCGTCCAGGCGCTGGACCGCGAGGGCAAGCCGCTCGACTTCGTGTGGGAGGGCGTGCGGGCCAGCGTCGTGCAGCACGAGACCGACCACCTGCGCGGCGTCTTGTACGTGGACCGCGCCGACAGCAAGAGCCTCACGTTTTTGCGCGAGTACGAGCGCTACGTCCCCCGCGAAGAGCGCATCGTGGATCGAGGCGCGACATGAGCCGGTACACGCCCGGGGATATCGTCTCCGGCAAGTACCGTATCGTCCGTCTGATTGGCGACGGCGGCATGGGCGTCGTGTACGAAGCGCGGCACGAGGTGCTGGGGCACGGCGTCGCGCTCAAGTTCCTGCACGCAGACTTGGCGAAGCGCCCGGGCCTCACGCAGCGCTTTCTGCAGGAAGCGCGCGTCTCCGCTACGATCCAGAGCCCCCACGTCGCGCACGTCACGGACGTGGACACCGACCAAGACGGCTCGCCGTACTTGGTGATGGAGCTGCTCAGCGGCCAGGCCCTGCAGGCGCTGCTGGACTGGCAGGGTCGGCTGCCCGTCGACCAATCCGTGGATTTCGGGCTGCAGATCCTGGCCGGGTTGGAGGCGGCGCACGCCATGGGCGTGGTGCACCGGGACATGAAACCGGACAACGTGTTCGTCACCCCTTCCGCGGGAGGTCCTCTCCTGAAGCTCATCGACTTCGGCATCGCGAAGCTGCGCGCGTCGAGCGAATACACGAAGGGGCTGACGCGCGCCGGCGTGGTGATGGGGACGCCCGAGTACATGGCGCCCGAGCAGCTGACGTCTGCCCACACCGCCGACCACCGCGCCGACATCTATTCCTTCGGGGTGATGCTGTTCGAGATGCTCGCCGGCTGCCGCCCCGCGGATGGCGAAGACGTGGAGGTCATCATCGCAGCGGTGCAAGGCGGCCGCGTCCGGCGCCTGAACGACGTGGTGCCGGGTTTGCCGCCCGGCCTGGTCGCGTTGGTGGAGCGGGCGATGGCGTTCAACCGCGACGAGCGCTTCGAAAGTGCCGCGGAGATGCGACTCGGGCTCGCGCCGTTCGCCGGACATCTGAGCCACGCGGGGCGCTTGGCCGCGATGGCCCCGCCGCTCGCGCCCGTGGCGCCCCTCGAAACGTCGATGCTTTCGTCATTTCCGCGCTCATCCGTGAGCCCGCCAAGCGCGGTTCCGAAGACCGTGCCGCCGGACGGTCCGCCGCTGAGCGTGAGCCAGCTTGGCGCGGCGCGCACCAGCATCTCCAACGAGCCCCCGCAGGCCGCGCGTGGTCCTCTGACCGGCACCGCCATGGGCGGCGAAGGCACGCCGTATCAAGTGCCGCAATACGGGCCGCCGCCAGCGCCGCACTACGCGGGCGCCGCAGCTCACGTGCCCGCCCGGCCCAAGCGGCGCTCTGGCCTGCTCATCTCGTTGCTGGTGCTGGTCGTCTTGGGCGGCGGCGGAGCAGTTGGATACGCCGCTTACCGCGCCGCCGACGGCTCGCGCATCGTCGCGCCGCCCTTACCAGACGCCGGCCTCGTGGCCACGAGCGCTCCGACGACCGAGCCTATTCAGGGAGAAGGACCGGGCTTTCCGGAGCCAACGCCCACCGCCGTACCGACGACGCCGCGCGTCGTCACGGGCACAAAGCCGGGCACCGTTCCCGCCGCCGGGACGGGCGGCGTGGGCGGCGCGGGCACCGTGACGAACCCGGGACAGGTCGTGGTCATCGGCTCCGGCGGCACGACGGGAGGGCTGCAGCTGCCGTTCCCGCTCCCCAGCTCGATCCAAATTCCGACCGCGATCCCCTCACAAATTCAGCTACCGCCGGGCATCACGTTTCCCCCCGGATTTCCGGGTGTTGGCCAGCCGACCCCCACGACCCCGCCCGCCACCACCCCGCCCGGGCCGCCCCCTACCGCAACTCCCACCCCGACCGCGACACCGACCGCGACGACCACTCGACCCCGGCAGAGCAGCAAACCCTAGCTCGACGCCAAAATGGGAGTATGTCACGTGCACGAAACATGACTGAAAGCCGCGGGTGCGGCGCTCGGTCTATCGTTCATCATTCGCGCCGCCAAGAGAATCGAAGTGAGCTCCGTTCCCCCTTCTGAGGATTTCGTGCGTTCGTTCGCAGCTTCTTTACCTGCGAGCTATCGCGGCAACTTCGAGGCGAGCGCCGTTCAAGCGCATGCCCGCGTCGCTCGCGAGCGCGAATCCGCGCCCGCGAACATCGGCACGTTCTTCTCGAACCGCGTGCCGGGTGCCGCAATCTGCGTCGTCGCGGACGACCGGCCCGGTTTGCTCGCGACCATCAGCGCCGCGCTCGTCCTATGCGGGTTGGACGTGATCGAGGCCGAGGCGTACACGCGCCGAATCCCCGGCAAGCACGACGAAGCCGTGGACATCTTCTGGGTCCGCCACGAAGATCCTGCCGATCATCGCCTGCGCCTCGGTGACGAGGAAGTCCTCCAGCTCTGCCAGACGCTCATCGGGCTCATCGAAGGCAAGCTGGACCGCAAGAAGGCGGACCCGAGCAGCCGCCTCGCTCTCACGCCGGCCGCGAAAGAAACCGTCGTCCGCTTCATCGAGGGCGAGGACGGCACGTTCGCGACGCTCGAGGTAGAGACGTTCGACCGCTCCGGTTTGCTCCTCGCCCTGTCCCAGGCGCTCTTCGCGCAGCGCGTTCAAATCGTGGGCTCGCAGGTAAAGACCCGCGGCGGCCGCGTATTCGACCGATTTCACATCGTGGAGCTGGATTACAAACCCATCTCCTCTTCGCGCCGCCTAGACATCCAGGTCGCAATCTTGTCCGCGATCGACCCCGTTCCACCCGACGACACGGACTCGGTAAGCGCCCAAGCGTGACGGCGCCAAAGCGCCTCAGCGGGGCGCCGGGGCCGGCCGCGCGGTACCTGGTCGATCGGGCGCCGAATTGGTTTTGATCATGTATGTCATGCAGTTAGCGCCTTAGGCGCTGATCTGGCCCACGCGTTGCAACCTGACCGCCTAGACCGAAGGAGGTCGCATCATGGCTTCAAGGGCCCAGGTTTTTCCCGAGTATTCGTACGGCCGTGAGGTCTCGCGGCGTCGCCGCCCCGTAGTGTTTCAAACCCACGATCCGGTGGTTCTGCCTCGCTCGCGCAGTTGGGACATCAACGGCGCGCTGATCGCGGCCGCCGCCGCCGCGACGCTGCTGGTCGCCGGAGCAACGTACGCCGTCTTTTACACCGAGCCATCGCGCTTGGACGCACGCTTGGGCGCAACAGAGACTCCGCCTCTGCAGAGAGAGTACACGCCCGATAGTCACTGGGGGCGCGTCAACGCCATGAAGGCGTTGAGCGGCCCGATCGTCGCAGCGCCGCGAGCCGTCGAGATGTCCTCCTCGCCCGCAGACATGTCCGCGCCGAGCAGCTTCGATAGCGGCAGCGGGCTAATGCCTGCGAGCGGTAGCTTCACGCCGAGCACGAGCTTGGCTCCGCGCACCGACAGCGGGGTCGTCATCGACGACAGCGCCCCCGGCGTGCAGGACAGCTTGCCGCAGCCCGCGGAAAACCAGCCGAGCCTCGCGCCCTACCCCAACCCGACCACGACCCCGCCCGACGCGATCGCGCCGGCGCCGGAGAGTGCTCCGGCCGTAAAAAGGCCAACAGCGCGCGGCGCGTCTCCGTAGGCAGCGGAGGCGCCTGCGCGCTTCCTTCTTGGGCGGCGTGCGCCTCGCCTCGGAAGCGGGCCAAAACATCCTCCACCGTCGGTGAAGAGCCGTTCGTGAAGTAGCGCGGCTTGAGGCCCAGTCGCCGCAGGCTCGGGATGCGCGTCCCTCGCTCGTGCACGTATGGTAGGACGCCCGTCTTCGCGTAGTCGCCGCGCGCCCATACCAGGGGGGAGTTGGGGCTGAAGATGAAGCTCTCCCATTCCTCGAAGGGCTGCGCGCTCGCCGCGTCGTCGCTCTCGAGGCGAGGCGCGTGGCACCGCCCGCAGTGCGAACGGAACGCGGCAGCGCCGCTCGCTTCGAGCGACGTAAAGTGCGTCCGCCCGGCCGTGCTGGGATTGGGTGGGGGTGAGAAGGCGTACAGAAACCTCACCAACGCTCCTCGGAGCTCCAGCGGAGTCACGGCGGCGCGCTCTAAACCGAGCTCGTGCAGCCAAGGAAAGCGCGCCGACGTCGCCGTGAACCAAGGGTCGGTCCCGCTGCCCGCGCCCGCCACGCGAAATTCGTTGTGACTCACGGAGCTGAGATCCGGGTCCATCGCCCGCGAGAAGTGCGGACGGTTGTTGGCGAGCCCGAACAGGGGCTTCGTGACCACGGTCACGTCGGCGCGGCCCGTGTGATGGCGGCGTCCGTCCACACCGCCCTCGAAGTGGCAGGTCTCACAGCTGAAGCGAGAGTGCGAGCCGGCGCTGTCATTGTCCGGCGCGATGAGCTCCGTGAAGAACAGCGCCTCTCCGAGCCTGACGGTGGGCTCTGGTCGTCGCTCCGGATCGACCCGCACCGCGCGCCCCCCCACGCGCACCCAGGCGTCGAACAGCGGGCTTGCGTAACTGATGCCGGAGTCAGTGAACACCGCGTCGCTCACGCCGGGCAACGTGGGTCCGGTCTCCAAGTGCGCGGTGCCGATCTCGGTTCGGAGCCAGCGCCCGCTACCGGAAGCGACGACGCTCAGCGTGAGGCGCTCACCTTGGACCCGAAGGTGCACGGCCTTGGGTACGACGAGCCCGTGCTCGGAGACGTTGAGGCTGGAGAGCTCGCGCAATTGGCCCTCCCGGAGACCGTAGAGCCACACGAAGGAGTCGATGTTTTCGAACTCGCCGTGCACGCGCACGAGCGGCTTGTCCTCCACGCCCGCGACCGCTATCAACAGCTCGTCAGCCCGCTCGCGCGCATCGAATGCCCAGAGGGTGCCATCGTGGACGACGCGACCCGCTTCGCGCACCGGCACGCCGCTCGGCGACACCTCCCAAATTCGGATGCTGCGCGCGAAGAGCGAGCTCTCCAGGAGGTAGCGACCGCGACGGAGCAGTCGTAACCCTCCCGGTAACGCGGCGGTGCGGGAAAGCTCGTGGCCGGCTGCGTCGAGCGTCAGGAGAGCCGAGCCGTCCGCGGGCAAGACGTACACCTGGCCTGCGCATGCCAGGTCGGCGACTCCCGCGACCTGCAGCTCGCGGCTCACGCGCACCCGAAGATCTGCGCCGATGTGGAGGAGTGTTTGCCCGTAGCGGCTGGCAACCCAGGCGCTGCCGTCTTCGGCCACGCAGAGCGCAGTCGGTGGCTCGGCCAGCGGTAGGCGCGCGCGCTCGTGGAGCTCCGCGTCCAGGCGCACCAGCGCGCGCGAGCCCCGGAGCAGGCCGAGAAAGCCGTCGCTCGTCGTGACCAAACGATAGGGATCCGCACCGCTGACGTCGAGCCACGGCGCAGCGACGGCCGGGTCGTACGTCGACCGCACCGCATTCTCCACGCCGCGCAGCGCGCGCAGCCGCTCCTGGTTGATGCTGCGAGTAGGCTCAGGTGCGTGCGACTCCGCCTTCGTCGCGGGCCGCGCACAGCTCGTCAACGCGAGCAGCAAAGCCGGCAGCGAACGAAGCATGCGGCTCGGGTAGCCGCGCTGGGCTCACGTTGCAATCTCGAGTGTCCCGGCGGGAGACGGGGCGTCTCAAGCTGAACGCAGCCGCGACTTGCAGAGTTGAAAGACTCTCGCCGAAGTACGCGAACCTGACCTCAAAGAGGGCTCTTCTTCGAGGGCGCGCGGCCCCGAACCGGCTCGGCATGGCTCGTGCTGAAGGCACCGTCCGTGACCGAAGATTCCGCTACTGCACGCCGAAAGCTCGAGGCCCAAGTCGAGCGCTGGACCGCTGAAGCCAAGAAGCTCATCGAAGCCGGCAAGGAAGCCAGCGCACTCGAGCTGTATAAGAAGGCAGCCGACGAGCTGCCGGGTGCGCCCTGGCTACAACATCGCACCGCCGAGATATCGCGGAAGTTGAAGCAACCGGACGCCGCTGTCCTCTACTTTCGGCGTGCGGCGACGGCCTTCCAGATCGCAGAGTTCCCGAAGCGCGCGATCGCGCCGCTCCGTACGGCGTGGACGATCGCCGTCGAGAGCCTGCCCGCGACCTCCAAGGCGCTGGTCGAGGTCTCACTCGAGCTGATGCAGATCCAGCGCCGTCTGGGCCTTGCCGCCGACGCCACCGTGACGTTCGAGCGCACCAACGCCGCGCTGCGCAGCCGTGGCTTTTCCGAGATCGCAGCGCACCCCATCACGAACATCGAGGACGATGCGGGCTCGCCGCGCGCACCGAGCGAGCCCGCCGTCAAGCCGCCGAGCTCACGTCCGGCGGGGGGCGCACCGTCCTCTTCGGTCGCCCCGCGAAGCGCCGGTCTTTCGACCGACGCTTCACTCAGCGCACGCGACCACCACGCCTTGACAGCGCGGAGACTCGGCCGAGGTTAGCGCCGACGGCGCCGAGCCAGCGCGAGCCCGAGCACTCCTAGAATCGAGACGAGCGACGCGAGCGGCGCCTGACTCGAAGCCGTCGTGCGGCACGAGCAGCCGCCGCCTTCCAGCACGCCTTCGTCATCGGTCGTGGTGCTGCTGCCGGCGTTGCCCGCCGTGCCCGCGCCGTCCCCGCCAGCCGCGGTGCCGCCGCCGCTGCCAGAGCTGCCGCCCGTAGGCTGCGAGCCGGCCGTGCCTTCGCCGCCGGCGCCGCCCATGCCCATGCCGGGATCGTCGTCGGAGGAGTCGTTCGGGTCCGTCTCGCCCGAGTCGACCTCACCGTCGTGGTTAGCGTCTTCCACGCCGTCCTTCACGCCGCCGCGATCCGTGTCTGGATCCAGCGGGTTGGTCTTGGTGGCGCCGTCGTCAGCGTCCGCGACGCAGTTGTTCTTGGACACGTCCGTCGCGCCGTTACTGCAGTCCAGGCCGAGCTCCGTGCCGTCGAACAAGCCGTCGCCGTCCGAGTCGGAATCCAGCGCGTTGCGCGTGCCGTCGCCGTCCGTGTCGTCGGCGAAGTTCGGCTCGTCGCCGTCTTTCACGCCATCATCGTCCGTGTCGGCGTCGTTGGGATCCGTTCCGACCGTCTCTTCTGTCGCGTCCGAGAGGCCGTCGCCGTCCGCGTCGTCCAGGGAGCCGTCATCCGCGCCCTGGCCGGCAGTCGGATCCGTTTCGCCCTGGTCCTGCTTGCCGTCCAGGTTGGAGTCCTCGTTGCCGTCCGTCACGCCGCCGTCGTCCGTGTCCGCGTCGATCGGGCTCGTCACGGTCGTCGGGTCCGCGTCCGCAACGCAGAAGCCCTTCGACTTGTCCGTCGCCGCGTCTTCGCAGCCCAGGCCGAGCTCCGTGCCGTCCTTCAAGCCGTCGTTGTCCGAGTCCGGATCGCTGACGTTGAGCGTGCCGTCCCGATCCGTGTCGTCCGCGTAGTTCGGCTCGTCGCCGTCTTTCACGCCGTCGTCGTCGCTGTCTGCGTCCTTCGGGTCGCTCTTCAGGATCTCTTCTTCGCCGTTGCTGAGGCCGTCACCGTCGTCGTCCGAAAGATCGCCGTCGTCTGCGCCCTGCCCCGCGGTCGGATCAGTTTCACCCGGATCTTTGGCGCCGTCGTGGTTCACGTCTTCGGCGCCGTCCTTGACGCCGCCGTCGTCGGTGTCCGCGTCCAGCGGGTCCGTCTTGGTGGCGCCGGAGTCCGCATCTGCTTTGCAGCTAGGTGAATTGGGCGCCGTACCGGCTCCATCGCAGGGCAAGCCGAGCTCCGTGCCGTCGAACAAGCCGTCGTTGTCCGAGTCCGGATCCAGAGCGTTGATGAGACCGTCGTTGTCCGTGTCCTTCGTGGCGTCCGGCTCGTCTCCGTCTTTCACGCCGTCGTCGTCCGAGTCGGCGTCGTTCTTGTCGGTGCCGATAGTGTCTTCGGTCGTGTCTGGAATGCCGTCTCCGTCCGTGTCCGTGCAGTTGGTGCAGCCGCAGGTGTGGTCCGGCTGGCACTCGGGCGCGGTGGGGTTTTCGCAATCCTTGTCCGCCAGGCACTGGACGCAAACGTTCGGAGTTGGCGTGGTGTCGCAGATGGGTGTCGGCGCCGCGCAGTCCGCGCTGGTGCCGCAATTGTCCACGATGGCTTCCGTCGGCGGCACGCCCGTGCCGTTGCCGTTGCCGTCTGTCGGGTAATCGTCCGGCGGGGCGCCCTGCGCACCCCCGGCGGTGACGATGGCTTGATTGAAAATGGAGCCGCTGGCGGTGGGGTTCACCGTCACTTTGAACTTGATGACCGTACTCTGATTCACGGCGAGCGAGCCGCCCTGCGTGGCGGTCGCCCCCGTGCCGACCCGAACGCGGATGGTGCGGCTGGCCGCGATGTATTCGCCGCGGTCATCCCCGGTGGCGTCCGTGAGCGGGCCCGTCTGCGGCGGCCCGGAGGAGACGCTGATGCTACCCGGAACGAACGTGACGCCGACCGGCAACGGGTCGGTCATGACCGTGTTGGCCGACGCGTCGTTGCCCGTGTTGGTCACGGTCACGGTGTACTCGAGCTGATCGCCGGGCAAGATCGGCGCGCCGTTCACGTCCGTGAACGTTTTACCCGAGCTCGTGAAGTCAGGCTTGAACGTGGAGATCGACGTGACGAAGCCGCCGATCATGTAGGTGTCGCCCGTCGTCGACGCGACGATGGTGGCGGACGTGGCGCCGGCCGCGAGCTGCGGCTTGACGTTCACGACGTCCAAATCCATGCCGGCCATGCTGGCGGCGGTTCCTGCCAACTGCGGCAAGTCTCCCGCCACGGAGACGGCCGCGCCCAGATTGCTGCGCGAGCTGTTGAAGAAGTTGTCCACGGGGTTGATGGCGTTGCTGAGGGCCGTGCCATTGAAGGACAGCGCGTCCCCCGCGAGCTGCGACTCACCCTCGTACGCGATCACGCCGAGCTTGGCGTCGAAGCCCGCGTTCGGCACCAAAAAGCCCGTGATCGGCACCTGTGCGGAGCCGTTGGGCGAGACGAGGTCCAAGCCGTCGAACAAGGTGAGGTTACGCGGCGGGTCCGTGGGAAGCGAATAGAAGACGACCATGACCCAGCCGAGCATCGGGTCGTTGCTCTCCAGGGTGTTCAGCCCGACCGAGCCGACGCCGCTCACGCGGTAAGCACCGCCCTTGTGCGTCGTGAGGAGGCTCGTCACCTCGGCCGTGGACTGGTACCAGCTGCGGTTGCCGCCCCGCTCGATCGTGAAGCTTTCGTCCGCGTTGACGCTCGCGTCCAGCACCGCGCCCCGCTCGATGCGCACGCTCGCGTCCGGCGACATGGGCGTGGCCAGCATGCCCGCCCAATAGATGCGGGCATAGGTGATGGTCGCGTTGGCAGGAATGCTCAGAATCGCCGTGCTCCGCGCTTCGGCCGCGCTGACCGCAACGCTGGCGCGCGCTTGCCCAACCATCGGCGCGTCCGACTCCCAGAACAAGTCCGGCGCCGAGTCCCCCGTGTCGGTCGTGCCCAAACAGTTGACGGTGCCAACAACGGGCGCCGCGCTCACGTTCGCGGCGCACTCGTAGCCGAGGGTATTGCCGAACATGACGAAGTCGCCCTTTTGGTCGACTTGCTTGCGCAGCGTCGGCGCGGCTTGCACACCGCTGGCGACGCAGGCCGCGGTGAGAGCGATCAGGCTAGAAATGAGGCGTTTTTGTCGCATGGGATTCTCTTCTCTCACTCGGAGAGCGGCTTGCCGTCCTTCTCGAGGATGTGGAACTCGACGCGGCGATTGTTTTGCCGGCCGGCGTCCGTTTCGTTCGTGTCGATTGGCTTGGTCATACCCAGGCCCTGGGAGCTCAGTCGGTCCTTCGTGATACCGTGGTCCGTCAGCCACTTCATCACCGCGGCCGCGCGCCGGCGGCTCAGGTCCAGGTTGTGGTTGGCCGCGCCGCGGTTGTCGGTGTGACCTTCCACGCTGAGCTTCGTGAGCTCCGTATGCTCGGTCATGACCGCGAGCACCGCCTCCAAGATGCGCGTGCTCTCCGGCCGCAGCTTGGAGCTGTTGTTCTCGAACTCCACGCGCTCCAAAATCTTGATCTGGCCTTGCTCGACGCGCGCCGCCGGGCAGCCGTTCTTCTTCGGGTCCGTGTCACGCGGCCCGGGCGCGGTGGGGCACGCGTCCTCCGGATCGATGATGGTGTCTTTGTCCGTATCTTTCGGCAGCGGGCAGCCGTTGGTGACCGGATCCGTGGTGCGTACGCCCGCCTCGTTCACGCACGCGTCTTCATCGTCGAAGATGCCGTCCTTGTCGGTGTCCGGCCGCGGACAGCCGTGCTTTTGCGGATCCTCGCTCTTGATGCCGGGCTCGTCCGGGCAGGCGTCGTCCTTGTCCAAAATGCCGTCCCGGTCTCGGTCGCCCGGCGGGCAGCCATTCTTGGCCGGGTCTTCGTTCTTTTCCCCAGGCGTGTCGGGACAAGCGTCGTCTTTGTCCAAGACGCCGTCGCCATCGCGGTCCTTTTCGGGCGCGGGCGGCAAAACCAGCGGCTCTTTCGCGGGCTCCGGCGCCCATTCCAGCGAGAGCAGACCGCGGAATTGGGGCGAGCCGAAGCCGCGCGTGAGCCCCGGACCGAAGCCGGCACCGATGCGCACGTCGTCCGTCACTTTGTAGTGGGCCCCGAAGATGACCTCGAGCGGCGTGGAGCGACGCGAGAAGAACGCGTCCCCATCCGCCACGACGGTGGAGCCGAACACTTCCGGGCCCAGCACGAGCTTGCCGCTGTCGCTTCGGTAGCCGATGGCGGCCGCGACGACTGCTTCCGTCCCCTGCGGCGAGCCGTTGAACCCCGAATCGTTCGCGCGGTAGAGCACGCCCAGCTTCGCGGCGTACGCGAAGTTACCGATGTCGCCCGCCAGGAGCAGCCGCGGCAAGATGCGCACCTTGCCGTCCCCCGCGAACGACTCCTGCTTGCCCGTCGGCGCGAACACGGCGACGCCGCCGGCGAGCGAAAACGGCGAGCGGTATTCACCCAGCAGCCGTACGTCCGCCGCGAGCCGCAAGTCCCCCACCGCCGCGCCCTCTTCGGCTCGGAACGGCACGCCGTTCACGGAGGCGGGTTCCCCCTTCTGAGAGGCCAGCACCGGGAGGCTCGCACCGAGCCGCAGACGGTCCCACAGCACCAAGCTGGCGCCGACGTGGGCGAACAGTTGATGCTCGATGATGGAGCGAAGCTCGTCGCCGTCCCGGTTGTAGAGGACGAGCGGTTTGTGCGCGTAGTCCCCGGTGACGCCCAGCATGAGGCGGCCGTGGCCGCGCAAGTCCAACGAATCCGCCGCGAACCAGTCGCTGCCGCGCTCCGCGGGGTCGAAGCGGTTGATGGCGAAGCCCTCGCTTTGTGCCAGGGCCGTGGAAGGTACAGAAGCCAAGAGCGCAACGGCGGCGCGGGCCGACCAGCGCGACGAAACGAGCGACATGGATCGAAGACGTTAGTCGAATCCTGGATCCTCGTCACTATGATCGGGAAGTCGCAACCTGCCGCCTAGAAGCGACAACTCGGCGCCTCCCTGTAGTGGCTCGGTGAGTAGCAACGCGCGCGCTTCGAGCAGTGAGGCTGCATTGCCGACTTCGTGCACGAACGCGTTGAGCTCCTGCCGCTGGTGCATGAGGTGACGGAGGCGCTCGGCCGGGCTCGGCCAGGGCGCGATCCAGGCCTGCACCGCACGCGCGAACAGACTTTGATAAGCGCGCGGCTCGAAGCGCAGCGCCAATTGGTCCAGCAGCAGGTGTGGCATTCCCACGCCGAATAGGCGACGCAGAACCACGTTGACGAAGCTCATCGAGAGGCTCTGGTTCGCGCTCGGCAGCGGGTGCACGCGCACGAAGCGGTAGTGAAACAGGGCCAGCGCCTGAACCGCGGCGGCCCGGTCGCTTTCACGCTGGGCCGCATGCGCCTGCTCGAGGCTGTGGAGCAATCCTTCGAAATGTGCGTCGGTGAGCGGGCGAGGCGGCAGGAACCAAGGCCGGGCGACTCTCTCTTGCTTCGCGCGCGCCGTGACTAGTTGCCCCAGCGGCACGCGGTCCAGCGTGAGCTCGCGCTCCGCCGCCAGCGCTCCGTCGTCGTTGACGCTTTCGGCGAGAAGCTGCCAATACAGCGCTCCGCCCAGGAGCGGCGCACTGACGCGCGCGCCGCTGGTGAGCAGCGTTTCCCCGCCACGGCGCTCCAGGCCGGTCGGAACCTCGTAGAACGTGCCGGGCTCCGGACGCTTACGACCGAGTAAGCTCGCCGGCAGATAGAAGGAGCTGCGGCCGCCCGACGAAGGCTCGCCGAGCAGCATGAGCTCGTGCAGCTCGAGCAGCAGCGCGCGAAGGCTCGCCACGCCTTGCGGAAGAGGACGCGTCTCGAGCTCGCGGCGCACGGCGATGGAGTTTCGCCAATACGAGCGAACGACCTCATAAGGGGAGCCTGGGAAGCGCACCAGCTCCAGCGACGGCAGCTCCAGCTCCAGCTCTGCGACGGCGTGCGGCGCGAACACAATCTTGGAGAACGCTTGCTCCACGAAGCTGGGCGCGAACGCGCCCAGCTGCAGCGTGAGCGCCGAGTAGCTGCACGGTAGTTTGGCCAGCGCCGCGCGTAGCTTCTCGGCAGGAATGCCGGCGATGGGGAGGCGCGCTCCGCCCGGCAGCTGCACGAGGCTCTGGGTTCCCTCTTGCCGCAACTGGGCGCCCGGAGCGAGCCGCAGCTCGTCGCCAGGCTCGAGGGAGAAACGACAGCGGGGCGTGTCGAACAAGTAACCGTCACCGCGCGACGACGCTTCCTCTTGCACGACGAAGGCGCGGTACGCGTTGACTCGCGCCGCGCTCATACCAGCGCCTTCGCCACACCGGCCGACGTCGCTGGCACGAGGTCGAAGCCGCTCGGCACGTCCAACCCTTGCGCCGGGTACGCCAAATCCCGGTACTGTTCGATGATTTCGTCCAGGTGCTCGCGCAGGACGGACGATTGGGGGTCGAGGCCGCGCACCACGCACAGGCCCGAAGGCGCCGTCGCGATGATCTTGACGCGCAGCTCTGGGCGCCGCTCCCGTAAGATGCTCACGACCTTCCACACGTCGCCTACCCAAAACTTCGTGTGGCGCTCGCGGCTCGCGGTGAGCGGCAGGAGCGGCACGCAGTCGTGCAGCACGATGGTGCTGCCCGGCGCGCACCAGGCCTCCACGTTCACGAAGTCGCGGAGCGCGTACTCGAAAAGGTGCATG
The DNA here is from genome assembly GCA_029266615.1 of Polyangiaceae bacterium. Lineage (GTDB taxonomy): Bacteria > Myxococcota_A > Polyangia > Polyangiales > Polyangiaceae > PMG-095. The sequence continues at coordinate 14,257 of JAQSWN010000052.1, forward strand.
CCGTCGATGAATGCCAAGTCGAGGGGTCGGCCCTCGAGCGCCTCCGCGCGCGACGTACGCGAGAAAAACGCGTCACTCGTCTCGTGAAAGACGCGCGCGTGCGGTGGTATCGAGTCACGGCGGAGCTTGGACGAATCCGGATCGATGCCGATCACTTTTTCCGAGTGCTTGGCGAACGCGAGCGTCGCGCCCGTCTCCACGCCGATTTCCAAGTAGGCGCGTGGGCGAAGCAGCTCGTGCAAGCGCGAGAGCACGTCGCGGTAGGAGGGGCCGGGGAATCTGAGCCCCGCCAGCATGCCGGCCGCACCTGGAAAATCCGGAAACCGTTCGAGCGTCGATAGCAGAAGCTGGATCGCCTCCGCGGCGTCCCCCGCATGGGCCGCCATTTGCGCGCCGTAAAACATCGCCGCAAGGTGATCCGGATTTCGGCGCTGCACGTCCGCGACCAGGCGTCGCGCCTCTTCGTGCCGACCCAACCCGAACAGGGCCGCGGCCCGGGTGAGCGCAAGCGACGGCTCCGTGCCGTCCGGCGCAAGCTCGCTGATGGCCAGCGCGTAATCGAGGCTGCCGACGCGCAACGCGTGGGTGGCGAGCAGCAGCAAGTCCGGCGCGCCCAGCGGTCCGAGGGTCTGGCTCAGCTCCGCGGCGGATGCGACGTAGTCGGGTCCGGCAGTCACCGGTGCAACGTAGCAAATCCGATGACCGAGCCGAGTCGTACTCTAGGGAGCCCGTGGAAAATCCGAAGATGCCCGAAACTCGGCGCGAAGAGCGGCCTCAGGACCGCGCACTTCGGGCCGGAGCAGAGCGCCTTCAGGCGACGGTCGCGGAGCTGCCGTGGCGCTACGCGCCATTTTTCTCGCGGCTTGGCCGAATGTGGAGCCTCAGTCCAGAGCAGGTGCGGAGCGAGCTGGCTCGTGCGCAGACCCGTCGCGCCTGGAGCCGCGCGCCCTTACCCGGCCTGCGCACCTTCGAGGTCGCTGCGGGAGAGCCGGGCCTCGGAGCGCGCCTCTTGAGCTTCGAGCCGGGCGTCAGCTTTCCCAAGCATCGTCACCGCGGTGAGGAGCAGCTACTCGTGCTGGAGGGCGCGTTCGTGGACACGCTCGGCGTCACGGTCCGAGCGGGCGACGGCTGCTGCATGGCACCGGAGAGCGAGCACGAGCTTCGCATTTTGGACGAAGGCCGTTGCGTCGCGGCCGTGGCGGAGCGCGGCATCGAGTTCACGGGGCCGCTGTTACGATTCGCAAATTGGCTGATGCGCTGAAGGGCGTGTCCGTGCTCACCCGTTCCGCGAGCGCGCCAGTCCCTCGAGCTCCGATACATCTCGATCGACGAGGAGATTCGCTAGCTGGATTGCAAACCGACCAAGGCTGCCCCGACTCCGCTCTGGGTTTCATCGCGGCCATGACGAACGCAAACCCGCGCCGCTGCGCTCTTGGAAGCGGCCGAGCCGCGCGGCCACGGTCGATATTCGTAAAAAGAGAAGGGTGTTCGAGACCCGGGACGATGTCGCGGTTTGGACTAAATTTGCTCAATGATTTCCGGCTATCGACCGCACATCGAGACTTAGTCGCATGGGTAACGAATTCCGCGCGCACTGCTGGAGACAGTCGCCGATGCGACTAATCGCCTTCGAGGCGCGCCGCTCGCGAAATCATTGGGCAAAATTAGTGATTTCTGCGACTGCCTCCCGAGTCTACAAAGGTGCCTCTTTTTTGAGCCAACGTTGTCGTCCGTGCGTCCTTGCGTCCGTGCGTCCGAGCGTCCGTGCGACCGTGCGTCCGTGCGTTGCCGAACGCCGCGAGCTGAACAACCGCTGCGCTCGCGAGTGCGGCGCGTAGCGACGCGAGGCGTGTCCGCAAGCGCTCTGCGCGACGGACCAAGAGCGCTCTGCGCGACGGAGCCAGAGCGAGCGTAGGCGCATCGTCATGAGTTCCATCGCCAACTCGATCCCGGGCCGCGGAGGGCAGGCGACTTCCTTGCTGCCCCGATCGGCGGAGAGTACGCATGGGCTGGGTTTCAGCAAGCGTGTGATCTGGCCCGAGACGAGCACGCTCCGACCGATGACCGATGACCGATGACCGAAACGCCCTACAGCGGCGGCAAGCCCGACCTTCGTCCCAGCCCGCTCAGCGACGCCGCGCCCAAGCCGAGCGGCGCGAGCGCTTGCAGGTTCAGCGCGTCCACGCGGTACGTCCAGACCTCGTTTTCCACGCTGCTGGTCACGCTGAGGGCGGTGGTCACGCGCTGCGGCCCCGTCAAACGGAACTTCTCGAGCTGCATGCCGTTCTCGGCCGCCTTCGCACGGATGAGGGGATTTTTGAAAACGGCGTCGGAGATGCGCCCGGTGTCCAGCCAGAGGCGCACGTGGTGCTTTTCCGGCAACGCGCCGAGCGCGGCTTGGTGCGCGGCTTCGTCTTTGAGGGTGCGATCACCCTTGGAGAAGGCGCCCTCGGCTCGGTCGCAGAGGGTATTGCCACCGGCAGTTATGAACAGGTGCTTGTCGAAGAATTTGACGCGCAGGCTGACCGGCAGCGGCGCGCCGCGCGGCGTGAGGGTGAAGCCGGGGCCGTCTTCCGTCATCGTGACCTCGCGGACGGCGGGAATTAGCTTTTGCTTCAACTGGGTCGAAAGGCGCTTGAGCTCGGCGTCGTCCTTGAGTTGCTGCACCCAGGTTACGTTGAAGTTGGCCGCCGCTTGCGGCCCGGGCGAGAGCAGCCCTGCGTCCAGCGAGAGATCCGCCGGCGCCGCGATGGCCAGAGCCGCCTCGCCGCCGAGGCCGTCGATCAGCTTGGCGAGGCTCACGCCGAGCGCCTTCTCCATCTGCTCGACGCCCTGCTGCGCTTCACGGGCGGACCTTGGATTGGCGGCCTCGAGCTGCTCGAGCAGCATCTTTTGCGCTTCCGCGCCGCTCATCTTCATCTGCGTCTGCAGCGCGACGTAAGCGAAGGTTTCCACCGGCAAGCGCGCCGGTAGCTCGAGCTTGACGGGCGGGTCGTAGCTGCTCGCCTTCGGTAACTTGCTGCCGATGACTCGCCCCGTGAGGGTACCGACGAAACCTGCGGATTTGACGCCCAAAGTGCCGGTAATGGGACCCGCCGGCTTGAAGTAGCCGTCGATGAGCTCTTTGACCTTCGCGTCACCCACGCTCGAAAGCACGGTCGGATCCAGAAACGCGGTCAAGCGCGCGCTATCGTCGAAGTCTTTGGAGGCGGCTTGGTAGGACGGATTCGTATCGATGGCGGCGGCGCCGCTCTCGATCACCTTGGCGAGGTCGTTCACGAAGGCTTCGCTGCCAACCGCGATGAGCTTCTGGTCCGGAAACCAAACGAGCACCTCTTTGCCGCTGCCGAGCTCCGCGTCCGCCAGGCCCTTGAGCAGCACGTCCTGCCCGACGCTGGAGGTGAGCTGCTTTTTGGTGAGCAGGTAACGCTTGCCGGTTTGGCCGAGGGCGCCCGACGCCACGAACCGGGGCGACTTTAGCAGCGACTCTACTGGGCCGGCGCTCGAGAAGCCGATGGCGAGCGCGGCTTCCGGCTGCGTTGCGAGCTTCCGAGCGGCGATGCCCGCGCTGCGCGTCGTGACCAGCAAGGCGCGCGCGTCGTCGAGCGAGATGTCGAACGCTTTGGCGATGGAGTCCGCGGTGTCGTCGAAAACACGCTTGTCGTCGCGAAGCGACGTGTCCAAATACTCGACGTCTTTGAAGTCCACGACGAGCTGGTGCAAGTCCGTGAGCTCCAGCAGCATCTCCGAGTCACGCGGCATGGCCGCGGACATGGCCACCGCCTGGCTCTTGTTGAAGAACAGCAAGTACGCGCCCACCGCCGTGGTCGCCAAAAAAGCCAGCAGCACGAACACGAGACCGACGATGAGCAGCGTGCGGCCGCCCTTCTTCTTCTCGCCGGGGATCGTGCGCCGCGCGCCGGGGTTGGGCACCGCGCCCGGGGGAGGACCGTAGCCGCCGGAGGTGGGTCCCGGCGGCGGGCCGTACCCGGGAGCAGTGGGGCCAGGGCCATAGCCGGCGCCGACCGGCGGCGCGGCCGCGGCAGGGGGCCCGTAGGCCGTCGGCGCCGGACCATAGACGGGCGGTTGCGCGGGCGGAGCGCCGTAGCCAGCCGGTGGCCCGTACCCCGGCGGAGCGCCGTGGCCAGCCGGCGGAGGCCCATAACCCCCAGGGGTTGGAGCGGACGCGGCCGCGCGCTGGGCAAGCGCTTGGGCGAAGGCCGGGATCTGATTCAGAGCCCACCATTGGTTTTGTCCCACCGGGCACACGCCGCCTTGCGTGAGCTCACCCGAGTGAATCATGGCTGCGATGCGACCCTCTTCGTAGGGTCCTTCGGGCCCGCCGCCGCGGTTGAGGTAGAACATCAGCCGGCCAGGGTAGACCGTCCCAACGAGCGGCGAAATAGCTCTTTTAGGACGACACCGGTCGGTGTTTTCAGGCGCGCGGCCGCGCGGGGCGCACAGGATGCAACGACGTTTCCGCCGCGCTCACCGCCCTCCGGCCCGAGCTCGATCAGGTGATCCGCGCCCGCCAGTACCTCGGGGTGATGCTCGATGACGACGAGGGTGTCGCCCCGGTCGACGAGGCGAGAAAGCACGCTCATTAGCTTCGTCACGTCCGCCAAGTGCAGGCCGGTGGTCGGCTCGTCCAGCACGTAGAGGGTGCCGCGCGTTTCGACCTGGCTCGGCTTCTGAGTGAGCTCTGCCGCCAGCTTGAGGCGCTGCGCCTCACCGCCGGAGAGGGTGTGCGAACCTTGGCCGAGCGCGATGTAGCCGGCGCCCAGATCCGAGAGCGTGCGAAGCGGCGCGGCGATGCTCGGGTGATTCTCGAAGACGCGCGCCGCTTCCTCGGCGGTGAGCTTCAGCACGTCTCCAATGCTGCGATCCATGTAGCGGACGTCCAGCGTCCGCGGCTCGAACCGCAAACCGTCACACGTCGGGCAAGCCGATACGACGTCCGGCAAAAAGCTCATCTCGTGCGTGATCGCGCCTTGCCCTTCACAGGTCGGACACTGGCCACCCCGTCCGGTATTGAACGAGAACCGCGACGGCTCGAAGCCGCGCAGCTTGGCGTCCGGCGTGGCCGCGTAAATCTTGCGGATCTGATCCCAGATGCCCAGGAAGGTGGCAGGCACGGAGCGCGGTGTGCGGCCGATCGGTGATTGGTCGACGGATACGGCGCGCTTCAGGCCCCCTTCACCGGTAAGCGCGCGAAACGGTCCGGGCGGCTCCGTCACCAGGCCGAGCTTCTGGCGCACCGCCGGCAAGAGCACCTTGCGGACGAGCGTGCTCTTACCGGAGCCGCTCACGCCCGCCACGACCGTGAAGCGCCCGAGCGGCACGGTCATGTCCACGTTTTTCAGGTTGTGAGCGCTCGCCCCAGTGAGCTTGAGTTGGTCATGCTTGGCCGGGATTGGCAGCGGCTCACGCAGGTCCGCGGGCGCCGAGAGAGCGCGACCGGTCGGCGAATCCGCGTGCGCACACACCTCCGCAGGCGCCCCCGCGGCGATGATTCTTCCGCCGCGCGAGCCGCCGCCGGGCCCCAGGTCAATCAGGTGATCTGCGGCCAAGATCGTCTCTGAGTCGTGCTCTACCACCAGCACCGTGCTGCCCAGCTCCACCAAGCTTCGCAAATTGCCGATGAGCCGCGCGGTGTCGCGCGGGTGGAGACCGATCGTCGGCTCGTCCAGCACGTAGAGCGCGCCCGTGAGGCCGGCGCCGAGCTGCGCGGCGAGCCGCAGCCGCTGCATCTCTCCGCCGGAGAGGGTCGCCGCCGAGCGATCCAAGCTCAAGTAGCCGAGCCCGACTTCGACCAGGAAGCGCACGCGCCGCAGGAGCTCCGCCAAGATCGGCTCCGCGATGCGCGCCGCGTCGCCGTTGAAGTGCAACCCTTCCAGCCGCCCGAGCAAGCTCGAGACGGAGCGCGCCACCACCTCGTGGTAGTGCTCGCCGTCGAAGCGCGCGGCGCGAGGGATCGGTGATAAGCGCGCGCCGTGGCACGTGGGGCACGGGGTGGGCGGCTCCGCAACGGGCTCGGCGGCTTTGCGACCGCGCTTCTTCGTCGGCTCTTTTTCGATGACGCCGGCGCCCTCGCACGTTTCGCATTTGCCTTGTTTGGTGGCGAACGAGAACCAGCGCGGGTCCAGCTCGGGCGCGGAGAAGCCGCACTTCGGGCAAGCGCTTTGCAGCGAAAGCAGCTGCTCCTTTCCAGCCGGATTGCGCAATTTGACGGCGCCGGCACCGAGCTTGAGCGCCCGCTCGAAGTCTTCGCGGGTGACCGATTTGGTGTCGATTTTCGGGACCACCACCAAGTCGATGGTGTGCTCCTTCGTCTTCGCGAGGCGCGGCGGGTCGCTCGTTTCCACCAGCTTGCCGTCGGCGTATGCCTGCGAGACCCCGGCGCGCTCGGCGGCCGTGAACACGTCCATGTACGTGCCTTTGCGTGCTTGCACGACGGGCGCGAGGAGCGCTTGCCCGGCGCCGCTCTTCTTGACGTGAGCGAAAACCGCGTCCGCGGTCGTGTGCGAGATGGGCTCGTCGTGATCCGGGCAGTACAGCACCGCGAGCTTTGCGAACAGGAGCCGCAGGTAGTGTGCGACCTCCGTCACGGTCGCGACCGTCGACTTGCCACCGGCGCGCGTGGTGCGCTGCTCGAGCGCGATCGCGGGCGGCACGCCGCTCACTCGGTCCACGTCCGGTCGCGGCATCGTCGGCAGGAATTGCCGTGCGTAGGGCGTCAGCGTCTCCAGAAATCTCCGTTGCCCTTCCGCGAATACGACGTCGAAGGCGAGCGAGCTCTTGCCCGAGCCGCTCGGCCCGGTCACGACCGTGAGCTTGCCGTGCGGAATCTCGACGGATACGTCCTTGAGGTTGTGCTCGCGAGCACGCACGACCGACAGCTCGTGCACGGAAGCGGTGGGCGGCCGGGCGCGGAGCTTCTTCGCCTTGGTCGCGCCTTCTTTCTTGGTTTTTTGTGCGAAGTAGCTCGAAAGCGCAGACGCCGTTTTCGATTCTGGGTGCGAGAGACCACGGGGCGGGCCGAACGCGAGCAGCTGGCCGCCGCGTGACCCCGCGCCGGGCCCCAAATCCAAGACGTAGTCCGCGCTACCGATGACGTCCAGATCGTGCTCGACGACGAGCACGCTGCCGCCCGCGGTGACGATCGCGGAAAGCGCGTGCAGCACCTGCTTCACTTCGTCCACGTGCAGGCCCGCGCTCGGCTCGTCGAGGATGAGCAGGGTGCCGCGCAGCTCCTCGCTCAAGGCGCGCGCCAGCTTCAGCCGCTGCGCTTCCCCGCCCGAGAGCGTGGTGAGCGGCTGACCGAGGCGCAAGTAACCGAGCCCGAGCAAAGCGAGCGGCCCGAGCGCGCGTTGGATCGGCGCTTCGGCGCGGAACGTCTCGAGGGCCCGAGAGACGCTCATCTCCAGCACGTCCGCGATGCTCACGCCTTGGCGTTCGATGGCCAGCACCTCCGGCTTGAAACGGAGGCCTTGGCACACCGGGCACAAAAGCCGGACGTCCGCCAAGAACTGCATTTCCACCGTCTCGAAGCCCTCGCCATTGCACGCGTCACAACGCCCGCCTTCGACGTTGAAGCTGAAGTGTGACGGCGTGAGCCCGCGCGCCACGGCGGTGGGCTCCTTGCCGTACAGGTTGCGGATGCCGTCCCAGGCTTTGGTGTAAGTGGCAGGGTTGCCGCGCGAGGTGCGGCCGAGCGGCGACTGGTCCACGAGCGAAACGCGCTCGAGCTGCTCCTGCCCGCTGAGCGAACCGTGCGCGCCGGGCAGCTCTTCGTCGAAGTCGCCGAAGTGCCGAGCGAGCGCGCGGTACAGCACGTCCACCGTGAGCGTGCTCTTGCCCGAGCCACTCGGCCCCGTCACCGCGCACACCACGCCGAGCGGCACGTCCACGTCCACGTCCCGAAGGTTGTTGGCGCTCACCCCGCGCAGCTTCAAAAAGCCGCTCGGCGTGCGCACTCCTTCGGCGCGACGCGCGACGCCGCCCAGTGCCCGCGACGTCGCGGTGCCGGCCGTGCGCGCGGCGTCGGGCGTCGCGTCCAGCACGATGCGCCCGCCGTCCGCCCCCGCGCCGGGCCCCAGCTCGAGCACACGATCCGCCGCCGCAATCAGCTGCGGATCGTGCTCCACGACGAGCACGATGTTGTTGCGCTCGGCCAGCTCGCGCACCATCTCTGCGAGCGGCAGAACATCGCTCGGGTGCAAACCGACGCTCGGCTCGTCCAGCACGAACAGAGCATTGTGCAGCGACGTGCCGAGCGCGGCCGTGAGCGTCACGCGCTGCGCCTCTCCGCCCGAGAGCGTGCGCGCTTGGCGGTCCAACGTGAGGTACCCGAGCCCGACGCGGTCCAAGTACCCGAGCCGACTCGACAGCTCACGCCGGGCCAGGTCACCTTGAGCCGAAGCCGTCTTCAGCGCGTCGATACGGGCCCGCGCGTCTCCGATTTCGAGCGCGTGGTAGTCCGCGATGCTCAGTCCGCCGACGCGGTAGGAGAGCGCGTTCGGGTTCAAGCGGCGGCCGCCGCAGGAGGCGCACTCGTCGTACGAGCGGTAGCGCGCCAAGAGCACGCGCACGTGCATCTTGTAAGTCTTGGTCTCCAGCCACTTGAACCAGCCGAGGACGCCGGGGAACAGATTTTTGTGCCAACTCCCGTCACCCTCGACGATGAGCTTCTGATGGGCCGCGCTCAGGGCCGAGAACGGCTTGTTCGTCGGGATGCCGTGACGCCCGCAAAGCTTTTTCAGCTCGGCCCGCTCCCACTTGGTGGAGTTGCCCCGCCACGGCCGCACCACGCCGTCGTCGACGCTGCGCGAAGGGTCCGGAATCACCTTCGTGAGGTCCACGCCGAGGGTGCGCCCGAAGCCGCGGCACGTGGGGCAGGCGCCGACCGGCGACTCGTAGCTGAACAAGCCGGCGCGCGCGGCCTCCAGCGCCTTGGCGCACTTCGGACAAGAGAGCCCTTGCCGCAGAATCAGCTGCTCTTTTTCGATGTGCAGGTGAAGCGCGCCGGCGCCGCGCTGCCACGCGGACTCCACGGCGGCGGCAATCCGCGGGCGATCTTTGCCGCTGCCGAAGCGATCTACCACGACGTGCAGGAGAGCCTGCTTGGCGGCGACCGACGGCTTGACCACATCGAGATCTATCGTTTCGCCCGCGATGAGCAGGCGCCGGTAGCCTTCGCGCGCCAGCTGCTCGCGCACCTCCAAGTACTGCTCGCGACTCTGGATCGCGACCGCGTAGCTCACGACCGCACGACCGGAGCCGCTCGCAATCTCGATGCGCTCGCTCGCCAGCTCCACTGTGAGCTCTACCCCGGGCAGCTCGTGATCGGGGCAGACTGGCACGGCCTCACGCAAAAACAGCGCGGCCAAGTACGGTTCGATGTCCGCCATCGTGGCGACGGTGGAGCGCGAGCTCTTCACGGGCGCGCGGCGATCTACCGCGATGCCGGCCGGCACGGGCTCCAGCCGCTTCATCGGCGGGCGCTCCAGGCGCTCCAGAAATTGCCGCGCGTAGGGGCTGAAGCTCTCCACGAAGCGGCGCTGGCCCTCCGCGTACAAGGTATCCAGCGCCAGGCTGCTCTTGCCGGCGCCGCTCACCCCGGTGATCGCGACGACTTGCCCCGGCTCCAGCGCCACGTCCACCCCTTGCAGATTGTGGGTGCGTGCGCCTTCGAGAATGGTCTTCATCCGGGGACGGGCAACCTAATGCCGCCTACCGGGTCTGACAATCCGCTCAGCGGCGCGGCGGCGTGCTCTCCGCGAGCGACGGCGCCGCGGCAAGACAGCGCTCGAGCTGAGGCGCGAATGCGGCGGCGCTTTCGGGCAACTTGGGCGGTCCCGCGCCGAACGAACCGGCGCGCTCCAGCGGCATCCACAGAGCACGGACTGGCCCGTGAAAATTCTTCCACGGAACGCCCGCGCCCTTGCCGTCGCCCCAACTGCGCGAGTCCGAGCTGTTCATTCGATTGTCGCCAAGCACCCAGGCTTCGTTCGGTCCGACCTGGTAGGGCCCCTGCACGCCATCGTCGCGTTCGTCCTCGTGCACGACGACGTACGCGTTGCCCGACAAGAACTCTACGAAAAACTCGTACCCCAACTCTCTACCGTCGGCCTCGGCAACCCGGGCGTGGCCCAGGGGGCAGCGCGGCGCCTTCCAGCCGTTGATCACCGGCACGCCACGGTCGACGACGAGTGAGTCGCCCGGCAGCGCGATGACGCGCTTCACGTAGTCCGTCGTGGAGCCGGGGTAGCGGAGGACGAACACGGCTCCGCGCTCCGGCGCGCACTCTTCGCAACCGTGACCCCACTTGGTGATGAAGACATGATCGCCGATGAGCAGCGACGGGTACATCGAGCCGGCGGGTATTTGGAACGCTTCCAACACGAAGACCCGCAGCAGCAAGGGGACGACGAGCGAGAGCGCCGAAAGACCGATGATGAGCGCCCATACCTTGCGGGGTATGCGAGAATTCGCCACGCGCCGCCTCTTGGCGTCGGCTCCCGCGCGCTCCACCCCCGGCTGTTTCGTTCCGTCCACGGCGACAAAGTATCACGACCGCGGGCCGATGGTACGCTCCTTGCTTCAAAGCGCCGCAATGCACTCCCCTATCGACGCCGCTCGGCCGAGCTGCACAGCAGGTCGCCGTCGTTGTAGTCCTGGTTCCATGCGCGCTCGGGTCATCCCCGCGATGATGTTTTTTCTCTTCGGCTGTGGCGACCATGACCATCCGATCACCGACGAAGAGACGACTTTCCAGTCGCTGGTCGGGGTCGAGGACTGGGGGACGATCGCCCGCGAGGTCGACCCCTTCGTCGACGAAGAATCACCGCCTGAGTGCGAGGCTCCCGGCGTGGTCGTGGAAGAGGAGCAGAGCTGGCTCGAGCTCGACACCACCGAGTGTGGCTTCATCACCGTGGCGGCCGGTGCTGGCTCCGACGTGGAGGAAGGCCAAGAGCTCTCCGTGAACGTGAGTCATTTCGATTTGGACGCCGCAGAGCCAGCGAGCGCGGAGCTGCGGCTTCGATTCGAGGCCTGCGACGCCTGGGAGAAAACCATCCCCATCCCGAGCAAGGCTAACGTCTACAGCGAGCGCTTTCCGTCTCCTTGCGCCATCGCACAAGGTGGGCAGGTGTTCTTCCACCTGCACAATCACGGTCAAAACACCTACCAGCTCCGCGACATTTCCGTGCTGCGCTGAGCGCTTCCCGCTAGCCTGAGGCGAGTGAAAGCTCGCTCTCTTCAGGTGCTCGCGCTCACGTTCTCACTCGTCGCGTGCGGCAGCACGTCCGAAGCGCCCAACCGAAGTGGCGGCGGCACGACCTCGGGCGGCTCTCCCAACGTCGGCGGGTCCGGCAGCGCCGGGTCCGCGACGGGCGAAGTACCCACGTGGCACCAGGACATCGCTCCGCTCGTCGCCGAGCGTTGCGCCGGTTGTCATCAAGACGGCGGCATCGCGCCGTTCAGCTTGCAGACCTACGAGCAAGCCAAGATGTGGAGCCCGACATTCGACGCACCGCTTCGCGCCGGCACCATGCCGCCCTTCTTGGCGCGCGAAACCGACGACTGCCAGCCGCGCTTCGGCTTCAAAGACGACCCGCGCTTGAGCGCATCGCAGGTCGAGCTGTTCAAGCGCTGGAACGACGCGGGCTGTCCCGAAGGCGACGCGGAATTGGCCGCGCCCGTTCCGCAACCGGCCGAGCTGGATTTGGCCGACGCGGATTTGGAGGTAAAAATCCCCGCGTCGGTGACCATCGAGGGCTCCGCGGACAAGTTCATCTGCTTTTCTCTCGCCCCCGACTTCACGCCGCTGAAATCGACGGGCCCCGAAGCCGCGCTGCTCGGAGACCGTGTCCTCATCGACGGCGCCCAAGTGCACCCCGGCAACGCCGCTATCGTGCATCACGTCTTGGTGTACACGGACAGTGCGGGCAAGAGCGCCCAGCTCGCGGGCGAGAAGGGCTACTATGATTGCTTCGGGGGCCCACAGCTCGACTCTCCGGGTTTGCTGATGGCATGGGCGCCGGGGGCAACGCCCGTAACGGCGCCGGCGGGAGTGGCCATGGCGCTGCCCAGCACGGGCCGAATCGTGATGCAGGTTCACTACCACCCGAGCGGCGCGCCGCAGGTAGACGACTCCACCTCCGTGCAGCTCCGCGGCTATCGGGCAGGAATCCCGGACTACATCGGCACGCTCACGCTCATCGGCAATGCGCGCGGGCCTATGGCTAACGGTATGGGCCTGCAAGCGGGTCCGAGCGACTCGACGAGCGCTCCCGAATTTCGCATTCCGGCAGGCGCGGTGGACCACACGGAGTCCATGCTGTTGCCACTTCCGCGCGCGCAGGCGGATTACAAGCTGTGGGCGGTCGGCTCGCACATGCATTACGTGGGCACGGACATGCGCATCGGCATCACCCGCGCCGTGGCCGGCGACGAGCCCGCGGAAGAGTGCCTCTTGGCGACCCCGCGTTGGGACTTCAATTGGCAGCGCGGCTACCTCTTGGACGTCCCGATAGACCAAGCCCCGTCCGCCAAAGGTGGGGACGTCTTCAATCTGCGCTGCACGTACGACAACAGCATGGGTAACCCATTCGTGCAAAACGCGCTGGCCGAGCAGGGCCTGAGCGCACCGCGCGACGTGCGGCTCGGCGAAGAAACCTTGGACGAGATGTGCCTAGGTATCTTCGGCATCGCGCAAAAAGTGTCGGATCTCCTCAAGTAGCGGCGACTGTGCGCTTGCTGAAAGGCGGCGCACCCCTCATATTGCCGCCCCCGGATCGAGCAATGGCGGCAGACAAGAAAAATCCTGGCGGCGATCGCCTGGTATCGAAGAATCGCCGCGCCAGCTTCGACTACGAGCTGGGCGATAGCTACGAGGCCGGGCTCGCCTTGATCGGCAGTGAAGCGCGCTCGCTCCGCGAGAACACGGCGGACCTGACCGACGCCTGGGTGGACATCGACGCGCGAGGCGAGGCCTGGGTCAAAGGGATGCGCATCCCGCCGCTCAAGCACGCGTCCTTCGGCCACGAAGAACGCCGCCCGCGCAAGCTCCTGCTGCACCGCGAGCAGATCGACAAGCTCACGATTCAGGTCGAGCGTGAGGGCATGACCCTCATCGTCACCAAGTGCTACATCAAGAGCGGTCGGGCGAAGCTGGAGTTCGCGATCGCGCGCGGCAAAAAGGTGCACGACAAGCGCCACGCCTTGCGCGCGAAGGTGGCCGACCGAGAAGCCGAGGCCGCGATGAGAAGAGGCCGCAAGGGATGAGCAAGCTGGTGCCTCACGCCCCCGTACCGCTGCAGCTGCAACGAGGCGGGGGCGACGCCTTCATCGTCGAGCACTCGGACGACTTCGTGACGGTCGCGTCGAGCGCGCCGTCTCCGCCCGGTTCGACCCTCGAAGCAACCCATCGGGGTGACGCTCGTCTGACTACGGTGCGAGTCAAGGTGCGCGGCTGCCGGCGAGCCCCCTTGCCGGACGGCCGAGAGGGCTTTCGGATCGAAGGGCGGTTCGTCAGTTTGACTCGTGCCGATCGCGAAGCGCTGTTCGGTTCTCAGACCGAGGCGAAATCGGGATCCACATCTGAAACATAGTTCTCGAGTGAGACACAAACCTGGAGGGTGAGCGGGTCTAAGTCACTGAAATCTGGTGACGGAACCGTTGGCACGCCTGCTGCAATACAAGTTGGGCAGGCGACACTCGGAGCTCACCAGCTTCCCCAAGTGACTCATCCTCTGTTCCTCCCCCCCTCTGTTTCTGTCTCCCCTCGAGTGTCGCCGCCCCGTTCTCAGCGGCGGTTGCCCCATCCCCTGGCGACCGACCGCTGTCCTCTCCTCAACGGGCTGTAGTGCAATCCCCTCACTGCAGCCTGTTGCCTTTTCCCAACGGGTCTAGGCGTTTTCCCCTCGCCTAGGCCCGTTGTTTTTCTCCTCAGCGCGCTCGGGGTGCTCCCCTCACCCCGGGCCGCTGTTCTTTCACTCCGGCGGCTGACGCCGGTCGGACCTACGGCAACCCGGCCCGCCCTAGCGCGGTCCGGGTTGCCGATTTTCGTAGCTCACGGTGGCGTGACGACCAGGCCGAGGGCGGCGCTGGCCCAAGGCCCGCGCAAGTCTTCGTTCCCTGCGCGGCCGACGTAGCTCACGGCTCGAAGAAGCCCGCCACCTTCGAGCCCCAAGTGGGCGCGCACCTGCCGCGTGAGGCGAAGCTCGAGCCGTGTCGAAAGCGCGACCAACGCCGTCCACGACCCCTGCTGTCCGGGGATGGCGTCCAGCGAGCGACTCGCGGGCACTTGCAGCGAGAGCACGGACGCGCGCGCCGCCACGTCCCAATCCACGCTCGGCGAGAGTGAGACCCGGTAGGCAGGACCGAGGCTGACCCCGTAGAGTGCGGAGCCTCCCACCGCGCGTAAGTGCCCGGCCCACCCCTCGGCTCCGATGTCCAGCCGCAGCGCGCCGCGCAGCGTCAGCTCCGAGGTCACCTTGGACCCGCCCAGCCACAGCCGTCCCGGCACGAAGGCGAATCCCAGCTCCGAGCGCAGCGCCACCGGTCCGTCCTGAGTGCCCTCGCGACGACGCCGCTCGCGCTCTTCGCGGGCGAGCTTGAGTCGCGCATCACGCTGCAGCGCGGCCTCGCGCTTGCGCGCCAAGCGCCGCCCGAGCTCTGCGGCGGCCAGGGCGACACGGCGCGCGAACAGCTGCGGGTTCTCTCCCGCACCGTTGAGCGCACGCGCGCCGTGGAACTCGCCGCGCTCCCACAGCTCCAGCCGCAAGCTGCCGCCTTCACGCCCGAGCACCCGCACGAAGAGCTCAGCTGGTCGGCCTGCGTTTTGCCGCGGCAGCGCGACGTCTGCCAGCTCCAGCGCGATGAGTCGCCGCGCGCTCCGCGCGTCCACCGCGCGTTCGGCCGCGACGTCGATCTCTACCACCACGCGCGCGGGCGCCGCGAACGCGACGCTCAGGATGAAGAACGTCAGCAGCGCGGCGAGGAGCCGCTCAGCGTTCGCTGGGAGGAGCCGGCGAGGTGCCCGGCGCATCGGCGCTTGGCTCGGCGCTGTCGTCTTCCGAGCTGTCTTCCGGCTCGGGCGCGGGGCTCGCGCTGCCGTCCGCGGCCGGAGCTTCCAGCGCCACCAGGCGCTTCCGCAGCTCCGCCAGACGTCGCCCGGTTGGGAAATTCTGCGCGTACTCTTCCATGGCGCGGCGACCAAGCTCCAGGTTCCCTTGGGAGAGCGCCGCGTCCACCTGACGGGCGGCGGCATCTTCGGCGAAGTCTCCCGCCGGTGACAAGCGCCGATACGTCGCATACGCGTCAGCCGCGCCGGACCGGTCGCCCGCCTGTTCCAACAAGTTGCCGAGCGTCCACGCCGCGATAGGGGCTTCCGGAGCGGAAAGGTACGACGAGAGCACCCGTCGCAGCGCTTGCGTCGCTTGTTCGCGGCTGCCGGACGCGCGCGCCACGTCCGCCAGGACGAGCAGCTGGCTCGCCGAGGCGCGCGCCGCGGCGCGCTCGAAACCGCCGTCACGATCCACAGCGGCCTTGGCGGCGCGGAAGTCTCCTGACTCCGCGAGCTTCTCCCACTCAGCGACCTCCACCACGGTTGGAGGCTCCGTCGCGGTGAAGCCCGAGGGCTCTCCATAGGTGGGCGTGTACTCCTCGTTGCTGTCTTCCGCTCTCGTGGCGTGCCGCGAGCGCACCCGCTTTTGCGCGGGCGGGGTGTGAGGCTCCTCCACCGAGGCGATCGGCTCCGCCACGGGTCCACCACCCGGCGCCGGCAACGCGGTGCGGGGCTCTGCCACCGCCGCGACTTCCATCGTCGGAGCGCGGAGACGCGCGCCCACCGCTACCCCCAACGCGAAGATGCCCGCCGCGGCGACGGGCGCCCACCACCAACCGAGCCCTCGCGTGCGCGGCGCGCCGGCGACGTCCAGCTCGAGCCTGCGCCACACGCGCTCGACCCGCTCGGTCGAGGCGTTGTTCCGGAGGGCTTCCGGCGGGATATCTGGAAAGCTTGCGCGCGTCATTCTGCCGTTCGAGAAAAGGGAGCCACGAAGTGCTCGGTAAGAAAGCGCTGAGCCCGAGCGATGCGCCGCTTGGCCGTCGCTAGTGAGCAATCCATCATCACGGCGACCGTTTCCAAACGGTGTCGCTCGACGTACCGCAGCGTCCACGCGATGCGGTCGTCCGCGGCCAAAGTTTGTAGCAGCGCGTACACCTGCGCCAGCAAGGCGCGCGCCTCCGGATCCGCGTCCACCGCGGCGATGCTGTCGATCTCCACCGGCTCCGGCGCGGTGAGGCCGAGCGCGCCGAGCAGCTTGCGGCGACGCAGCCGCGTGCGGACCAGCCGCACGACGATGCTCCCCAGCCAGGGACGAAATGCCGAGGAGTCGCGCAGGTCTGGCAGGCGCTCCTGCGCTCTCAAGAACGCATCGTGAACGACGTCTTCCACGTCCGCCGAGCTGCCCTGAATGCGCACCGCCAAGTTGAACGCGAACGCGGCGTGCCGCCGATAGAGGCTCTCGAACGCGGGCATCTCGGCGCGACGCGCGCGGACCACGAGCTCTTCGTCGACGCTCTCCTCCTCTTGGAAGGTTTGAACCCCGCTCGAGGGGACGCCCGACGCGACCTCGTCCAAGGCTTCGGACGAGATCAACCGGAGGCGCGGTGATCGGCTGGTGGCTCCCATTTGGCGGCCCGAATGATGGACGCAGCAGCTCGCGATTTCGGCTCAAATCGTCCGGCCATCAAGCCCACTGTCGATAAATACCTGATTTAATTAGAGTTACTGAAGTACTGGGCGTGTTTGAGCTTTGTGCGTGAGCCGGTTTGCGGTACTCGAGCGTCTGTCTCAGGTCCAAGCCTCTCGGGCTTGGCATTTAGGAGGATCCCCATATGTCGATTCGTTCTTTGATCGCGCTCGTTCCGGTTTGTGCTCTCGCGGTTGCTTGCGGTGGCGAAGCCACCCCCGAGCCGGCCACGCCGGACGCCGCTGCTGCCGCTCCGGAAGACAAGCCGGCGGACGCCGCCCCGGCCGACGCCGCTGCTCCGGCCACGGACGCGGCTGCTGCTCCGGCTGACGCTGCCGCTCCGGCCGCTGAGCCCGCGAAGTGAGCGCTTCCTGCTCCTAACGGAGCGGGAAAATGGCGAAGGCCGAGTCCTAGTGGCTCGGCCTTCTGCCTTTTGTGGGTTCTTTCGCGGAGGGAAGCGGCGGTCAGGCGGCGCTTCGCGCCAGGTCCACGACCAGGCGCGTGCGGCCGATGAGCAGCTCGTCGCCGTGGGCCAGCTCCTGCTCACCACGAATGCGCACGAAGACGCCGGTGCGCGTCCCTAGATCCGTGAGCACCATCGCGCCCGCTTGCTCCTCGATCAAGCAATGCTGCTCGGCCACGAGCGGGTCGTCGGGGAACACGAGGTCCCCTACCGCCGAGCCGATCTGCAGCGTGTTGCCGCGGGCGACGACGCAGCACCCGTCCGCTCCGCCTTCGAAGACCTGAGTCACACGAAACGACGACGGCCACTTGGGCGACGAATAGAAATAAGTCGGATCCGGATCGGGACCGTCGTCCGGCACCGGGTTCTTCTGAATGCGCAAGAGCTGATCGCCAACGACGAACTCGTCCAGCATCTCCAGCTCCACGGGCGAACGAATCCGTAAGAAGACGCCGTTGCCGCCTTCCAAGTCTTCCAGCCAGAGCCGGCCGTCTCGGAAGCTGAGCAGCGCTTCCTCTGGGTGGCAGAAGCGCTCGCCCGGCATGTTGACGAGGCCGGCCGCGCCGATGAGGGCCTCCGTTCCCGTCGGGTCGTACCGCTCGGGTCCCCCGGTGAGGCTCCGGAGCACATGGAGCGTGAAGAGCGCTTTGGGAGCCGGCGCGGCGGCGGCAACGTCGGCGGCCTTCGCCGCGGCTGGTGCTGGGACCGGCGTGGGAACGCGCGGCGCGGCCGACGAGAGCGGCGTCGCGCCCGTCTCCGCGCGCTGCTTCTTCTGGCTGGCCAGCTTCTTGATGTTGTCGACGTTCGGCGGCTCCGTGAGGAGCTGGATGCCGCCCACCTCGCGGCCGGCGATGACGTTGTCGAAGCGGCCTTCGCGCAGCATGAGCACCATCTCGAGGTGCTGCGACTTCATGAGCCCACGCACGTACTCGGCGACGTCCGCGCGCGATACCGCGTCTACGTAGGAGCGCTTGTGGCTCTTGATGACGCGCCCACCATCCGCGAACAAGTGCGTGATGATGTGGGGCTGGTCCAAGCCGCTGTCTTCCGTTTGCACGTGGAAGACTTGGTCTTGGAACTTGATGTTGTTGTTGAAGCCCATCTGAGCGCGCCGAAAGCTCGGCCGCTTCATCTCGGCTTCCAGCCGCGCGATTTCTTGCGCGCCGAAGTGCGCGATGGCTTGGTCCAGAACCGCGTGATCGCCCGTCACGCCCTCCATGCGCTCGAACGCCATTTGCGCGACCTTGGCGCCGGGGTCGATGCGCAGCGCTTCGGCGAGCAGGTGCTGGCCTTCGCTGTCGTTGTGGGTCGCTGCCCAGGCCGCGAGCAGGGCGACGGCCTCGTCGGGCCGGCCCTTGTCCACTAGCCAGTGAGCGACCCGAGCGGCTACTTCGCGTTGTTGAGTGAGGCTCGGAGCGGGCATGACGACTCGGAGC
This sequence comes from Polyangiaceae bacterium, assembly GCA_029266615.1. Classification (GTDB taxonomy): domain Bacteria; phylum Myxococcota_A; class Polyangia; order Polyangiales; family Polyangiaceae; genus PMG-095. The sequence goes on from JAQSWN010000052.1 coordinate 32,916, forward strand.
CTCACAGCATACTTTCCGATCCTCCGCCTGAAAAGACCCGGCCCCCGGGCGGGCAAACGACGCTCGATCCGTGGCTCCTCGCGGGCCCGGAAAGAGCCCGCGAGTTCGCTCGTGGTCTCAGATCGGGAGGGGGAACCCGCCGCCGCCGGTAATGCCGCACTCGGCCGGGCAGAGGAGCACGTCCGTGATTTGGCAAGCGTTGTCCCCGCAGGTCGTGCCGCAGTCCGTCACGCAGTAGTACTTCTCGTTGGCGGTGCACTTGCCGTCGCCGCAGCAATCTTGGGGGCAAGAAGTCTCCTCACCCGCTTCGCACTTGCCGTTGCCGCAGCTGCCCATGACCGCGCAGTCTTGCGGGCAGCTCGCGGCGGTCTCGCCGGCGTCGCACTTGCCGTTGCCGCAGCTGCCCATGGCCACGCAGTCTTGCGGGCAGCTCTTGGCGTCTTCCGTCCCGCTGCAGACGGCGTCCCCGCAGGTGCAATCCGGACAAGAGCTCGGGTCCTCGTCCGACTCGCACGTGCCGTTGCCGCAGTTTTTGCATTCCGCCGAGCAGCTAGTCCAATCGCCCAGGTCGCACTGCATGTTGTTGCAGGTCAGCCCGCACTCTTTGGGGCAGCCCGCGCTCTGGTCGTAACCCTGCTCGCACAGCTGGTTGCCGCACGTCTGGCACTCCCAGGCGCATTGGTTCGAAAAGTCGAGATCGATGTCGCACTTGCCGTTGCCGCAGCTCGCGCACTCCCAGGGGCAGCCGTTGTTGGCGTCCCACGTGCCGTCGCAAGCGCCGTTGTTGCAGGTGCACTCTTGGCCGCAACCGCTCGAGGCGTCGTAACCGAAGTCACAGATGCCATTGCCGCAGGTTTGGCACTCCGAAGCGCAGCCGTAGACGTAGTCGTTTTGGTCGCAGCTGAAGTTGCCGCAAGTGTTCTGCTCACACTGGCCGCCGCAGCCGTTGTTGTAGTCGTAGTCGCCCTGACACGATGGATCGTTGCACGTCTGGCACTCCCAGCCGCAGTTGTTCAGCTCGTCGTACTGCAGGTCGCACTGGTAATTGTTGCACGTGTAGGGGCATTGCCAGGCGCACGAGTTGGCGGCGTCGTAGCCCACGTTGCAGCGTGGATCGTTACAGGTCTGGCACTCCCAGCCGCAGTTGTTCAGGTCGTCGTACTGCGGATCGCACGAGTAGTTGTTGCAGGTGTAGGGGATCTGGCACTGCTCGGCGCAGCCGTTCACGACGTCCCAAGTCGGGTCGCACGCGCGCGAATCGCAGCTGCACTCCCATGGGCAGCTCAAGTAGTCGTCCTTGTCGCAGCGGGCGTTGTTGCAGTTGCAGCTCGCGCCCATGCACGTCCCGCAGTCCACGCAGTTGCCCTGCTCGAACTGATCGCAGATGCCGTCTCCGCAGCCGCAGTCGGCGCAGGTGGTGACGCCCTCGCCCAATCCGGGCTCGCAAACGCCGTTGCCGCAGCTCGGCTGGCAGTCTTGCGGGCAGAACGCGGGTTCTTCCGCCTCGCAAATGAAGTTTCCGCACACGGCGCCGCCGCAGTCCACACAGCCTTGGGCGCGTTCTACCTCCGTGCATATGCCGTCCCCGCAGGTGCTGCAGTCTTGCGGACACACCTGGGCGTACTCGCCTGCATCGCACCTGCCGTTGCCGCAAGAGCCGGCGACGGAGCCGCCAACGCCGCTGCTGCCGGCCGTGCCGCCCTTGCCGCCAAACGAGGACCCACCGCTGGTCGTCCCACCGCTACCGCCGTCGTCCGAGCCACCCAGGGTGGGTAGCTCCGCGCGACCGCACGCCGTCGCGAGCGCGCCTGCGAGCGCCGCCCCTGCTAGGAACCGAACCAACGCCGATAAGTTCATGAGGATCTCTGCCGCGACGAGAGCAAGCTCCGGGCCATACCGCCCGACGCCCAACCACTCCGAAACACGGGCTCATTCTGACCGATCCACCCGTTCCTGTGCCAGTTTCTTCGCAGACCTTGGCACAAGGGCGGACAACGGCTGAACGGATGTAGGCCTGGGAGAGCATGCGGGAGGAGCTGGGCCGAGTTTCCGTGCTAGCTGCTGCGCCGATTTGGTGCTCCCGGTCCGGCTCCGCTCTCCGCGCGTAGCGCCACGGCGCTGGCCGTTGGCCTTAGCGCTGGTACCGGCCGGCCTCGCACCGGGGCTGGTCCACGCGGAGGAGACCTCCGTCGAGGTGCGTGGCCAGCTCGCGCCCATCGGCCGGCGCGACGACGTGGCCGCGTCTACCGCGGTGATAGGGGAGAAGCTGCGCGAGCCGGGGGCTTCTTCGGCAGACGTTCTGGCTAGGGTCCCCGGCGTGCAGGTGTCGCGCACCGGCTCATCTTCGGACCTGGCGACGGCCTCGATACGTGGCGCAACGAGCGCGCAGACTCCCGTCTACTTGGCGGGCGTGCGGCTGAACGACGACCTGACCGGCACCGCAGACCTCTCCACGGTGCCGCTGGCTCTCGTGAGCCGCGTGGAAGTGTATCGCGGCAGCTCTCCGCTCGAGCTGGACCGAGCCAGCATGGGCGGCGCCGTGTCGTTCGAGCCGCGGTTCGAAGCGCGCTCACACTTGGGGGCCGGCTTGTCGCTGGGCAGCTTCGGGGAACGGGGCCTGTTCGTGAGGACCGGCGTCGCGGGCCCACGCGCCAACGCGAGCTTGATGCTCGGGAGGGAGTCGGCGAACAACGACTGGACGTTCGCCGACTCGAAGGGCGAGCGTAGGCCACGCGTGAATGCGGACTTTTCTGCGTATTCGCTGTGGAGCATCAGCCGTTGGGACGCGTCGCCGCGGGTGCGCGTGCTCGGCGTCCTGCACGGCTATTACCGCGAGCAAGGCACACCGGGGACGGCTTTGCTCCCCGACGATCGGGCGCGCACGGCCTCCGACCGGCTGCTGGGCGCGGTCAACGTGCGGGTCGACTGCGCACGCACGGTGGGCGCCGAAGACTGCTCTCTCCAGCTCGTGACGAGCGCCCTGCGCACGACGACATCGCTGACCGACCCCTTGCGGGAGGTGATTCCGGCGGCGAGCGCGTGGTCCAGCGGTGAGAGGCTGGAACAAAGCGCCCGGCTCGAGAAGCGCGTTTCCGACGCGGTTTCGCTCATCCCTTCGGCCACGGTCGCGCGCGAGCACATCGACGCCGGTTACACGGGCCAAAGCGGGGTCCGAGCCGCGCGGCTGCTGCTCCGACCGGGCATCGCCGGCGAGCTTCGTTTCGGCGAGCGAGCGAGCGTCGTCGCCGCCGCGGCCGTGGAGCGCGACACGGCGGGCAGCCCCGACCAAGCGCGGCAAGCATCCGTGCTGAGCCCCGTCTTGCGGTTGGGCGTGAAGACCACGCTCACGGACTTCTTGCTGTTGCGAGCGAACCTCGGCCACTACGCGCGCACCCCCACCCTCGGAGAGCTCTACGGCGTCTCGGCCAACGTGCATGGCAACGCGGCGCTGAAAGCAGAGCGCGGACCGAGCGTGGACGTTGGCTTTCGGCTCCAGGGCGCGGCTCGCGACTGGCGGCTCCAGGCAGACGTCTTCGCCTTCGCGAGGGAGGCTCGAGAGCTCATCGCTTACCGGCAGACGAGTCCGACCGCGATCTCTCCGTACAACGTGGGCAAGGCGCGCCTGCTCGGCCTCGAGTCGGCGCTGGCGATCGAGCTGTATCGCTGCTTCCTGCTGAGCGGGGCGGCGACGCTTTTGGATCCGAAGAACGTCACCGCCGCGCGCTCGGAACGGAACGCGATTCTCCCGTTCCGCTCGCGCCTCGTCGCGACCTTGGAAGCCGAGCTGTTCACGCGGGATCCCTGGGCCCGCCTCCCCATCGAACGGCTGGGCGCTGGGGCACGGCTGCTACACCGCGCTTCCAAGTACGCAGACTCGGCTGGCCTCTTGGTGGTGCCAAATCAAACCGTGCTCGATTTGCACGGCAGCGCCCTCCTGCGCGACCAGACGCTGGCCCTCCGTGCCGCCGTGCGCAACCTGACGAACGCGGCCGAGCTGGACGCAGTGGGCGTTCCACTCAGCGGCCGCAGCTTCCACCTCAGCCTCGAAGGCAGCCTCAGATGACGTGGCGGCTGGCGACGTGCCTTTTTCTGGTCGCGGCCTGTGACGTGCCGACTCCGCCATCCCCGAGCGGCGGCGTGCCAGACCTAGCCGAAGCCGAGCCGGGACCGTGCGGCCGTGGCTTCAGCGTCGTCGAGTCGGATTACCAATCCGTGAACGTGGCGCTGCTGGGCTTGGAGGGCACGGTGCTCACGGACTCACTCGCCTCGAGCCGGGTCCTTGCGGGCGGTGCGGGCGTTTCGCTGAGCGGAGACGTCGTCCTACCGACCGACGGCGCGGCCGGGCCCCTGCTGCCGCTCATCGACCGCGCGGCTTCGGCGTCACGCGTGCTCTGGCTTTCGCTCGCGACGGGTGCGCTTTCGCGCAGCGTCGACGTCTCCACCGGCTTCCCTTCCAATCCGCACGACTTCCTCGGCATTTCGCCGACGAAAGGCTACGTGGCGCGCTTCGGTCACAACCGGGATCCCGATCGGGAGCGGTTCGACCACGGCAGCGATCTGCTCGTCGTCGACCCGAGCTCCGGTCGGCTGCTCGACTCCATCGATTTGCGCGGCGCTCTCGGCAAGGACCGCGATCTGCACCTGCCCCGTCCCGACAAGCTCGTCATGGTCGGGCGCTTCGTCTACGTCCTGCTCGGCACCCTGCCGCTGAGCGGCTTCACGTCGACGGCCGCGTCACGCATCGCGATGCTCGATACCGAAACGGACTCGCTGCAAGACGTGCTGGTACTCGAAGGTTTGCGAGGCTGCTCCGGAATGGCGCTGTCGCCCGCGGGCGACGCGCTGGCCGTGTTTTGCAGCGCCCTCTCCGATTCGAATGGCAATAGTCAGCCCGGCTTCTCGGGCGTCGGCCTCGTCGAGCTCACGCCCGCACCACGCTTGGCGCGCGTGCTCGCCGCCGGCGCGTGGGGCGGGGCACCGGTCGGCTCGTCCGGGGCCTACGCCGGAGACCGCACGCTGCTGCTCACGACGTTCGGGCGCTTCTCCGCTCTGGGCGAAGCGGAGGCGCAAGACGCGCTGTGGGCCCTGGACGTGGAGAGCGGCCGCGCGCGAGAGTTGCTGAAGTCCGACGGCGTGCCGTTCACGCTCGGGAGCGTGGCGTGTGCGCCTGCCTGCGGCCAATGCGTGGTAGCGGACGCCGAACGTCAGGGCGGGCTCGTTCACCACTATCAGCTCGACGCGGATGGGAACGTTTTGTCCCACGCCACCATCAAAGTGGAGTCTCGCTTCGGATTACCCCCACGCGACGTGGGCCGCTTCTGAGCGACGATTGTCGACGCCCGCGCTCGGAGCTAGCGTCACGTCCCAAGTAGAAAAACGGATCTGAATGTCGCCTACCGTCTTTCACATCCCGGTCTGCCCCTTTTGCCAACGCCTCGAGGTGCTGCTGGCCCTCAAAGGGCAAACCCAAGCCGTTCGCTTCGAGGTCGTCGACATCACGAAGCCGCGCGACCCCGCGCTGCTCGCGAAGACGCGAGGAACGACCGCGCTACCGGTGCTGGAGCTGGAAGACGGACGCGTGCTGACGGAGAGCCTGGTGTTGATGCAGTACCTCGACCAACGCTTCCCGGAGCGCCCCGTCGCCGAGCGTGACCCCTACCGGCGCGCCATCGAAAGCTTGCTCACGCTGCAAGAGCGCGACTTCGTCGCCACCGGCTACAAAATGGTCATGAACCAGGATCCGGCGCGGCGCGCAGACTTTCGAACGAAGATGCAGGAACGCTACGCGGCCCTGGACGCCTTCTTGGTCGCGCACGCGACGAGCGACACGTTCTTGTTCGAGGAGTTCGGGTGGGCGGAGGCGGTATTCACGCCCATGTTCATGCGCTTCTGGTTCCTCGAGTACTACGAGCAATTCGAGTTACCGGGCGATCCGCGCTTTGCTCGCGTTCGGCGTTGGCGCGAAGCGTGTCTGGCTCACCCCGCGGCTCAGCAAGTCACCAAAGAGCAAATCGTGAAGCTCTATTACGACTACGCGAAGGGGGCGGGCAACGGCGCCTTGCTGCCAGGGCGCCGCTGCTCGTCCTTCTCTTTCGAGCCCCATTGGCGAGGGCGCCCGTGGCCGCCCGCCGATAAATACGGTGTCAGCGCGACGGACGCCGAGCTTGGGCTCACGACCTCATAGGCGGTCTCCTCAGAACATGAGCGTGCCAGCGCCGAGCGTGAAGGCCACGCCGGTACCGAAGCTCGGCCGCACCCCCGCGATCATGGAGAGGGCCTCGTTGGTGCGCAACAAGCGCGTCCCGGGGTCGGTCGTGGCGACCGCGGCGTCGAGCTTGGCCAAGACGTTCGAAATCGTGGCTTGCTCGGCGACGTGGAGCGGCGGGCCGTCGGGGCTGGACAGCACCCTGAGCGCGTCCGCGACCTCTTCACGCCCTAGCTTCAGCAAACCGTGCTGCACGTCCTTCCGGTAATCCCAGTAGGACTGATTGATCCGCTTGGCCGCGTTGAGGCGCTGCGTCGCCAAATCCAAGTTGAAGAACGTGTTGAGCACGCGCAAGAAGGCCGCGATCTCGATGATGGAGTTCCCGGGCAGCGTGATGGGCGTCCCGAACTGGGCAATGAGCTTTTGCCCGGCCGGAGAGTCATTGAAGTTCGTGCTCGAGTAGAAGCCGATCGCCGAGGGCAAGTTGATGCCCGGCCCTTCCGAGCCCACGTTATTGTGGTGAAAGAACGGCCCCGTGTCCGCCATCTCGATCAGCGGCGCGGTGTTGAAAGAGCCGTCACCGAAGCCGTCCGGAACGAGCGTGTTGACGCTCACCGCGACGTTCGGCGCGGGGACGCTTTGGCCGCCGAACCCGCCGTCGCGAATCGTGACGCCGTTCAGCACCGGCAGCGACGCATGGTCCGCCGCGAACTGGTCGAAGTTGCCGAAGAAGTTGGCGTTCTTGCCGGTGGCGGGGGCGTTGGCGCCCGCGTTGCCGTGGCACTCGTTGCACCGCCCAACCTGCGGATCCAAAAAGCCCAGGCGGCCCTGCTCGGCGAACGAGTCGTTCAGGTGCACGTTGTTCAAGTTCAGCTCGTTGCGCCGCCCGAGCGCGAGCTGGAAGGCGCGCACTCGATCCAGCTCGCTCGCGGTCGCGACGCGGAAGGACGTCCCCGGCGTGCGGCCGAGGTCTTTGGTGAAATGCTGCTCGATCGCGCCGTTCGTGAAGTCGCGCAGCGTGCCGCCCGTCACGCCATCACCGGACCAGCCCGTGCGCTCTGCGAACGCAGAGCTCGTGCCGTCCGTCGCGTCTCTCTCGAGGCTCGTGAACATCGAGAACAGGTGCGGGACGCCTCTCAGGACGAATCTGTGATCGAGGTCGCCGAAGCCGTCCAAGTTCTCGCGAATGAGACCGGTGGTTTTGAGCTCCGGCACCTCTAGGCCCGAAAGGGGGAAGCTGGGGTCGTCGGCGACGAACAGCGGGTCCGTGGCGGGCAGCGACTGCATGAACGTTCGGTCGATGGTGAAGTTGTTGCTCGCGGGGTGGCAGGAGCTGCAGGTGCGGCCATTTCCGTTGAACTTCTCGTCGAAGAAGATCCGCGCGCCGACGCACACGTCGAACGTCACCAGGCCTTCCCAAACGCGCGGGTCTCCGTTGCACGCGGTTTCGTGCGTCGTGAGCGCCTGGCTCGTCTCACCGACCACTTCCGCACTTTGGCCTCCCGAGTCGCCAGCGCTGGCGCAGCCAGCCGTACTGCCGAGCGCGGCGAGCGTGAGCGCGGCTCCCCAACCTCGGAGTGGGGCGAGCCGAAGCCCCCTACCCATCGAACTTCGAATCGAAAAACCCCATGACATGGTGCGTGTCTCCTAACGGTTAAGGCTGCGCGCACACGCCGACCCTCGGCCCGTGCCCGCTCGAGGAGGTAGCCCTCTGACCAACCAGGCTCCTCAGACCGACTTTGAGCCCGGCCCCCCTCGGACCTTCGGTACGGGTGACGTCTTTTTCCCCGGCCGCAGGTTCAGTGCGTCGGCAGCGCTCACCCTCCTCATTCATTCAGCCTCGAATCCTGCGCCGCTCAGCGCCGTGACCTAGGGCACGCGGCTTGCTCGGTCGCGGACAGCCCCACAGGAGCCCCCATGAAACCGACCCGCGCCCTCCCGATCGTCGCTCTGCTCTCCGCCGCAACCCTGGTGATGGCGTGCTCACGCGAAAGCCGCCCGCCGGCAGAACCGACGGCCGCCTCGACCCTCCCCACGCAAACCGCCCTCGTCGGCAGCAACGATCCCGGCACCACCGCCCAACCCGGCGCCGCGACCATCCCCACCAACGCTCCGACCATCCCCACCCCCGTCTCGCCTCCGGTCACCTCCGCGGACGAGACGCCGCTCGTCCCTTCGTCAGGGGTCGGCAGCCCGCGACCGAGCGTCGACGAGCTGCCTCCCGGCCAAAGCACTCAAGCGCTCGACCGCAACCTCGACAAGGCCGACACCGAGCAGGATCGTGAGTCGCTACGCGAGATCCGCGCCCTGCTCGCCGCAGACAAATCCCTCTCCACCACCGCCCGACGCGTCACCGTCTTCGCCAAGAACGGCAAGGTACGCCTCGCCGGTCAGGTCAACACCGCCGAAGAACGCGCCGCCATCGAACGCTTCGCGCGCCAAGCCGCCAACGTGCGGGAAGTGAAGAACGAGCTCGTCGTCCTCACCCAGTGAGCGCGACCGTTTCGTGAGCGTAAAGGGGGCGCCACCCCGTAGCAGGGCGCGTCCGCGGCTCTCCCCACGCCTCCTGGTCGCCGCGCGCGTTCCTCACGCAGCCGCAGCCGCGCACGCGAGCCCCTCGAACGATCGCGCCCATAGCCTCACCGCGAGCTACCAGCTCCTTCGGGTCCTGCAGAGCCGGCACGATGACGACATGCAGCTCGTGGAGTTGAGTGAACGATGCAAGCGACCGCTACTCGCCACGCGCGCACCGCTCTCGCTGGGCGCGCGAAAAACGTCCGCCTCGAAAAAGACGCCCCTCGGCAGACTCGGCGCGCAGTCGCAAACGTGACCAAATTTCGGTAACGATATCGGGAGCTGAGCGCTTGGAGGCCGATCAGTCGCAGCGGTGACCATCGCCCGCAGCACGCCCTGGGATTGTCACCGCTGCGACCAAGTCGTGGTGCGCGGTCGAGCGCCCGAAGTCATTCAGCAAATTTAGTCCAATCCGCGACATCGTGCCGAGTCTCGAACACCCCCTCGTTTTTGAGTGCCGACAAGCTCAACGAGCGGTCGGGACGAGAGGGTGACGGACACGCGAGCTAAGAAACGAGCGTGCGGCTCAGCCCTGACCGTAGCTGGTATTCTCGAGCAGAATGACGTTCGTCTTGCTGCGCGTCTCGCCGGCGTTGGTCACGTAAACGGCGGGCTTGTCGACGATGGGGCACACCTTTTCGCAGGCGCCGCAGCCGATGCAAAGAGATGGATCGACGTGCGGGCGCTGCACCTTGATGGTCTCCATGGCGAGCGCCTCCCCCTTGCCCTTGTACTTGCTCTCGCGCTTGGGGACCTCGACGTCCTCCGCCCAAATAGCTTTGGGGGACGTCGGGCAGAATTCTTCGCAGACGATGCAGGGCGTCGCCATCGCCCAGGGTAGGCACCGACCTTGATCGTACATCGCAGTGCCAATGCTGATGGGCTTCTGCTCTTTGCCGGTGAGGTCGTCTTTGCCGGTCTTCTGTAGCTCGTTAATCTTCTGGATCGCGCCGGTGGGGCACACCTGGCCGCAGAGCACGCAGCTGTATTCGCAGTAGCCGATGCGCGCGACCAAGATCGGCGTCCACAAGCCCTCGAGGCCGGCTTCGAAGAAGGCGGGGTGGAGCGCGTTGTTCGGGCAAACCTTCATGCACTCCGCGCAGCGAATGCAGCGCTCGAGGAACTCGCGCTCCTCCACCGAGCCTGGCGGGCGAATCACCTTCTCGCTGTAGGCGCGATCCGGCCAGTTCGCGATGCGCATCGCCGGGATCGCGACCGCGCCGGCCGCTGCAGACGCAAGGACCGTGCGGCGCTGCAGGTCCGGCTTTTGAATCGTGCCTTTGCGGTTCGGGAGGAAGCGGAACTTGATGACGTCTTCCGGACACGCGCTCTCGCAGTTGAGGCACATGTGGCACTCGTCTTGCCGGTGCTTCACGCCGCCCTGCGGGCTATCCGCGCCCTGACAGTTCACGAGGCACAGGTTGCAGTCCGTGCACTTGGCGTGGTCCTTCTCCATGCCGAAGAGCGCGAAACGGCTCATCACGCCCAGGAACGCGCCGAGAGGGCACAGCGCGCGACACCAGAAGCGAGGGATGAAGCGATTCATGAACAGAATCGCCACCAGCAGGAAGACGATGAGCCAGGTTTGGTGGAAGTAGCTCTGGTTCGCGGTCCATATCTGCTGAGCCAGCACGTCTTGCGCGCCGTCCGCCACGGTTTGCAGTGGTCGCACGTTGCTGGCCGCGATCGCGTCGTTTCCGTGAATGCCCAGGTATTGCAGCGCCGGGATCACTCCGAGACCGATCGCGCGGACGGCAACGCAAATGGGATCGAGGAGGCCGCCGATCGCGCTACCGGCGACCGCCGCCGCCAAGAATGCCCACATCAGGTAGTACTTCAGCGACTGCCAACCGTGCGTCTTGTTGGCGTCGACGCGGCTCACGCCCTTGCCGTAACGGCTCGGGAAGATCCACGCGAAGAAGTGGTGCAGCGTGCCAAACGGGCAGATCCATCCGCAAAACACGCGCCCGAACACGAGCGTGAGCGCGACGATGCCGAGCGACCACGCAAGCCCTCGGTACACCGAGTGCGTGCTGAGGAGCGTCATCGCCGCGACGAACGGATCCGCGAGCAAGAACCCTTCTACCGGCAGCGGCAGGCGGACCGGCTCCCCCGACTGCGCGGCGAAGGTACCGCGGAAGGCGGTTTGAACCAGGAAGTAGAAGAAGAGCGCGAAGAAGCCGATCTGCGACGCGCGCCGCAGCCACACCAGGTTGGTGATGATCTTCCGCGCTGGGATGCCGGAGCCGGGGCGCTTCTTCTTCGGTTTAGCTGGCAACGCCTTAGCCTTCGCGGCGACGGGCGGCGGCGCGATGACGGGCGGCGGCACGACGACGGGCGGCGGGGCGGGAGCGGGCACGGGCTCGGCCGGCGCGATCGCCGTCACGTGCGCGATCGGCAGGTGCCGCTTCGCGCGCGGAGGAGCGTGCCTCGGCGACGAGTCCAGCGCGGAGACCTGCCCGGCCTGTCCGGTCAGCCACGGAATGACATCCGGAAACTGATGTCCCGGCTCCTGCGGCGCGGCCACGTTACACCTCTATCTGCGGCACTTCGTGCCAGTTCATGTTGCCGATGCCGCGCTCGTGACCCATCTTCAGGTACTTCACGTTCTCTGGCTTTTCGCCGATGAGGCCGCAGGCGTACGCGTCGCACGCCACCTGATCCAGGCTGGCGATGACCTGGTGCATGTCCTTCGCGTCGTCGATGTTGCCGCCCTGCGGGCCGTTACGAAGGAGGACACGCGTGGCGTCCACCACGGTGAGAGTCGGGCGCATGAACGTCGCCAAGTCGGCGATGGATACGTCGATGTTCTGATGCAAGCGATTGCGGCGACCGCCGAGGAGCCCGTACCAGTTCTTCATCGCCCCCGTGTACTTGGAGAGGTTGTGGTGCTTGGCGACCGGGATGTTGATGATCTTGTCGGCGTTGACGAGCGGCGTGTAAACCGGCCAGAGGTCGAGCACGTCGCCCTTCATGCGCAGCTCGCGGAAGCGGTGCGCAGAGGGCAGTACGACCGTCGCGCCGAGCGCGTACGTTGCCCGCCAAATGCCGGACTTCTGGAAGCAACGGTTCGGCTCGTTGCAGGAGGCATCCGTCACGACGACTTGTTTGGCGCCGGCGTCGAAGCACAGCTTGACCACCTCCGCGACCACGCGCGGATTCGTGTTCGCGGCGTGCACGGGCATGCGATCCCAGCCGATGTTCGGCTTGACCGCGACGATGTCCCCGCGCGAGATGAACTTGCTCATGCCGCCCAGCGCCGCCACCGCGCGGCGCACGAGCTCCTCCGGCTGTTGCGAGCTCTTGGCGATCGCCATCTGCAGCTTCGGGTCGCCCTTGACGCGGAAATCGCGGACCTGTCGCTCCCCTTCGGGGGCAGTCAGCCCGTAGCCGCCCTGGTCGTAGAGCAGCCGAGCCGTGAGCGCAGACGCGCCCAAGACCGCGCCGGTCAGACCGATTCGCGTGAGCGCCTCGCGCCGGGACGACTTTTCGTCAGCCACGGCTGCAACCTGGCCGATCGCGTCCTGCCCGTCAAGTTTCGTTCGGCCCTCGGCCCGAGCATCTAACCATTCGTATTTACGAAGCTTCTTGGCGTATGTGCCAGGACGACCCGGCCGACCGACGCTCGATACGCGCCGGGGTTGCTCGAGCGCCGATCAGAGATTAGGTTGCGCGTCCCTTTACCCCCCACCCCCGGCTCCCCAGCGTCCCCTACGTATGAGGCCAGGAGAAGAACGAAGATGAAAGACGGCATCCATCCCGCATACCAGGGCGTCAACGTGCAGTGCGCCTGTGGCAACAAGTTCGAGACCCGCTCCACCAGGAACGAGCTCGTGGTCGACGTCTGCGCGGCGTGCCACCCGTTCTACACCGGCAAGCACCGCTTGATGGATACGCAAGGCCGCGTCGATCGCTTCCGCAAGAAGTACGGTCAGGCCGGCGCGAAGAAGTAAGCGTCCGTCGAATTCCCTCGTAGCGCCCCGCCTCCTGTCGGCCATGCCGGACACGGACGCGGGGCGTAGCTATAGTAGGAGCTAGATGTCGAATCAGCCTGCCGTAGTGGGTCCGGACGGAGTGGCGAGGCCGTATATCGGCGGGCAGGCCCTGCTCGAGGGCGTGATGATGCGCTCGCCGCATGCCTTCTCGGCGGTGGTTCGGAGACGAGACGGGTCGCTCGTCGTGCGGGAGCGGCCCATGGCCGACCTGCGCACCGGCGCGCGCGCCTGGCCCATCCTTCGCGGCATGGTCGCGCTGGTAGAAGCGCTCAAGCTCGGTAGCCAAGCGCTGCGCTTCTCCGCGGAGATTTACGAGCGCGACTTGGAGGAGGAAGAGAAGGAGCAGGAAGCGGCGAAGGCCAAGGCCGCCAGCACCACCACGCTCTTGTCTGCGCTCTCGCTCCCCATCGTCAACTTGCTCACGGCCGAGCCAGACCTGAGCGGCGCGAAGTCCGAGCCGGACGGCAAGGGCAAGAGCTTGATGGGCGTGGTGAGCGTCGTGTTCGCGATCGGCATGTTCGTGGCCCTGCCGCAGGCCTTCGCCGCGGGCGCTTCCAGTCTGTTCAACTTGAACCTGGACGTGCGTTCGCCGCTCTTTCAGCTCCTCACGTCATCCGCGAAGATGGTCATCCTCGTCGGCTACATGCTGCTCATCCGCCGCCTCCCCGAGATTTACCGGGTATTTCAGTATCACGGCGCGGAGCACAAATCGATTTACACCTACGAGTCCGGGGCGGAGCTCACGGTGGCGAACGCGCGGGCGCGAACGACGCTGCACCCCCGCTGCGGAACGACGTTCATCGTCATGGTCGCCCTCGTCTCCATCGTGATCTTCAGCTGCCTCGGCCCGTTCTTGCCGCAGCTCGGGCTCGGCAAGCTGGGAGACAACTTGCTGTTCTTCGCGATGAAGCTGCCGTTCCTGCCGCTCATCGCCGCCATCACGTTCGAGCTGCAACGCGTGCTGGCCAAACACTGTTCGACAGGGCCGCTCTCGCTCCTCTTGTGGCCCGGCTTCTTGGTGCAGAAGATCACGACCATCGAGCCCGACGATCAGCAGCTGGAGGTCGCGCTCTCCGCGCTTCTGGTAACGCTCCGCGTCGAGAAGGGCGAAGCCGCCGCCGCCGCAGCGGACGCATCGTTCCCGAGCTACGCCGCGCTCGCGGCTCCGGTCAGCAGCGCCGCATGATCCCCGCCGCCAAGCTCGAGTCACTGGCGCGGCGCTTCGCCGAGGTCGAGCAGCTGCTGTGCGACCCGAAGACGCTCTCGGAACCCCAAGCGCTCACGGCGCTGAACCGCGAGCGCGCGCAGCTGCTGCCCGTCACGGAGGCCTTCGGGCGCTGGTCGCACCTCACCAAGCAAATCGTCGACGACGAAGACGCGCTCTCGGATCCGGAGCTCGGTCCGCTCGCCGAGCAGGAGCTGCCGGAGCTCAAAGCGCAACTGGAGACGCTCGAGCGCGACATTCAAATCCTCCTCTTGCCTCGCGATCCGAACGACGAGCGCAACACGATCTTGGAGATTCGCGCCGGCACGGGCGGAGAGGAAGCCGCACTTTTCGCGGGTGATCTGTTCCGCATGTACACGCGCTTCGCGGAGACGCGCGGCTGGCGGGTGGAGATCATGACCACCAGCGACGCCGCCGCCGGTGGCATCAAAGAAGTGATCGCGCTCGTCACCGGAGACCGCGTCTTTTCCAGCCTCAAGTACGAAGGCGGCGTGCACCGCGTCCAGCGCGTGCCGGCCACGGAAGCGCAGGGCCGCATCCACACCTCCACCGCCACGGTCGCGGTGCTGCCGGAGGCGGAAGAGGTGGACGTCGCGATCGACGATAAAGATTTGAAGGTGGATATCGCGGCCTCCGGCGGTCCCGGCGGTCAAGGCGTGAACACCACTAACAGCGCCGTACAGATCACCCACCTCCCCTCCGGCATCATCGTCAAGTGCCAGGACGAGCGCAGTCAGCTGAAGAACCGCGCCAAGGCGATGAAGGTGCTGCGCAGCCGCCTCTTGGACATCGAGCAGCAAAAGCAGGCGGATGCCATCCGCGACGAGCGCCGCGGCATGGTCGGCGGTGGGGATCGTTCGGAGAAGATCCGCACCTACAACTTCCCCCAGAACCGCCTCACGGATCATCGCATCGGCCTCACGCTCTACAAGCTGGACCGGGTGATGGAAGGCGACCTGAAAGAGATGCTGGACGCGGTAGTGGCGCACCACCAAGCCGCGCTCTTGCAGGCGCAACAACCGCACGGTGAGAGCCCGTGAAACCGGACGTGGATCTGGACGCGCTACTGGCGGCCCTGATCCTGGCGCCCCGGACTTTCTCGCGTAATCGCTTCTTCTGGTTGTTCGAAAGGCCGGAGGCGGCGCGGGTCAGGCGGCGCGCGTCGCGTATCCGCGGCATCTTGCGGCAGCTCACCGGCACGCCCAAGCCCGCCGCAGAAATCGTCGGGGAGCGCGTGCTCGCCGACGGCCAAGTGCACCTGCGCTACCGCGTGGAAGAACTGGGTTACACGCGCACGGCGGCGTTGTCCGCGCTCGAGGCCGCCACGTTGCGCTACGCCATGCACCGCAACGGTCAGGCCAAGCTTTCTCACGAGGAGCGCGTGGCCGTGGAGGCCGCGTTATCCCGGCTGCACCACGCGCTCGGCATCGGCGCAGAGCTGGCCGATCAGGCCCCCGTGAGCTGACGTTCCTTCACGGCTGCTTCATCCGCGAAGACAGGGCGCGGTAAAAATCCGTGCGCGCTCCCACGTCCAGCGTCTCTACCGCACGCGACAAGGTGAGCAAGAGCTCGCAGGCGCGCTCGTCGCTCACGTCCGGCCGGCGCACGTCGGCTTCGAACGCGGCTCGCTCGGCTTCTGGCAGGCTGGCCCCCGCCGCCGCGACCCCGCGCTCCACCGCGCCCGGCGCGATCGCCGGCAGGGGACGGCGCTCCAGGCGTAGCGCGAAGCCGCGCGATAGCATCTCCGCGTAGGTCGTCAGCGTGTCGTGGCCCAATTCGGCCACAGCGGAGCCGATGAAGGTTTCGTCCGCGCCCTTCCACAGCTTGCCGCAAGCGCGGGGTGACGAGAGCGCGACCCGTTTGCGCAGCTCCGCCCACAGCTCCAGATCGCGCGGGCCGAGGTACGCCACGCTAGACACTGCCAGCTGTCGCGCCATGAGCCGAGTCTGCGTGGACGTGGACGCCCCGAGCTTCGCCTGCGCCGCTCGCTCTTCAATCACCGGCGCGAGCGCGTGGTCCAGTGCCACCTCGAAGTCCGAGCTCACCGGAACCTCGCGCGACCAGAACCACCAGCCGCACAGCCCGAGCGGCACCAGCAGCAAAATGCCGCGAAAAATGCGAAGCTTCACCCGTCCGATGGGCATCGCCGAGCAAACTCGCATCGATCGCTGGCTGACCGCAACGCGCATTTTCAAGTCACGCACTCTGGCCCAAGCGGCCTGTGAGGCGGGGCACGTGCGCGTCAACGACCTGCAGGTCAAAGCGAGCCACGTCGTCAAGATTGGGGACGAGGTCCGCGCCTTCGCGCCGCGCGGCGTCGTGGTGTTCCTCGTCAAGGGCCTCGCCGAAAAGCGGCTGTCCGCGGCGCTCGCTCAGCTCCTGTACGAAGACCGCTCGCCGCCTCCTCCGCCCAAGGAAGAGCGCCTGGCCGTGCGCGAACGCGGCGCAGGGCGCCCCACGAAGGCGGACCGCCGCGCCCTCTCACGCTTGCGCGGCCGCTAGCGCTAGTCCGGCGCCGCTTCCCCAAGTTGCTGCTATCTCACTTGCGCCGCGCTAGTGCTAGTCACTACCTCGCGAACGGCGCCAACGTCCGCGTAAGAGCGAGAGCAAACCTACCATCCCGCCAAAGCCAGTGAGTGCGCCGCCCGCGGCGCTCGCACCCACGAGCGCCACCTGGCAACCTTGGCTCGTCCCACTCGCGCCGTCTGCGGCGTTGCTCGGCGGCGGCGACTCAGGTTCAGCCGGCGAGGGCTGGTTCGGCGTCGGTCGGGAGGGTTCGTCCGGCACGGGTTGCGACGGTTGGCACACGGGCGACGTCGAGCTCCTGGCCTCGCACCACGCGGGGGTGAGCGCAGCCGAGGGCGGCGCGTCGCATTGCTCCAGGGGGAAATCACGGAAGACGGTGGAGCCTGCGGGCGGTGCCCCTGGAGCGGTGCATTGCTCGGCGCTCACCTTAGCGCCGGTACGCAGGTCCTTCACTTGGATGGTCAAGCAATGCGCTGCCGCGGCCGCGGCGAAGACTACGTTGAGTCCCGGCGTGTCACTCGGATCGATGACGACCGCGGTCGCGGGGGCGGGCACATCCGGCGCGGGCGCGTTGGCAACGATGTCTACCTCCCACAGCGTGAAGCCGTGGAGGTCGGCGGGCGCATGCCAGGCCGCGTAAACCGCAGGGAACTTCTCTTCCTCCGCGAACACGCTGATCACGATCGGCTGCCCACCGCAGCTCGGGACCGTGCGCAAGCACGTGACCTGCGCCCCGACCCCATGGCGGTAGTCGCGCCATGTTTCGAAGCTCAAGGTGCCGGCTGCCAGCGGCGCGGGCTCGCCCGCCACTACGAGCTCCGCTTGGTCCGGCACGAACGGCGCGCCAGGGCTCGTCGGCCCCTCCACGGCGACGTTCAGCTTCGTGCCGACGCCGAGCGGCGCGTCCGCCTGCCAGGCCAAGTAGCCCTGGGCTTTGCCTTTTACGACGGAGAGCTTGCCCGGCACGGCCGCGCCATCAAGCATCGTCACTCTCACTGTCGCGGTGCTCACGAGCGGCGTGGGGTCGAGCACTCCGTACGCCTCGAGCATGAAGAACCCGTCGGTCGCGACCTCGAGCTGCGCGGCGCCGGATGAACGCCAAATGCGCAGGCTCGGCGGCGCGACGGCACCCGCCCCGCTACAGCCCTCCGCCGTCGGTAGGCCTTCGGGTCCCCAGTGTTCGAGAAAGAACAGCGGTGGCGTCATCCCCGCTACGAGCGCGATCCATCCCCACTTCCTACTGTGCCGTCGTCGCATGCTCCCATACTGAGCAACATGCGTACCGAGCACATTCAGGCTAAATCTCGCAAACTGCGAGGCAGACTGCGCCAAGATGGGCCAAAGCGGGCCGCGTCGCCGTCGTCTCAGGCGAAGGCCACCACGAGGTGCTGCCAGGCGGCGGCTTCTTCCGCGGACAAGGCAACCCTTGGCGCCACGGGGGCGGGGGTCGGAGCACCACGACGCACCAAGGCGATCGAAGCGGAACGCACGCGCGCGATGCTGCCTCCCGCGCCGACGCATAGCGCGGCGAGGTGCGGACCCGTGGCGCGGCGCGGCGAGGGCAACAATCG
>JAQSWN010000261.1 GCA_029266615.1 Polyangiaceae bacterium
ATAACTCGCCCGGCCTGGGCTTTCGTGGCGCTGGGAGGTGCATCGCTGGTCGGTTTGCTGTGGACCCTGTGGCGGGTCCGCCGCCCTTCTCGCGAGGGGCTCGCGGCGTCGGTGCTCGTCTGGCTCCCTCTGCTTTTGGTGATCCACCTCACGCCCCTGCCGGTCACGGTCGTCGCCTCCGACCGCTACCTTTACTTGCCGGCGGCGGGCCTGCTGCTGGTTGCGGGAAGAGCCATGCAGGAACGAGCGGCGCGGTCGCGGTGGCTCTCGAGTGCCGTATTGCTCCTCGCTGCTGCCTGCGGTCTCCGCACGTTTCAGCGCGCCGGCGATTACGCGGAGGACTCCCGCTTCTGGGCAGAAGCGGTCAAGCACTCTCCGTGGTCCATCACGGCCTTCGTCGAGCTCGGCGGAGTTGCGCATCGCGCCGGTCTGTTCGAAGAAGGGCTGAGGATGAGCCGCCGCGCCATCCCGCTCGACGTGCTCGGCAGCGGGCAGGCCCTGGATAACGCGGCGCTGATGGCGATGGCCTCGGGCCAAAACGAGCTCGCGGCTCACCTCGGCGACGAATTGGTTCGGACTTTTCCGCGGCGTCCGGCGTTCCAGCTTCGTCGCGCCGTGATCGCCCTCAATGCTCGGGACTTCGACACTGCGCAGCAGTTCGGCGAACGGGCACTCCGACTCTCGCCCGGTTTCTCTCTAGCGCACCGGCTTCTCAGGCTGGTCGACGAGTCGCGACGCATGCCACCCAACGCGCCTCCGGCCCTGGCACAGCGGCTAGACGCCGAAGCGCTGCGCTTTGGCGCCGTCGAAGCTCGCGTCTACCAGGAGCTGGCGCGTCCCGCTGCCGACAAGCCGCTCGCGGCCGCAGGGGTCGAGTACCTGATCGCCCAGGGCCCCCCCGATAGGGCGCAAGCTCTGTTTCAGCGGTACCAGGATCGCTTCGGCGCGGACGGCACCGAGGCGGCCCAGGCCGCGTTGCAGGAGCGCACCCGGCGTGCTCGGGTCGTCCGCGAGCGCATCGCTGCGCTCGAGAGCGACCCTCCGTAACTCCAGGGGGTTACGGAAAACGGACGATAGCAGCGGCGGTCTTGCCAGCTTCGACCGTGACCGACTTCGCCTTACGACCGTGCTCTGGGTGCACGAAGATGACCGTGTGGGCTCCGGGACTCACGCTGACGCCGACCTTCGGCGTCTGGCCCAACGGCTTGCCGTCGAGGATGACGTTCGAAACTGGGATGGAGTTGATGTTGAGCGTGCCCTTGCCGGACGCCGCGACGGGCGCGGGCTTTTCCACCGGTGCCGCTGGCGCCGCTGGTGCGGACGGTGCGGACGGGCGCGGCGTGCTGGGAGCGGCACTGTGCGGCGCCGGCGCCGAGTCCTTCTTGTCTTCTTCCGGCGCCGCCTCGCCCGAGCCGAGGTCCACGACGAAAGTGCGCTCCGCCTGGCCGTCCTCGAACTCGATGTTCTGCTTGTAGTCGCTGAAGCCCTTCTTCGTGGCGACGATGCTGTACGGCTTGTCCGACGTGATGTCGACGCGCAGGGGCAAGGAGGGCACGGGGCGGCGCTCGCTGCCGCTGACGAGCAGCACCTTCGCGCCGTCCGCGTTGGAGCCGGCCTTGATGGTGGCGAGGCCCTTCTTCACCTTGAGCTTCGGCGCCATGCTGAAGAGCTTGTCGGCCTCGATCATGACCTTCTGCTCCAGCGACTCGTAACGCTCACCGCCGTCGATCTTGACGGTGTGCTCGCCGGGCGAAAGGTCCTTGATCTCCTGCGGTAGGGGGCCGTAATCCTTGCCGTCCACCGAGAGGCGCAGACCCGTGCCCTCAGCGACGACCTTCAAGCCGCTGCCCTCGCTGCCGCGAGCGAGCTCCACGTTTTCGGCGCTCTCTTCGCCAGCGTTGATCTTCACGGCCTTGGGGGCGGTCGTGGTGTAGCCAGCGGCCGCCACTTTCACGAAATGCACGCCGCGCGAGAGGTCCGTCACCTGACACGGCGAGGCGTCACACCGTTGTGAGCCGTCGACATAGACCTGGACGCCGTCGATCGCCTTGCCAGCGGGGCCGGACACGGAGACGACGAGCGAGCCCTTCTTCGGCATCAGCGCGTAGGCAGCGGCGGCCGCACCGACGACGACGACCGCGGCGATGATCATCCACAAGCCGCCACGGCCGCTGCGCTGTTGCGGCAGCGTGATCGTGGGCGAGGGCGCTTCGAATGCGGCCGCGGGCGCCGCCGGGAGCGGCTGCATCGACTTGGGAGGCGGAGGCAAGGGGGCGCGCGGCACCGAAGGCGGCGGCACACTGAGCGGACGTCCTACGAGACCGGCGGCTCGCGATGCCGGCGGCGGAGCGCCGGCCGCAGGAGGCGGAGGCGGCGGAGCGCCGGCCGCAGGAGGCGGAGGCGGCGGCGCGCTATGCAACAGCGCCCGGGCGGTGTCCTCGATACCTTTGTCGAAGACTTGCGTCGCTTCGTCCTCGTCGTCCCAGTCGATGTCCACGCCAGGCTTCGCGGCCGCGGGAGGCGCGGGAGGTTTGGGGACAGTCGACATCCCCGTGCCGGGGGGCCTCGGCATCGGAAGCGGCGTGGTTTCGTCCTCCTCCTTCGCTTTGAGCGCGCCCATCGGCGGAGGGGGCGGAGGCGGCGGGGTTGCCGCTTGCGAGCCGCTCGGCATGGCCGGAGGCTTCGGCGCCGCGCTCATGCTGGGCGGCGGGGGCGGGGGCGGAAAGCCGCCGGTTTGCGTTTTGGCGGGGGGAGGTGGCGGCGCGGGCGGCAAACTGCTGCGCGGCGCGGGTGGGGCGGGGGGAGCCTTGCTCGGCGTTGGCGGGGGCGGAGGGGCTCCGGGCTTCACCGGAGCGGGCAAGCCGAGCAGCGTTTTCTGACGTGGGGCCGACGGCGGCGGGACGGGGCCACGGCTGCTGGGCAAGGGAGCAGGAGCTGAGCCGCTCGGGCGAGACTTTTTCGCTGCCAGTCCATCAAACACGTCGAGGTCCGAACTCGCCTTGTCGCTCATCGATGCTGCTCTCTCTGCTCTTTTGCTCTGACCGTGCTCGGGCGCCGGGCTTGGAACCCCCAGCATGTCGCCTTTCGCTATTGGCTATTGCAGCGAAACTGCGACGGCCCGTGGTCCGGAGTTAGACCCGAACGAGCCCGCGGGGAATTTCGTGCCGTAACGATACCTCCGCGATCCTAAGTTGGCGAGAAGTATTGGTGGAATTTACGACCACTTTACCCTCGTTTGTGGGACCGCTCGGGTGAGTCCACGTAGCCAAACGTAAGTCAGCTGTAGGGGCTTCGGTGCTGGCGCCGCACTCTGGCGCCCGCGGCCATTTCAGATGCCGCCTTTGTAACGCACGCGCTTCTGCTGCAGAGGGGCCCACTTCGTCGGCTTCACGATCGGCGTGTCTGGAAACAGGCGACGCGCACCGGGGCCCTCGCTGCGCACCATCTTCACCCCCAAGCCGGGCGCATTGGACGCTTCACCGGCGTTGCCAAATAGCGTTGCGAGCGGCCGAGGTAAGAACAACAAAGTCTGGCAGCCGAGGTCGGCGAGCAGCGCGGCCAGTCGTTCGCCATCTCCGGAGTCGTGCGCTCCGCCCGTGACCCGCGCATAGAGCAGCGCGCCGGTTTCGTCGACGCCCATCACGGCCGGAGCGTCCTTGGCGCCGGCTGCGTCGGCAGGTAGGCCGGAGGTCACGCGCTCGGCCCCCTTCGCGCTCGGCTGGTACGCGATTTGAAAGCCGGCGCCGGCGGCGTGAAATAGCGTGATCTCCCCCGGCTCGGTGGCGCCTTGCCCGCGCAGCTCGACCACGACCTGCGCCGGCACCTCGCCCGCCTGGGCGACCCGCAACAGCTTCGCGTCGAGCTTGATGAGGCCGGCGCGAAACTCCGCGTCCTTCATGTCAGCGCGCAGGTTCGTGGTCGCAACCGCGTAGGGCCAGCCGTGCTGGGGCAAGCCCTCGACTCGCCAAACGCCTTCCCCCTCTTCGGCGGGTTTGATGCGCGGTGTGAGCGGCTCGCCCGGCAAGAGAGGGCGCAGGGTCAGGTAAAAAAAGTCGCGCGCCTCCACGTTGATGTACCGGGGAAAATTCATGAGGGCCATGAAACGCATCATGCGCCTGGACATAAACTCCCAGCCAGCCATCCCCGGGACCGTGCCGCGCGCTTCCCACTCTCCGTCCAGCTTACGGGCAATCGCGGGCAGGGAGCCCTTCGGCCCCGCGCGATAAAACTCTAGCCCGGTGTGGCCGGGGTTCATGTCCAAGTGAATGCCATAGCTGCAGCGCGCGCGCTGCATCGCGAGGCCGAGCACGTCCGGATCCACGCTGCCGCCGTAGAAGTAGCCGATGAAGCCCTCCTTGGTCATGCACAAGCCGCTCCGCACGGTGCGGCTCTCTTCGGTCCAACCTGGCGGCAACCCGCCCCACCAATGGCGCTTCCACGGGTTCAGGTCGCCGTTCTCGACCAGCGCGGTCATGTTCTGTCGGAACGAGACGACGTTCGAGGGCACGTCCGCCTCTTCCGGCCAGCTGCCGAACGCCGTCGAGCCATCTTCCAACTCCGCGACCGTGGCCGCGTAGGGCTTTGGCGGCAGGTACAGCGTGCGCTCGGCCATCATGCCGAACTCACCGTGAATGGCCTGGAAGCCCCCGTTGAAGCCGCCCACGAGGCGCTTCATGACGAGGGGGTCGCGCGGCACTTGCCCGGGCCCGGTCTCGCCCGTCGCGCTGATCGGCTCCACGGTGCCACTCATGGCGTGAAGCTCTACTTGCCGCGGATCCCACAAGGTGACGAACACTTGCGAGTAGATGCGCTTGCGATCCGTGCGGATGAACGAGAACACGAACGGCGACGGCGCGCCGGGGTTCTTCATCACGAACGGATCCTTGTCGAGCGACCCCCACTTACCTTCGCCAGCGATCGGGGGATCCATCATCGGATCCATGGGGGGCGGCGGCCAACCGGTCTCGGGGTTGGTCTGCACCACGCCGCCGTTCTTGAAAAGATCGCCGAGCTCTTCCTTCACGGTGTCGGAGCCGTCGTCGCCGGTCACGCCGCTCACGATCTGCTCGATCTGGTCGCGGCCGCCGAACGCTACGGCCTTGATCCAGATCATGCGCTCGTCACCGAACCAGGGCAGCGCGCGCACGCGATCCACCGCCCACGTCACCAGATTACCGGGGCGCGCTTTCGGGGGCGTGGCCTCCTTCACGTAGCGTTCGCCCTCGACCGGCTTGCCTCGCTCGGCGATGCTAATTTTGTGCGAATCAGCGTCGATCAGCAGCATCCCCTTCGAGAACCCGAGCACCACTTTGTACGCCGGCGGCTCGAGCTTGAACGAGCGCCGGCCGACCCCCGCGAGCTCGCCCGTCTCCTGCAAGTTGGTGATCTTGTTTTGCCAGATGCGGGGGCGGTTCCAGCCGGGCCCGCTCGGCGGTGCCTCGCCCCGAAAATCAGCGAACTGCACGGAGGCGACCGTGTCTTGGGTACCAATCGCCCACGCCGCCTGCATGCCGCGGACGACCAAGTTCTGCTCGTCGGCCGCAGAGCTGTCGCTCAAGTTGTAGAGCGCGTCGATCTCGAGCAGCGTCCCGCCCGGCGCGACCCGCGTCTCAACGACGTAGATGTCGGAGAGCTCCTGATCTTTGTGCGCTCGCACCACCGCGCGCGCACGTTCGATGGAGATGTCCCAGGGGTAGGGCGCCTTGGGGACGAAGTGCACGTCCTGCGCGGTCGTGATGAGGCCGCGGCCGCGCAGGGCGAGGGCGAGGGCCTTGCTCGGGTTCTCCTCGAGCCGCGCGGCTCGAGGCGCGCCGTCGTTCCAATGCAGATAGAGGAACGCCGCGCTCAGTAGCGGCAGCGGCCTGAGCAAAGGCCGAAAGCGCTCGAGCTGCCACGAATTGAGCATCTGCTGGTACTCGCTGCCGGTACCAAGTTCCGGCCCTCCCGGCCCACTATTTCGCGGTGTGTGGGTCAAGCGCCACGCAACCAAGTTGGCACCCGCTATCAACCTAGTTTGCGTGGTGGCCGGGGGCTCGGACCCGTTGCGCGTTAGAAATGCTGGAATTTCATAGACATGGCGAATATGAGGCGCTCGGGGCTGGCTCCGGCCGGGAGGCACGTTGTGTGCTAAACGTAGCCGGCCATGCTCCGCGTCTTGCGACGGCTGCTCCTGCTCAGCGCAGGGATCACTCTGGCCAGCTGCCTGTCGCCCACGCTCCCGCTTCCCCCGCCGGATCGACCCGACGTGAGCGCGCCGGACGATGGCGGCCTTGTTCGTCTTCAAGGCACCGCCGCCCCGTACTCGGAAGTGATCGCCTGGAATCACGACAACGACCTCATCGCCGGCCAGGTCACGCGCGACACCTCCCGCTACGACTTCACCATTCGGGGTGAAGTCGGCGACTTCATCGAGCTTTGGTACATCCAGGGGGACGAGGAATCGCAGAGCGTGCGCGTCACCGTGCCGGAGGAGTGAGCCCTTCGCGTCACGGAACGACCCGCGTGAGCACGAACTCGCGATGCACCCCATAGCGGTGGGCGGTGCCGTCGGGATCGTCGTAGAACGATATTGGGTACACCTCGCTGTCGATGCTGAACAGGAAGAGGTCACGGGCGACGGGCACGGGCTCCCGCTCGTAGGGAACGTCGAGCTCATTGAGGGCGGGGATGTCCACGCTGAGGGCGCCGTTCTCCCATGTCAGCGTGACGTCTCCCACCATCGGCTCCGTGTACGTCCCCGCGTAGCTCTCCAAGTCGGCGGGCTCAGGCGGGCCTTCGGGCGTGAACGGAGCCGGAAGCCGACCTTCGGACGCGACCTCCAACACGAGCGTGGTCAGCCCCTCCAGATCTTCTAGGGCGCCGTTGGAAAGGATGGAGACCGCGACGCGCTGTTCTGGCAAGGCCGCCGAGCTCGACGTCATGGTGAGCGTTGCGCCCCCGTGGCTGTAGCTCGGCAAGGGATAAAAGCGCTGATCGGGTCCCTGCGAGAAGCGGTCGACCACGACGCCGTACCCGTAGCCGCGAGAATCAACGTGATTGTACCAGGGCGAGTGGGGCGTTACGAGCCGCTCGCGCAGGTCGTTGGACAGCACCGCGGGGTTACCGTCTACGAGAAAGCCGAGCAGCCGTGCCTGGTCGCCGGCCGTCGACCACACCAGCCCCGCCGGACGGGTGAAGGCGTCGTCCGGTTGATTCTCCGGGGTCACCCAGCCTTCCTGAGGTTCGGGCATGGCGCCGTCCTCGGGCAACTGAAAGGGATCCCAATCACCGGAGATCAAGGGGCCGTAGCCGCTCGCGATATCCGACTCCCGCGCGAGCATGTCGTCGCGACGCGCGTAGCTGTGCCGCATCTCGAGCTTTTCGAAAACCTCCTCGTCGATCGCGTCCGCCCACGGCTTGCTGGCCGCGATCTCGTGAGCGAGTCCTGCCAGTGAATAATTCGGATTGCTGTAATTGAAGGCGATGCCTGCCGGCATCATCACCGGCTCCTTCTGCGCGAACATCCCGAACGCTACCCCCGAAAGCTCGGCATCCGCGGGACGATCTACCCAAGGGGTGTAGTCGTACAGGCCGGTGCGCTGAGACAGCAAGTCGTGGAGCGTCACCGACTCGAAGTGGTCGGGCTTTGACGCGAGCGCGAGGCCGGGTACGGCGTCCGCGACAGTCTGTGAGAGCGCGAGCGTGCCTGCCTGCACTTGTTGAAGCACCCCGAGGGCGGTGAGCTTCTTGGTGTCGGAGCCGATCTGAAACAGCGTGTCCTTCGTTGCTGCGTTACCTTCTTCGTCTTTGGCGCCAAACGCCGCCTCGTAGATGACTTTCCCATCCCGCCACACGGCGATGCTGTAGCTGGTGGCAGAGCCTTGCCCTAACCGCTTGGACGCCGCAGCTTCGATGGTTGCCACTTGGGTGGATGAGAGCGCCTCGGAGGGTTCCGTCGGTTCCCCCTCCGGACTGCAGCCCACCACGAAGAGCAGCGGAAGCAGCGTCATCCCAGCGCTCCTTCGCCCACTCGCAATCAACGTCCCCACACTTGAATCGATCATCCGCCTCTACTCCTCGCCAAGGACACCCCGGCCCGGCTAGCGCAAGCAGGGTGCATGCCAGCGCGCTTCCGGCGAAGATTTCTCGACGCATGACGCTCGCCCCGGTGACCGCTCCGCGAGCGCGCCGGACACGTGTTCGCCGAAACGCGACACGTGTCCGCGTTGGTGCGTCAGCTGACGCGGGCGGTGGTCACCTGAGGCGAGGTCGCAAAGACGGTTGGCGCGCCTCAACTCAGCTCGACTCAGCCCAGACCGGTGAGGGGGCCAGAGTTCTTATCGCGATCGCCGAAAGACGTGATGTCTTGGCCCATCATTCGCGCGATCGAGACGAGCAACTTGGCGTGAGGTTGTCCGTCGACGTCGAGCCAGCGCCCGGGCTTCATGGCGCCGGCGGCACCGCCAGCCAAGACGAACGGAGCGCGCTCCATGCGGTGCGCAGTGCTGCCGAGCTCGCGCCCGATGACGACGAGCGTGTTGTCCAGCAACGTGCCGTTGCCCTCCTTCACGCTGTCCAGCTGCTGCAGCAGGTAAAGGGCCTGCTTGGCGTACCAATTGTCAATCGCGGTGAGCTCTTTGCGGCGATCGGTACCGTCATGCGAGTAGCCGTGGTGGTCGCCCAACCCGATCCACGAATGCTTGACGTGGCTAAACGCGTAGCTCCACTGAATGCTCATCACGCGCGTGACGTCGCAGGCTAGTGCCGCGACGGCAATGTCGCTCATTTGCTGCAGCTTCGCGTCGAAGCCGCCGCCGGCCGGTGCGGTCGGCACCTGGCAGCTGAGCCCGCCCCCGCC
>JAQSWN010000262.1 GCA_029266615.1 Polyangiaceae bacterium
GTTAACCTGTGGCTGCTTTGGCATCGAAGTCAGACCTTCGGGCTCGCTTACCTGGGGCTGGTCACGACCGGGAACAGACGTCGCACGCTGCTCATCCTCGTCGCGCAAATCGTGGTGCCGCCACTGCTGCCCTTCGTCGTGCTGCAGCTCACGGGCTCCAAAGAAGCCTTCTGGTACCTTTTACTCGGCCAGCATCTGGTGAACTGGCTACCGTGCCTCGGCCCTCCCGGGCGGACGTTGACGGATCGCCTCAGCGGCGCGCGGCTGCTCGCGGCAACGGCTCAGCTGCAGCGGCGCGGATGGTGGCACGACGCGCTGCTCATCGCGCCGCCGTTGCTGCTCTTACCCGTCCACGCTTCGCAGAAGGGAGGAGGACTCGGTGGTGCGCTGGCAGTCCTGCTCGCTTTGCTGCCGCTCTGCGTTTCGCGCGGCGCCCGAGCCGCGAAAGGGACAGAAGGCGTCGCGCCGAAGGCGCTGCTTGCGGCCGCCGTGGCGGGGGGGAGCGCGTTCCTGCTGGCGGACCAGCAGCGTGTGCTCAGCGCGTTCACCGCCGCCGTCGCCGTCGGGCTCTTCACGTGGGCCGGGCTTTGGTACGTCGCGCTCTTCCCCCTGCTCGTTCTTCCGTTCGCGCGGGGTGATGATGTACGCGAGTGGCTCGCCCTAGCGCTGCTTTGCAGTGGGGTCCCTGCGCTGGCCTATGTGCGCTGGCCGAACGTACTTTTGGACGGCAGGCTGCTCTTTGCTCGCTTCATCGTCGCTGCCGGGGGTTGGCTGCTCGCGGCTGGAGGCGTTGCCCTCTGGCACGACGGGAGTTCACGGCGGCTGCTGCTCGTTCCAATCGGCCTCGTCGCGTTGGCGTTCGTGCTCCGTGTTACGCGTCGGGGTCTCGTCTCTAGCTTCGAGGTGACGGACGCGCTCGGGCCATTTTTTCGCGGCGTCGCCACTCTGGCTGGCTTCTCGTTGGCAGCTTCGCTCGCAGTTGCGCTCCATCCCCGTGCCGACGCGTTCAGGCGCGGACTTTGGTACCCGATGGGGAACCGAGACTTGGTCCTGCGGTTGCCGCCACTTCCGCCCCCTCCCTGGCACCCACCGCGGCCACGGCTAGAGCTGCCCAGCGCGTTTCGCGGCGAGCCCGAGCCGGAAGACGACCCCAACGTTCGCGACGACACGCAAAGCTGGTGTCTCATGCATCACCGCCGCGGAGCGATGATCCACGTGATCCACCCGCGGACGCGCCGCTGGGAGCAGCTCCGTTTTTTCTACCGCGAAGGCGACAAGGCCGCTGCGTGCAACATGGAGCGGCTCATACGCCAAGCCGTCCCCGAGCGCGGCTACTGCACCCTCGAGCACGTTTACGACCTCGCACGGGAATGCCAAAACCGCTCGGAATAGCGCCGGCCCGCTACCATCGCGGTCGGTAGGCTCCGCCAGCGTTGAAGTTGGAGGTACCCCCAGCTGCCCCTGGCGGTTGTCACCCCAACACAGCAGGCGATTTTCCGGAGTGATGAGACACGCCGAATCATTGCCGCGCGCTAGCGCGAACCCGAGCACACGTGGACGAGTGGCTACGACATTCGCCAGCCATGGGTCGAGCTCAGCGTTGCCCAACCCGAAGCAGCTCAACTCGCCGCCGGCGAGCAGCGCACACCCCGCCGTATCGCCGCACACGACCCCCCGCGCTGCGCTGGCAACCGGCTCTTGCTGGCGCGGGTAGTACGCGTGGCAGTTGTCGACGCGCTCGGTACTGCTGTCGAGCGCGGGTAGTCTCAAAATCCTGCCGTCCGTCTCGCGCAGGGCGCAGTAAGCTCCGCCCGAGCCAGTCAGGGCCGACGCGGGCCCGAGCTCGGGCATCTCCACCGGCCCCGCGCACTCGAAGCCGTCGCCCCAGCAAACGACGACATGAGCGGCCGTCAGGGCACAGCTCGCGCGGTCACCGGTGACGACGCGGAGCGCGTTACGCACGCCGGGGACGAGGGTCGGCACCGCGCGGTAGGCGGTGGCGCGTGGCGCTGGAGCTTGCGCGAGGAGCGGCCGTCGCCGCGGGTCGCTCGGGATGGCACGCGTGCCGAGGCCGAGCTGCCCGAAGCGATTGTCCCCCCAGCACCAGACGCTACCGTCCGACGTCACGGCGCACGCGTGCTGCAGCCCAAGCGACAGATCCTTGACGGCTGACAAATCCGGAACACGGACGACCTCGCGAGATGGGGACGCGAGAGGGTCGTGCACGTCGATAATGCCCCAGCAGTGAACCTCGCCGGATTCGAGCACGGCGCACGAGCGATGAGGACTCACCGCCAGGCTCGACGCGCGCTGCCCGAGGCTGACGCGCGTGGGAAGCAAAGGCTCCCCCAACTGTGCATCCGCCCTCGGCTCAGCAGTGACCTGCCCGAGCTCGTTGTTGCCCCAACAAAACACCTGGCCGCGAAGGTCGCGGCCGCAGCCGTGGCGTGTGGAGAGAACGACCTCGGCGATGGCTCGATGTGGTGCATCGCGCTCAGGTACGGCGGGCGGGCCCGTCGAAGCCGTGGCCGCTCCAGCCGGCGCTTGGTTCAGCGAAGGCGGGGCAGCGCGAGGCGCGACGCGGCACGACAGCGCGCCGGCTAGGGCAACGACGAGAATCGGGACGCGATTCCGATCGCACTTCCTTCTGACGCTCACGGGAGCCACTCTCATCGCTTCCAGATTTAGTCGCCGATACGACGAAATTTCTCGAATCATTTCGGAGGTGGTCGCCGCGCGAGCGCGAATGTCCAAGGGGTGACAACCGAGAGCCTAATCGTCACCGCTAAGACTATCGGCTCTCTAAAACTCAACCTGCTGAGTTCGCTCGTAAAATTTAGTCGTATCAGCGACATCTTCGCGAGGCGAACATGGGGCTTCCTTTTGTGAGCTGACGCAGCGGCAATCCATGGGAAGCGTCCAGCTTCGTGAAGAAGCTCAACGACTCACGCAGCCGCTCGAGCGACTTCCCTGTGGTCTGCGCGTCGCGAGCGAGGCGGCTGCAAGCTAGCCGACTACCTTGCCTCGCGGAGCTGCGCCGGTTCACGCGCGTTACATGGACGAGGCGAGCCCCGCCGTATTCAAAAACCATTCGAGATCAAAGACGCGTGATCACCGCACGCTCATGGGCCAGTCGAAGCAGAGGGCTCGCGGTCCTCCCACGCGGCAACGGTAACCGTGTTACCAATCGCGTCACCGCACTATCGGAGCGACACGAAACGCGAGGTCGCACTGCGCTGACCGTGGCAGAAGTTCTCCCGCGTGGGGAGGGGCTGCCAGCCCGCTCGCAAGCCGGTGAGCGCCTAGGCATCACTTCTGGCCAACGGAACTGGGCGATGCAGGGCCGGGCCCGCGCGCTGAACACATGGCCGAGGCGCCCTGCCTGCCCTTCCCGGCCGCGAGCAAACCTTGTGATGCCGAGCGTGAGGAACTAGCATCGGCGCGTGAACGGGTGGTCTTGGTGGACGGTAGGCTGGCTCGACGAGCCAAGCTGCCGCGTGTTGCGTGAGAGGGAAGCATGCTTCTTCTGACGAGATCGGCGATGTTCGCGAGCCCCCTGGGTCCGCGGGTCGCCTTCTACTCGATGACCGGGCGAGAGACGTTGGGCCAGCTCTTCACGTACGAGGTGGACCTGCTCAGCGCGGAAGACTCGCTGGACTTGTCGGAGCTGCTCGGCCAAGCCTCGACGGTCGTGTTCGAACGCACGGACGGCTCGCTGCGGCAGTTCACCGGCTTCGTCACGCAGTTCTCGCAGGTGGGCGAGCTCGGTAACTTCGCTCGCTACCGCGCCACGTTAAGGCCGTGGCTTTGGTTTTTGGGGCAAACGCGCAACAGCCGTATCTACCAAGAGATGTCGGTGCCTGAGATCGTCAAGGAGCTGTTTCGCTTCAACGGCTTCAGCGACTTCAGCGACACGTTGAGCGCGGAGTACCGCAAGTGGGACTACTTGGTTCAGTACCGCGAGTCGGACTTGAACTTCGTCCAGCGCTTGCTGGAGCAGGAAGGCATCTATTTCTACTTCAAGCACGACGACAACAAGCACACCTTGGTGCTGGCTGATGCCGGCAGCCCTCACGAAGAAACGCCCGGCTACGAAGAAGTGCCTTACTTCGCGCCATCCAAGCTGGAGCGTCGGCAAGACGAGCACGTGGATTCGTGGTCGGCCACGCGCCAAATTCGGCAAGGTCTAGTCTCCGTCATCGACTTCAACTTCGAAAAGCCGTCTGCGTTTCTGGGCGCGCAGTCGTCAGGCGCGCTCGGACACGCCCACGGCGAGTACGATCTCTACGACTATCCGGGCGGTTTCAAAGACACGGCCGAGGCAGAAACTCAGGCCAGGGTCCGCCTGGAAGAGCACCAGGTCGACTTCGAAACCATGCACGGCGCGGGTCCGGTGCGCGGCTTGCAGGCAGGCAGCCGCTTCACGCTCAGCCGCTTCCCGCGTGACGACCAGAACCGCGAGTACTTCATCATCAGCGCCGGCTACGACATTCGCGTCGCGGAGTTCGAGTCGAACCAGGTCAAAGAGGATGCGGAGCCGCTGTTCCGATTCCACCTCCAGGCCATCGACGGCAAGCGCCCCTACCGCGCCCCGCGCCTCACCCGCAAGCCGCGCGTCGAAGGCCCGCAAACCGCCATTGTCGTCGGCGATCCCAATCAAGAGATTTGGACCGATCAGTACGGCCGCGTGAAAGTTCAGTTTCACTGGGACCGCGAAGGCCAGCGCGACCAAAACAGCTCGTGCTGGGTGCGCGTGTCACAAGCCTGGGCCGGCCAGAACTGGGGCAGCATCCACGTCCCCCGCATCGGGCAAGAAGTCATCGTCGACTTCTTGGAAGGCGACCCCGACCGCCCCATCATCACCGGGCGCGTCTACAACGCGGACAACATGCCGCCCTACAGCTTGCCGGACAACCAAACCCAGTCCGGCATCAAGAGCCGCAGCAGCAAGGGCGGCGGCCCCGACAACTTCAACGAGATTCGCTTCGAAGACAAAAAGGGCGCCGAGGAGCTGCATGTCCAAGCCGAAAAGGACATGACCACGCTCATCAAGCACGACCGGACGACGAATATCCTCCGTAACGACACCCTGAACATCACCGGTGACCAATTCATCAAGATTCACGGCAATCTTTCGATGATCATCGAGGGCGTCACGGAGAAGAACAATCCGGACAAAGCCAAGCCCGTGAAGAGCTCGCTCGGCGTCACCGGCGCGCATCGCATCGACGCAAGCGACTCCATCGACATCCAGGCTCCGAACAAGATCACGCTGACCTGCGGCGACAGCGTCATCACCATGGTTCCCGGAAAAATCACGCTCACCACCGCGGGCTCGACCGTGGCCATTGACGCCAACGTGTTCGCGCAGTCGAGCGGTCAAACCAATTTGATGCTCGACGCGAACGCGTTCGTGAAGGCGAGCGGCGGCGCCAGCATGTTGCTGGACGCGAACGCCTGCACGCAGTCGAGCGGCGGCAGCCAGCTGCTCTTGGACGGTGACGCCAACCTCTCCAGCAGCGGAGAAGTAGGCCTCAAGGGCGCCAAGGTCACCGGCAAGGGCGATACGGAGGCGGGCCTGGATGGCGGCGGCTCCGTCGTCACTCTCACCGCCAGCAGCGCCGATCTCTCCGGCGCCCAAGTGAACGTCAGCGGCAAGGGCGTGGTGTCGATCGGCGGCCCCATGGTCAAGATCGGCTGAGCCACCGTAGGAGCAGGCCATGCAAAACAGGACCCCGGACGGCAAAACGTTTCAGGAAGTCATCGAGGGCGCGCTGGAAGGCCGCGCCGCGGAGGCCGCGAGCGAAGGCGTGGAGGCCGCCGGTTGCATCGTGGGGGAGGTGCTGGACACGCATCACCCTCACCTGCCCGGTCGAGTCTTCGTGCGCTTTCTGAAGGCGGATCAGCAAGCGGTGGAGCTCTGGGTCCAGGCCGAGCGCCACCTGCGGTTGCGCAAAGGGGACCGGGTGATCCTGATGATGCCCACCGGTTGGAAGCAGTGGGTGGTCACGGGCGCGCTGGGGCGTGACCTCGAGGCCGCCGCGGAGCCGCCCGCGGAGGACGTGCCGGAGCTACAGCTCGAGCCGGGCCAAGCCGTGCGCATTTTGAGCCACGACGGCACCGCGCTCCTCACCGTCCGCCAGGGAGTGGACGGTCCGGAGCTTCAGCTCGGCACCGGCAACGTGGAGCTCAAAGCCGCGCGCACGCTGCGGCTCTCCGCGGACACGATTGAGCTGCATGCCGAGCACGGCGGCGTGGACTTGCGCACCGAGGGCGACGCCGTGATCCGGGCGAGAACGATTCGACTGAACTAGTCGTGGGGAAGAGCGAGGGTTAGGACAGCATGCAGCGCGCAGCCGATGCCCTGGTGGGCACGCTCCGGGAGTTCATCAACCAGCCGGATTACCCGACGCTCGTCATGGGCGGTACGGACGCAGCCATCGCGCTGCCCAACCGCACGCTCTACAGCTTCGGTCAAGAAGACGAGGACCACTACTACCTCCTCTTTACTTCCCCCTGCCCGAGCGCGCCCGTCTACATGGACGCGATCGCGGAGTCACTCGTCACGCAGCGCGAGGCTTTGAACGCCGAGCTCGTAGCCCGGCAAATCGCTCCGCTACCGCCCTTTCCGCTCGAGGTAGAAGACAGCCGCGTCCCTCCGGCCAAGCGCTTGCAAGCCGCGGTGCAATGGTGCGGCCAGCACATGATTGGCCCGGACGACATCGTCTGGGGACTACTGCCGGGAGAGCTAGGCGATCTCGAAGGGTACAAGGCCATGGTTACGCCGCTGCTCGCGCTGCAGCAGGTGGAGCCGTGGATGGATCGCCACCGCTTCATCCTGCGCGATCGGGACCCGCAGCCCGCCATCATTCCCGCGCTCTTCCAGGCAAAAAACGACCGCGTGCTCGTGATGGAGCTGGACTTCAGCAACGAGTCCGTCGAGCGCGACTTGCACGCCACCGCGCTCGACCAAACTCTGCCCCCCGACGACCGGGTCATGGCCTTCTTCCAGCTCGGCGCCATCGACTTCGCGTTCAAGCGCTACCCGCAAGCGCTCGAGAAGTACGGCGCGTGCTTCAACTACTGGGACGCGAAAGGCGAACCGGCGCTGGCCTCGCTCTGTCTCAAGGGCGCGGGGGACGCGATGCTGCTCGCGGGGCAGCCGCTAGAGGCGCTGAAATTCTTCCAGCAAGCCGTCGCGCTCTCGCTCAAGTCAGGCAACCTCACCGCGCTCCAACAAGCCCTGTTCAGCGCGGGTAGCATCTCGATGGATCTCGGCAAAACCGAAGACGCCGAAGGCTACTTCAAGCATTCGAGCGACGTCTCCGGCAAGCTCTGTAACCCTTACACCAAATGCGACGCGCTAGAGAAACAGGGCGAAGCGCAGTGGAAGCTCGGCCGCTACCGTGAAGCTCAAGAGAACTGGGTCGCCGGCAAAAACCTCGCCCGCCAGTTCGGCTACACCGAGCGCGCCCTCTCCATCTTGGACCGCCTGATCGCCATGTACCGCGTCTCCGGCATGATGAACGACGCCGCCGCGTGCGAACAAGAGCGAGCCCAAGTCAGCTCCGGAGCCCCGCATGTCCCAGCCTAACGGCGGCGGCGGGAGCTACAGCGGCGGCGGCGGAAAGTCCGGCGGCGGCGGCGCGAGCGGCGGCTGGGGCGACGACAACGACGCGACCGGCGGCAATCCGAGCGGTGGCGGCAATCCGAGCGGTGGCGGCAATCCGAGCGGTGGCGGCAATCCGAGCGGTGGCGGCAATCCGAGCGGTGGCGGCAATCCGAGCGGTGGCGGCAGTCCGAGCGGTGGCGGCAATCCGAGCGGTGGCGGCAGTCCGAGCGGTGGCGGCAATCCGAGCGGCGGTGGCGGCAACCCGAGCGGTGGCGGCAATCCGAGCGGCGGTGGTGGCGCAACGGGGCCGCGAGGCGGTGGCAGCAACGCTCCGAGCGGTGGCGGTGGCGGCGGGGCCGGCACCGGTGCTGGAGGTGCGCAAGGCGGAGCTGGCGGCGGCGGCGGCAGCGGTGGCGGCGATGGTGGCAATCAGGGCGGAGGCGGAAGTCGCCCCGCCCCGCCTCCGCCCAGCGGCGGCGGAGCGAAGCCCATCGCGATGGGACCGCCCGTCAAGGGCAAGGCCCGCATCGCCTCCCAGCCTGCTCCGATAGAAATTCCGAATTCGGGCAACGCCAAGCTCGACGCGATGGGCGACGTGTTCAACAACGCGCTCGCCCCGTTCCAAAACGCGCCTCCCGCCGAGCAGGGCGCGCTTGGCTACGTGAATCAAGGCATCGGCGCGGTGATGGGCCTCCAGGGCATGGGCATGGAGCTCATGAACACCGGCTTTGCGATGGCGACCGCCGGCATCGCCGCCGCCATGCCTGCGTTCCCGGCCGCCTTCTTGACGGTGCCCCACATCGGCATGCCCCACGCGCATGCCCACCCGCCGAGCCTCATCCCGCCCGCGCCGCCCGTGCCCCTGCCCAGCATCGGCACCCTGCTCATGGCCGGCAGTGTCGGCGTGCTCGTCTGCGGCATGCCCGCGGGGCGCTGCGGCGACCTCGGCCTCGCCGTCACGTGCGGCAGCTTCTCCCCCGCGTTCGACGTCTTCCTCGGCTCTAGCAACACCTTCATCGCCGGCAACCGCGCCGCGCGCATGACGGACATGACGCGCCACTGCAACCCGGCATCGGCGGCCCTCGCCGTGAGCCGTGGCGCCGCGCTCTTCAGCGCCGCCGTCGGCGCCGTGGGCGTCGCCGCAGAAGCCGCCGGTGGCGGCGCCGTCATGGGCTCCATCGCGCAGATCGCCGCCGATCTCGCCGCCGCCGCATCGGCGGCTTCCCGTGTCCGAATCTGCCGGATCCGCTCAGCGCCATGATGAAGGGGCTGAAGTGCCTGGGAAAGAAGTTTGCCAAGAGCAAAAGCTTCGGCAAGCTGCTCAGCAAAGTCGGTCTGTGCAACTCGCCGGGCGAGCCCATCAATCCGTTTACCGGCGAGGTCTACAACGACTTCGAAGACTACCGAGATCCCGAGACGGGATTCGTTTGGGAGCGCCACTATCGGAGCGGATGGAACGAGCAAGACGGGCCACTCGGA
This sequence comes from Polyangiaceae bacterium, assembly GCA_029266615.1. Taxonomy (GTDB): domain Bacteria; phylum Myxococcota_A; class Polyangia; order Polyangiales; family Polyangiaceae; genus PMG-095. Next base: position 9,092 of record JAQSWN010000262.1, read on the forward strand.
TTTGGCTTCCGGCATTTCTTTCAGCGAACGCTAACGTTGCTCCGCAAGCGCGCCATCTACGAAACCCATGACGGAGAAGTCATGGCATTGCTTCTCGAGAGCGAAGGCTCCTGGGCACGCAGCGAAGGCTTCGAGCTTTCGATATTGAACGGCCAGCATTACGAGCTCACAACGGATCGCGCAGAGACATTGCTGTTCGAGTTGCAAACAACCACTCCACCCTGTGCCCGCATGACTCGTTATCGACGCGGAGCGATCGATGTTCACCTGTTCTATGAACGCGATGGTCGCCTCCGAGCTCTAAGTGAGTACGCCGTCGGGGGGATCATCGACACGCACCTGATTTATGATCAAAGCCAACGTGTTGAGCAAGTGGTGCGCGGACCCAGGGGCAGTACCCCACTTGCTATTTCCCACTATCGATACCTCGACGGCTGCATCGTCGATTGGCACGACATCTTCGGCTTCGCCGCGCACATGAGCTATGACAGCGCGCATCGAATGGTGCGCGGAACGGACCGCCGCGGCTATTCGTTTCATTGGCAGTACGACGCGACGAACGGGCGCTGTACGAACTCTCGTGGCGACGATGGCGTGTTGGGCGTGACCGCGAGCTATGCCGGCAACCGTTCGACTTTTATCGAGCCGGACGGAGGTGAATGGCGGTTCAAGCACTACACCGATGGCTCCATCTCTCACATCATCGACCCATATGGTGGGATCAAGGAGTATGCGCGGAACGACGGGGGAAGGATCGTCAAGCAAGTCGAACCCACTGGTGAGGAGTACGTTTGGCTGTATGACGAAGCTGGCAAGCACGTCGGTCGACGTGACAGATGGGGCAACAACGTGCCGCCTGAAGACGACGTCCCGCTCCCGCCCAACCCGCGGCGTCACGATGGGCCCACTACCCAGAAGGGCTGGCTCGCGGGCGAAGTATTGTGTCTCACGCCCGTGCGAATCAAGTCATTGCCATCGCCGGTAGCGGCGAGCCTTGCCCCGCACCAAGCCCGGGCGGGCGTTGCGGCGGTCGCTCGCGTGAGACGCGACCTGCTCGGCCGAGAGATCGAACGCACCTATCCGGACGGCACGGTAGAACGCTTCGCGTACGACGCTGAGGGGAACTTAATTCACTCGCGGAACACACGTGGCGGTTCGTGCGCTCGCAAGTTCGCATCTTGGAACTTGCTCGAGTCAGAGCAGACCGGCGAGGGCTCGCTGACACGGTACGAGTACACACACCGACGCAAGCGTCGCTCCGTGATCGACGCGAACGGCAACCATTTTGACTACGAGCGTGATCTGCGCCAGTACGTTGTGCGCATACTCCATAACGGAACCCAGTACCTCCGCTATGAACGCGGCGTCCACGGCCGAGTCGTTGCCGAGTACGACGACCGAGACCAGCCCCTAGTCCGGTACGAAACCGACCCTACTGGGCTTCCCGTCAAGGCGACGCTCACAAGCGGTGAAGTCTTCGCCTACGCCCGGGACGAAGACGGCAACCTCATCGACGCATCGTCCAAAGAATGCCGTATTCAGCGCAGTTTCGTGGGCTCGCTACCCGCTAGCGATCTGCGCGACGAGGTCGGGACTACGCACGAATATGATCGAAACCTCGCACTTCAACG
>JAQSWN010000433.1 GCA_029266615.1 Polyangiaceae bacterium
CAGGAGGCAGAAGTCGCGCGGCAGCAATTGCAGCGTGCCCACGGCGCCCTCGTCGGTATCTCCGCCCGGATGCGCACGGCCCTGATCTTCTGCGGGGTTGTCGTATTCGTGCTCGCCTACGTGCTGCCGATGGGGCTGATGGCCGCGCTCGATTGACGCGAGGGAGCGCGCGGCGCGGATTCGTGTTAGCTCCGCGCGCCTGGACTCGCTCGACGCTCAGCTCTACGCGCTCACCCACCGTGGCAATCCGGGAGACGTCGCGCACTACGTTCAGGTCTGTCGTGGTGCCAGTAGCGTGCTCGAGCTGGGCTGCGGTTACGGTCGGCTGCTGACGGCTCTCGCCGAGCCACGACGCAGCTTGTGCGGGTTGGAAGTGGACGCGGCGTTTCTCCGCCTCTGTCGCGAGAACGTGGCGGCGCTGCCAGAGCGCCGACGGCGCGGCGTCACGCTCGTACGCGGCGACATGCGCACCTTCGAGCTGAAGCAGCGTTTCGACCGCGTGATTCTCCCCTACAACGCGCTGTATTGCTTGCTCACGGCGGCAGACGTGGCGCGCTGCTTGCGTGCGGTGCGGCGCGCGCTTGCCCCCGGCGGTTGCTTCACCTTCGACGTGTGGAACGCGGACGGCCTCGACGTGAGCCAGCTGCGTGACTCGCAAGAAGACGAGCCGCTCACTCGCATCGACCACGCGGGGCGTACCTGGAGTGTCTTCGAGCGCTGCACGGCGGTACGCGCTCGCGACCGCCTGGACGTTACTTACACGTACGTCCCGAGCGGGGCCGGAAGAGCGCGCTCGCAAGTGCTGCAGCAGCGATACTACCGCTCGGAGCAGCTCTTTGGGTTCTTGGAGCGCGCGGGGCTCGAGGTCGTCAGCAAGCGCGGCAGCTTCGGGGGGACGCGCTTCGGAGCGCGGTCGACGCGACTCGTCGTGACCGCGACCGCGAGACGATGATTCGCAAAACCCTCGTCTCGCAATGAGCGTTCGCGGAAGGGCGCGGGCGCGGCTACAGTCGCCGCGTGAGCTTTGACCCGTCCAGCCGCTCGCGGCTCTCTTCGCACGACTTGCACCGCTTCGCGGACGACACGTTCTTTTGCAAGATCGCGCGCGTGCTTTGCGAGGCGAACTGCGTGCCCCGCAAGGAGCTGTACGAAGCTTGGGAAGTGGCCCGCCGCGCGCGGCGACGTTTCCGTGGCGGTCGCGTGGTGGACTTGGCGTGCGGCCACGGGCTGGTCGCGCAGCTCATGCTGCTGTTGGACGAGACCTCCCTGTCGGCGCTGGCGGTAGATTCGAAGCTCCCGCCCAGCGCGGCGCGGGTGAACGAATGCCTGTCGGGCGCCTGGCCTCGCCTTCGCGGACGCGTGGAGTTGCGGGAGGCAGAGCTCGGCTCCGTCACGCTCGAGTCCGGAGACGTCGTCGTCTCCTGCCACGCGTGCGGCTCGCTCACGGACGCGGTGCTCGAAGGCGCGCTCCGCGCCAACGCCCGGGTGGCCGTGCTGCCGTGCTGCCAGGCGACCGGTAAGTCCGATCTCGGCGGACTCGCCGGCTGGCTGGATCCGGCCCTGGCCATCGACGTGACGCGCGCCGCCAAGCTCCGCGCGGCCGGGTATTGGGTGCACACGCAGACTATCCCCGCCCAGATAACGCCGAAGAATCGGCTGCTTTTAGCCGGCCCCTAGCGTTTCGCGGGGCAGTGCTACGGTGCGCGCGATGTCGTCCGACTTCGCAACGCTAGCGCTCTCGTCCGCGCTCCTCTCTGTCGTTCAGGAGCTGGGCTTCGAGGCGCTCACTCCGATTCAGGCGCAGAGCATCCCGCTCTTGCTCGAGGGCAAGGACCTCGTCGGCCAGTCCAAGACCGGCAGCGGGAAGACGGCCGCGTTCGCGCTCCCGCTGCTGCAGAAGTTGGACCTCGCGTCCCGCGAGCTGCAAGGTCTAGTCCTGTGCCCCACGCGCGAGCTGGCGGCGCAGGTGGCGCGCGAGCTGCGTAAGCTGGGCCGGAACTTGAAGGGGCTTTCGGTCTTGGTACTTGCAGGCGGCCAGGAGGTGCGCGAGCAAGCGCGCGCTCTGGAGAACGGCGCACACCTGGCCGTCGGCACCCCCGGCAGGCTCGTCGACCACTTGCAGCGCCGTAACTTGAAGGTGCACCGCGTCTCTACCGTTGTGCTCGACGAAGCGGATCGCATGTTGGACATGGGCTTCGGGGAGGACGTGGGCAAGGTGCTCAAGGCGCTGCCGTCCGCTCGTCAAACCGTGTTCTTCTCTGCGACCTATCCAGCCACCATCCGCGAGCTGAGCGCGAAGTACCAGCGCGAGCCCGAGCGCGTTACCATCGCCGACGAAGCGGACGGGCCGCCCGCCACCAAGGAGCTCGTCGTGCAGGTTGCCCCCGAACAAAAGCTCGAAACGCTGCGCTGGGCCCTGCAGCACTACCCGCACGACTCCGCGCTGATCTTCGCCAACTTGAAGGTCACGGTCGCAGACCTGTCGAAGGCGCTCGGCTCCGGCCACGCGAGCGTCGCCAGCCTACACGGGGACTTGGAGCAATTCGACCGCGACCGCGAG
>JAQSWN010000434.1 GCA_029266615.1 Polyangiaceae bacterium
CCGAGTCAAACCCCATCGCTCATTGCCCCATTCTGCGAAAGTCGGACGACAATCGCAGGCCCAAAGACACGCCCCGCGACCGACCGCACGTCGAAGACGGAATTCTCGCTGGAGCTGGCCGTAGCACTGCATGCTACGATGCCTGTTGATATGTCGTCTTCGGTCTTGGCTCTGCCCGCTGAGCAGGCGCCGCGAGTCGCGGAGCTGCGCAACGCGGTAGAGAGCGTCCTCGAGGGTAAGGCGGAGGTGGTCGAGCTGGCGCTGGTCGCGCTCCTGGCTCGCGGCCACATCCTGATCGAAGACGTGCCCGGCGTGGGCAAGACCACGCTAGCGCGCGCCCTGGCTCGCGCCGTGGGCGGCGACATGCGCCGCGTGCAGTTCACGAGCGACCTCTTGCCGAGCGACGTCGTGGGCGTGGTCATCTTCGACCAGCGCACCTCGGAGTTCGTGCTCCGTCAGGGCCCGGTGTTCTCCAACGTGCTCCTGGCAGACGAGATCAACCGCGCCAGCCCGCGCACGCAGTCTGCTCTGCTCGAGGCGATGAGCGACGAACAGGTGTCGATTGACGGGCGGACCCTGCCGTTGCCGGAGCCGTTCTTGGTCGTGGCCACTCAAAACCCCTCGGATTTCGCCGGTACTTTTCCCCTCCCCGAGTCCCAGCTGGATCGCTTTCTGATGCGCATCCACATCGGCTATCCGCCCGCGCATATCGAGACGCGGCTGATGCTGGACCCGAATCAGGACCGCGTGAAAATGGTCCACCCGGTGCTGGATCCGCAATCGCTCGTAGCGCTTCAACGCGAGGTGGATCGAGTCTCGATGGACGGCGCGCTCGGCGCGTACCTCCAGGCTCTCGTGACCGCGACGCGGACGAGCCCCACCCTCTCCCTCGGCGCCTCCACGCGCGCAGGCATGAACCTAGCCCACGCGGCGCGCGCTCGGGCGCTCCTCAGCGGCCGCGACTACTGCATCGCGGACGACATTCATGGTCTGGTGGTGCCGGTGTTGTCGCACCGCGTGCGACTCGCCGCGCACGCCGAGGGTTACGCTCCTTCCCGCGAAGAGTCCGAAGCCGCCGTGCGTGACGTTGTCGCGCGCGTGCCCGTACCGCTCTAAACCGTGGCAAATCCGGGAGCGCCGCCGCCGTCACTGAAGGCGACCACGGCCGCCGTGGGGGCCCCGCCTCCGCTCCGGCCTCACAAGAACAAAGTCGCCGTGAAGGGCGGGCTAACGAGCGGTTTTTGGGGGCGCTGGCCGCGCCGCCTCAAGCTCACGCGCGAGGGCAAGTACTTCATCTTCATCACGTTCGGCGTCGGCGTGGCCGCGATCAACACCGGCAACAATCTTTTGTACTTGCTGCTCGGCATGTTGCTATCGCTCATCATCGTGTCGGGCGTGTTGAGCGAGCTCAGCTTGCGGCACCTCACGGTGACGCGCCGTCTTCCGCCTCGCGCGCAAGTAGGGCGCCCTCATCTCGTGGAGATCGAGGTGTACAACCACAAGCGGCGCGTCCCCTCGTACGCTATCGAGGTCGAAGATTTACGGGCGGGTCAACCTGCCGACAAGCGCTGCTTTTTCCTCAAAATCAGCCCGCGCTCCGCGCAGGTCGCGGCGTACCGCCGCACGCCGGCGCGGCGCGGACGGGACAATCATGTGGGCTTTCGGGTCGCGACACGCTTTCCTTTCGGGCTCTTCGAAAAGTCCCGAGAAGTAACGGCGGACGACGAGCTCATCATTTACCCGGCGGTGGACCCCGTGCGGCTCCCCCAGACCGAATCCGGGCAGCGCACCGGCGGCGAGAGCGCGCTCGGTCGCGGCGCGGGCGACGAGATTCACGGCCTTCGCTTGATGCGCGAAGGTGACGACCCCCGAGACATCTACTGGCGCAAGAGCACGCTGCCGGATCAACGCGTGCTGCGTGAGCGCGCAACCGATACCCGGCGCGACGTCTCGTTCGCGATCGAGTCGTCCTTCACCGGCAGCAACCCGGACGAAGACTGGGCCCTACGCTTCGAGCGCCGCATCCGCGACGTGGCGTCCCGGGCGGTCGCGCACCTCAAGCGTGGAGATGGCGTCTCGGTGCTGGCGAGCGGCGGCGAGCGGGTCCGCGTGAACTCGTCGGTCGGCGCCGACCCCTTGCTGCGGTTCCTGGCCCTGTTGGAGCCGACCGCAGAAGTCGCTAAGCCTCCGGAAAAGAAACAGAAACTGCAGGCTTCGGCATGAGGTTCGGGCTCATCCACCGCATCATGACCGACGCGCTGGCGGCGCTCGGGCTGCTGTCTCTCCTCGCCAGCGGAGAGCTCAACCGGTGGTTCGTGATCGTGACCCTGGTGGGGCTCGTGGTCGCGGTTTTGCTTCCGCAGCGTTACCAGGACGGCGCGCTCGTGCGCCGGCTGGCGGTGGTAGTCCCCTTGTCGCTGCTGGCGCTGCAGACGTCGCGGCTGTTCTCCGGTGAGACCTTGCTCCCGCTCGCCGTCGAGTTCGCGGCCGCGCTCCAGGTCGTGCGGCTCGCGACCCGTCGTGGCGCCGCCCACGACCAGCAAGTCATCGTCTT
>JAQSWN010000435.1 GCA_029266615.1 Polyangiaceae bacterium
GTCCTGTTCGAGGACTTCGTGTACATGCTCTACGCCGCCATCCAGCGTTCGCGCGCCGTCGGAACTGGGCCGCTCGCCGCCTACTTGGCGCCCAGCTTGCCCGCCGCGCTCGAAAACCCTTCCTTGGCGGACGTGCAAGGCATCGTCATCGGCGCGCTGCGATACGTGGAGTTTTCTGGTCTGGGCACCAGCACGATTCACGTCGAGGTCGAGGTCGAGGCCAACTACGTGGAGCTACTGAAGACCGGGCCGCAGCACCGCTACTACGTCGTGGACCGCCTCGTGTTGACGCGGTCGCACACGGCGAAGAGCCGGCCCTTCGCGCGCGCCAGTAAGCTCGACTGCCCGAACTGCGGCGCGCCACTCGAGGCGATGCGGGGCACGGAGTGCAGCTACTGCCGGCAGCAGGTCGGCTTCGGACGCTTCGATTGGATGGTCGCGTCGCTGGCCAGCGTGAGCCGCGAGCCGCGAGGCCCTCTCTTGACCGGAAACGTGGAAGAGACGGGCACAGAGCTGCCGACGATCGCCGACGCGGCCGCACCACAGCGATTCCAGGAGCTGCAGCAGCGCGATCCGTCGCTTCACTGGCAAAGCTTCACGACGCGCATCGCCCACGTTTTCGGGGCCCTTCAGGTTGCTTGGTCGGGGCGTGACCCGCTACGCATCCGCCCCTACGTGTCCGACAACTTGTTCCAGTCGATGCTGTACTGGATAGACCTCTACGTCTCCGCTCGCTGCCGCAACGTGACCGAAAACGCACGCATCCTGCGCATCGATTTAGTGAACGTCACCAGCGACAAGCACTACGACGCCATCACGGTGCGCCTGTTCGCAACCAGCGTGGACTACACGATCGGGGACGACGGTAAGCTGCTCAGCGGCAACAAGAGCCGGCCTCGTACCTACTCCGAGTACTGGACCTGGATCCGCGGCACGGCGCGACGCGGCGCTTCGCGCGGCGACACGGCGTGCCCGAACTGCGGCGCCCCGCTCCAAATCGGCATGGCCGGCACCTGCGAGTACTGTCGCGTCAAGGTCACGGCGGGCGAGTTCGATTGGGTGCTGTCCCGCATCGAGCAGGACGACTCGTACACCGGGTAACGAATCACAGCGCGCCACGCCGAGGCTGAAACCAGAACGACGCGACCGAATCCGCGCGCAGCTGCACGGCTTGCTCACCGGAACCATCTTGGTCGGCGTGGTAGCGGATGACGTCGTTCCCGCCGCATTCACCGTGGCCCCAGCCGTCTTCGTACAAGGCGTCCAGGTACACGCCAGGCAGGGTGAGCTTTCCGAGGTCGAGCCCCTCGCACTCGATCTCGACCGGTGAGATCCCGCCGTGGGTGCCGATACAAGTCGTCATGCGTAAATAGACGCGCGCCGTCGGCACGGGGTTGGACCAGGCGAGCTCGACGTCCTCGCCCGGAGCACGCTGCTCCATCAGTCGGTTCCAGTCGCTCGTGGGCCGCGGCGGTGGCGAGAGGCACGCGGAGAGCTCGAAGCCGGGCGCCTCGTCACCCGGCGCTCTGACCCCCACCGACGTCACGGCTTCGTACCCATACTCCTCCGTCCCCCAGTAGTAGCGACCGAGGTCGGTGGTGCGCACCTCGACCGTATGGGCCCGGCCGAGCTCCACGAATAGCGTGCCCGCCGACATCGCCTCCGGAAACCGCTCGCACGCGCCGTGCACACACAGCTCCGGGTTCTCGCAGCCTGGATCGCAGAAAGACGGTGAGTCGTAAGTGAGCAGTCGACACGCGCCGCTACGCCCAGCTTCCGTATGAATCTCGGGGCGCGCGCCGTCGAGCACGGCGCCGTCCACGACCGTGAATTCCAGGCCCGCGGATACCCGAATGCGGCTCGCGGGTTGCTCGAACAGCGGCTCGACGCTCCCGTTCAGAGTCACCTCGCAGCGCTCGCCGCCGCCTCCAGCCGCCCCTCCGGCGCCGGGATTGCCCGTGGATTTCGAGCTACCGCAACCGAGCGCGAGCACGACTACCCCGACCGAGCCCAGCTTCATGCCCATAACTTAGCTCGCCGCATCGCCGCGCGCCTGGCGATGGTCCTCGTCGAGACGCCATTTGCTGGCGTCGCCCCGCACGTCCACGTGCGAAGCGGGTTGAGTCGCGGCTCGACCGCGCCGAAGATGCGGACATGGCCGTCACGCCCGCCCGCGCCAAAACCCTGGCGCTGTCGCTCGAGAGCGCTGCGTCTTACCCCCACTTCGATCGGATTGCGTTTCGCACGCCGCGCCGGACCTTCGCGACGCTCGCTTTGAACGGAGCGGACGTGAACTTCGCCTTCGATCTCGAGCTGCAGGCTCAGTTCTGCAAGCGCGCCCCGCACGCCATCACTCCCGTCCCGGGCGGATGGGGACGGATGGGCTTCACGCGCTGCGACTTGAAAGCGATCGACGCCGCTACGTTCAAAGAAGCGTTGCTAGCCGCCCACGCGCGCGCGAACGCTCCGAAGCCTAAACGCTCGAAGAAGACGGCGATCTCGGAGAAGGCGGCAGTCTCCAAGAAGACGGCGGTCTCCAGAGCGAAGAAGCG
>JAQSWN010000053.1 GCA_029266615.1 Polyangiaceae bacterium
GACGGGGGGCGTCGGCGGGGCCGCCGGTTTCACGCTCGCGTACGCGTAGCTGGGCGACATCGCGAGCCAGAAAGAAAAAGCCGTACCGGCCGCGACTCCAGCGCTGGCGCGGACGTACGACCACGCTCCGAGCTCCCCGAACGCGACGTCCGGCCAGAGCGAGATGCAGGCGCCGAGGATGAGCACGATGCCGCCGCACCAGATCCACATGACGAGCGGGTTCACGTGGAAGCGAAACGTGCCGCGCTTGCTCTGCGGATCCACGGTGCCGATGACGGTGTACAAGTCCTGCCGCATGCTTTGCAGCAGGCTCACCTCCGTCGTCGGGCCATCTGGGTTCTTGGCGTAGAAGAACTTCGCGGGGTGGATTTGACCCAGGCTCCGCCCGCTTTCGAAGACGTTGAAGTCGGCGAACAGCATGCGTTTGTTCAGGTCCGCCTGTTCCTCCGCGCTGCACTTGGGGTTACCGGGGCACATGCGGGTACCCAGGTATTCCAGCTTGAAATTGCCGATTTCGTGCGACTGGCCGGGGACGAGCGTCACCTCGCGCTCCAGATTCCACGCCGCGCCGACGAAGCCGATGAACATGCCGACGATGCCCAAGTGCACGATATAGCCGCCGTAGCGGCGGCGGTTCTTGGCGACTAGGTTCAAGAGCCCGGCAAGGATTCCTTCCGGCTCGCCGCGCTTTTCCGCCGAGCGTCGGCGCGCCGCCACGCCGCGCTGGAACTCCTGCGCGATGACGGCCACGTTGAACGCGGACAGCGAGATGGTGAAGACCGGCGCCAGCGAGCCGACCTGCTGAAAAACGGTGCCGAGGATGCCGGACAGGAACGCGTCGCTCGGCACGATGGCGGGGTAGCCGAAGCGGCTTCCGAGCGCGAAGTGCAGCCCGGCAGCGGTCACGAACGCGACGAGAGGCCACTTGAAGGCTTGCTTGAGCGCGCCCTCACTCGTCTTGCGCCAGCCGAAGAGCGGGGCGAGGCCCATGAGCGCGAAGATGGTGAGGCCGATCGGCGCGAGCCACCGGTTGAAGAAGGGGGGCCCGACCGTGACGGTCTCGTTCCACAGCTCGGAGAGCTTGGGGAACATGGTGCAGATGAGGATGAACGTCATGGCGCCGAGCAGCGCCCAGTTGTTGACGACGAACATCGCTTCGCGGCTGGCGACGGCTTCGATCTCTGCTTTTGCCTTCAACAGCGGGTAGCGCCAGACGATGAGCCCCGCCGACGCGCCGGCGATGAGCCCCATGAAATAGAGGAAGTAGGTGCCAATCTCGCTCTGCGCGAAGCTGTGCACGCTGGCGATGATGCCCGACCGGGTCAGGAACGTGCCGAAGATGGTCAGGAAGAACGTGAGGCAAATCAAGAACACGTTCCAGACCTTGAGCATGTTGCGACGCTCTTGGATCATCGTGGAGTGGACGTAGGCGGCTGCCGTAAACCACGGCAAACAGGCGGCATTTTCGACCGGATCCCACGCCCAGTAACCGCCCCAGCCGAGCTCTTCGTACGCCCAGCGCATGCCGAGCACGTTGCCGATGGACAGGAAGAGGAACGCGAACAGCATCCACTTACGGGTCGCGACGATCCACTCGTTGTCCAAGCGGCCGGTGGCGAGCGCGGCGACGCAGAACGCGAACGGCACCGAGCAACCGACGAAGCCCGTGTAGAGCGCCGGCGGGTGGATGATCATCCAGTAGTTTTGTAGGAGCGGGTTCAGCCCCTCGCCGTCCGGGCGCGAGCCGGCGATGTTGGTCTCGAACGGGTTGGCGCTGAAGAGCATCAAGATCGAGAAGAAGGCGATGATCACCATCAACGTGGCGATGATGAACGGCTGCAGCTCGCGGTAGCGCCCCTTCAACCAGGCCACCGCCGAGCTGGTGTAGACGGCCAGTAGCATCGACCACCAGAGCAGCGAGCCGTCCTGCCCGCCCCACAGCGACGTCAGCAGGTACGTCGTGCTCATGGATCGGTCGCTGTACCGAGATACGTAGCGGATGCGGAAGTCGTGAGTGACGAACGCATACGAGAGGAGCAGCACCCCGAACAGCACGAGCGCGCAGGTTCCGTACGCGCCGAGCCGCGCGGCGCTCAACAGACGCGGGCGCCCTCGCCCGGCCGCGAGCGACACGGCGAACGTGTACGCGGCGGCGACGAGGATCGCGTAGAGGACACCAGTGCCGAACTCGGGGAGGGACTGCCACAGCATGACGCGGGGGAGCTTAGCCTGGTTTGTGACCGAGGCAGCCTAGCCGCGTGGATATTCGCGACGCGCGATTTCAGCCGTTTCCCGGGAATGAAGGTTCACGCTCGGTTGTCCGCTCCTCGCGCGAAACGTCAATCACCCGCTCACGCGGAGCTGCTCACGCAGGTTGCGGACCCGTGGCGAAGGCTGCTCGCGGAGCACGGCTTCGCGGCGACGACGCGCGTGTTGCTCGGCTGGTGGCTGCGCCGGGAGGCTTCGACGACTCTGCTTGAGCAGCGAGGTTCGCCGGTGACGAGCTCGTTCCTGCAAAAGCTGGTTCGACCGCTGCGAAGCTGGCAGAGGAATTGTCGCGCTGGGCGGCAATGCCGCGATTGCCCGCCGTCGAGCTGAGCCAAGCTGTGCCAGCGGCGCTCCATGCTAACGCGAAGAGCCGAGCGATTCCGGGTTGAGGCTTTGGCACGTTGATTGCTCATCCGCCGCCATGCCAGCTCGGGATCGGGTCCTCACCTACTCCCCTCAGCGCTGGTGACGGTGACGGCCGCGCCGGCGCCACGGGCGGAGCTTATCCATGACGAACCACGACTCGACGCGGTATCATTTCAACCCTTCCATGAGTGGACGCGCATCGTGGGCTCGAAAGCTGTCCCCCGCCTTCCTCGTCGTTGCGACCGCGCTCGCCTGTGGCAGCTCGCACAACGGCAAAGACGCCGAGGATCCCCCGAACGGTGAGGGAGGTAGCGCTGGCACCAGCACCGGAGTCTCCGGCTTCGGCGCGAACCCGCCTCAGGTCGGAACCGGTGGGGCCACGTCGCCGGGCATCGCGGGCTTCCCGACGACGGGCGGCTACGCAACTGCGGGCACGTTCGGCTTCGCGGGCACGCAAGCCGTGGGCGGCTCCGTCGGGACGGGCGGCTTCGTCGGGACGGGCGGCTTCGGGACGGGCGGGAGTGGACCCGTCCCGGGCGGCGGGGCGGGCGGGACCGTTTCGTATCCGCCGGGCTCGTGCCCCGCGCAGCCGCCGCCAAACGGCACGAGCTGCGCCGCCTACGTGGCGGATCCGAGCTTCAGCTGCTACTACGACGCGCCCGCGTGCCGCGTGGTGTCGACGTGCCTGGCCAACGACAAGTGGCGCTCGGGCTGCGAAGCGTCGGGCGGTGAAGCTGGAGCTCCGGGTCAACCCGGTGCCGCGGGCGCCGCGGGCGCCGAGAACTAAGCCGAAACCGTCGTACCGCCGGGCTCGCCCAGGCAGACGCGACGGATGTTGCCCCGCGCCATCTTGAATACGCGAATGTTCAGGCTGTGCTCGCGGCAGAGCGCGACCGCGGTCGAGTCCATCACGCCCAAGTGATCGGCCAGGAAGCGGTCGTAGCTCACGCGCTCGAGCATCTTCGCGTCGGGGTGACGGCGCGGATCGCGATCGTAGATGCCGTCCACCTTCGTCGCCTTGAGGAGCACGTCGGCGCGCATCTCCATCGCCCGAAGGGCGGCCGCGGTATCGGTCGAGAAGTAGGGGTTGCCGGTTCCGGCGGCGAAGATCACCGCGTGCCCGCGGTCCAGGTGGCGGATGGCGCGCCTTCGGATGTACGGCTCGGCCAGCTGCTTGATCTCGATGGCGGTCATGACGCGCGTTGGCACGCCCGAGCGCTCCAGCGCGTCTTGCAACGCGAGCGAGTTGATGACCGTCGCCAGCATCCCCATGTAGTCGCTCTGCGCGCGATCCATGCCTTCACTGGCACCGCGCAAGCCGCGGAAGATGTTGCCGCCGCCGACGACGAGGCCAAGCTGGACGCCGGTGGCGTGCACCTCCGCGAGCTCCATCGCCGTTTCCTTCAGCGTCGCGGTGTCGATGCCTGATCCGCCTTCTTTGCCGCTCAGCGCCTCCCCCGACAGCTTCAGAATGACTCGCTTGTAACGGAGGGACTCGGGCGACGTTTGGCTTTCCACGAGGGCGACACGTACCCTCGGTCGCTCGATGACGCAACCGGTTCTGCCCGGCCTTCTGCCTGGTGTCGGCCCGGCACGATGGCGCGTCCCCGCGCGGCGTAGTAATCCCCGCCTCCATGCGCCTTTCCGCCACGCGACTCGCCTGCGTAGCGCTGATGCTCGTCGTCGGTTGTGACAAGAAGCCCGCGGGCGGCACGACGCCGAGCGGCTCGTCAACGGCGAGCGCGGCGCCGGCCGGCATTTCGCCCGAGCTCGCGGCCAAGGTGCTCGCCAAGGTGGGCGACCGCGAAATCACCCTTGGTGAATACGCGGCGACGCTCGACCGCATGGATGCGTTCGAGCGGCTTCGGTATCAGTCCGCCGACCGCCGGAAGCAGCTCCTGGACGAGCTCATCGACTTGGAGCTTTTGGCGGAGGAAGCGCGTCGACGGGGCCTGGACAAGCAGCCGGAGACTCAGGAGCGCGTCCGGCAGATGTTACGTGACGAGCTGCTCGCGCAGGTTCGCGCCAGCACGCCGCCGCCGGGAGACATTTCGGAGGCGGACGCTCGGCGCTATTACGACGAGCACCGCGACGATTTCCGGGAGCCCGAGCGCCGCCGCGTCGCGCACATCGCGCTGCCTAACGAGGCGGAGGCCAAAGCCGTGCTGGCGAAGGCCCAAGGCGCCTCGGCAGCGGAGTGGGGCAAGCTCGTCGCGGAAAAGTCGCGAGACCCACGCGCCAAGCCGAGCGCGACTCTGCCCGCGGAGCTGGCCGGCGATCTCGGTATCGTCGGGCCGCCAGGCCACCCCCGCGGCGAGAACCCGAACGTGCCGGAGCCGCTGCGCGCGGCCGTGTTCGAGGTGGAGAAACTGGGCGGCGTGCTCCCTCGACCCATCGCGTCCGGCGGCGCGTTTCACGTCGTACGAATGACCGGCAAGACGGACGCGCGCGACCGCACCTTCCAGGACGCCGAGCGCTCCATCCGCGTCGCGCTCACGCAGGAGCGGCTGCGGGCGCGCGAAGCCGAGCTCGAGCAGGAGCTGAAGAGGAAGTACCCCGTGACGGTCGACGAAGCGCAGCTCGCCAAGTTGCCGCTCCCCGCGCCGTCCGCGAAAGCTCCGAAATGACGGCGCTCCCCTTGCTCCAAGTCGCGTCCGAGCCGAGCTGGCAGGCGGAGCTCCGCTCGGCGCTCCGCTCGGTTGCCGACCTCGAGCGGCATTTCGAGCTCACCGAGTCCGAGCGCGAAGGTGCCCAGCGCGCCGAGGCGGAAGGATTTCCGATCTCGGTGACGCCTTACTACGCGAGCCTGGCCGATCGGCACGACCCCAATTGCCCGATCCGCCGCCAAATCGTGCCGCGCGCGGAGGAAGCGGTGGAAGGCCGCGGCGATCTGCGCGACCCGCTCGGTGAGGAGGCGCACGAGGTCGCGCCGGAGCTCATCCAGCGCTACCCGGACCGCGCGCTCCTGCTCGCCACGGATCGCTGCGCCGTTTACTGCCGCTTCTGCACGCGCAGCCGCCTGGTCGGTAACGGGGGTGGGCCGCGGTCGCTGGACAAGTTGCAGCCCGCCTTCGCGTACCTGCGCGCCCATCCGGAAGTCCGCGATCTCATCATCAGCGGCGGCGATCCGCTCGCCATGTCCACGTCGCGCCTCGTCGCCTTGATCGAGCGGCTCCGCGAGATCCCCAGCATCGAGACGATACGGCTCGCGACGCGCGTGCCGGTCGTGCTGCCCAGCCGCATCACGGACGAGCTGCTGAGCGCGCTGCGGCCGCACCACCCGCTTTGGGTGATGACTCATTTCAATCACCCCAAAGAGTTATCGGAGTCGTCGCGGGCGGCGCTGCGACGCTTGGCCGACGCGGGCTTCCCGGTCATGAACCAGTGCGTGCTGCTGCGCGGCGTGAACGACGACGCCGCGACGCTTTCGGAGCTGTTCCGCGGGCTCGTGCGCGAGCGGGCGCGCCCTTATTACCTCTTGCAGATGGACCCCGTGCGCGGCACCTCGCATTTGCGCACGCCGCTGTCGCGTGGGGTCGAGATCATGGAGCAGCTGCAAGGGCGGCTCAGCGGAATCGCGCTCCCGAAGCTCATCGTGGACACGCCCGGCGGCTTCGGGAAAGTGCCGCACGGGCCCGACTACGTGCTTTGGCGCGACGAAGCGCGCGGCGTCACCCGGTTTCGTACCGCCCGCGGTGTGGAAGTGGACTACGTCGACCCCAAGAGCTGATCGATTCGCTGGAGCAGCTGCTTCGGCGTGACCGGCTTGGTCAGGTACTCCACGCCTGCCGCGCCGTGCGCGTGCGCGTCGGGGCCCGGGTAGCCCGAGAACAGCAACACTTTGAGCCCCCGCGCGCCGTTGCAGCTCGCGCGACAGCTCGACCCCGCTCAATTTGGGCATCACCACGTCGGTCACCAACAGCTCGGGCCGCTCCGGCATTTTCTCGAAGGCGAGCAACGCTTCGGTCGCGTTTTGAGCCACCGTGACCTGGTGGCCGGCGCGCTGCAGGACGGTAGCGATGACGCTGCGCACCCCCGCAAGGCGCATGAGCTGGATGTTCCCCAGCACGACCGTGAGCGGGTTGTTGAAGTCGTGCGCGACCCCGCCCGCGAGTTGGCCGATGGCCTCCAGCTTACGCGCTGCCCGCAGCTGCTCTTCCAGCTCCTGCTGCCGCTTCTCCGCCGACACCTGCTCGCTCACGTCCCGGATCACCAAGTCCACGCCCTCGGTGCCGTTCGCGCGGCGCACGGCGCGGGCGTTCGCTTCCGCGAAGACGCTGGTGCCGTCCGGGCGCGCGAGCGCGAAGCGAAACAGAGGGATGTGCTTGCCGGATTTCAGCTCCGCGTAGCGCTCCCGCGCGGCGGCCAGGGTCGGAGAGCGCGGCTCGGTCTTGATCGAAGGGTGCGCCGAGCAGCTCTTCGCGGCTGCGACCGACGAGCTTTTCGTGGGCGCGGTTGACCTGAATGATCCGGCCCTCCGCGTCCAGCGACGCCATCGCGTCCGGCGCTTCCTCGACCAAATCTCGAAATGCTGCCTGCTCACGGCGCAGGCGCCGCATCGTCTCCGAAAGGCTCCACGCCGTGATCGCGATGAGGCCCCCGGTGCCGAGCAACTGCACCACGAGCGCGCGCGCGTACTGGCCCTCCGTATGCAGCAGCGGCCGCGCGAGGTGGCCTTCGCGGTACAGCTCGAAAACGCTCAGGGTGCCTGCGCTGCCGATGCCGGCGACGCTCAGCGCGCCCCCCGGGCCCAGGAGTTGCCCCGCCAGGACTACGGCGACGAACAGCGTAAGCGTCGCGGGCGCCCTCAAGCCGCCGCTCGTCACCTGGCTCGCTAACGAGAGCGCGGTAAGCCCGTGACGATGATCCACGCCTGCGGCCGAACGTAGCCGCGGCGGAGGCCTCGTTCGCACAGGAAGGTAACCAGCAGCGCCGCGAACGGGGGCGCGCGCTTCGACCACGGCAGCGCGTGGTCCAGCGTCGCCACGCCGTAGGCCACGATGGAGAGCAAGCACACGCCCAGCACGAGCCGGAGCAATTGCGCTGCGCGGCGGTCGTCGTCGTCCTCGAACGCAGGCGTCTGGACGAAGGAAAGCAGCCACGCCCTCATGCCGCAGAGCGCAACGTATCAGAAAACCCGCGCCAGACGTTACTTGCCGAACTTGACGCGCAGCGCTTCACACACCACGTCTGGCGCGTAGCGGCTCACGTCCCCGCCATGACTCGCGATTTCGCGAACCAAGCTGGCGCTGATGAACCCGTAGTTCGTGCGGGTTGGCAGGAATACGGTGTCGATTTCCGGCCGCAAATCCGCGTTTGCGTGCGCAATTTGTAGCTCGTATTCGAAGTCCGTCCCGGCGCGCAGGCCCCGGACTACGACCCGCGCACCCACGCGCTTGCCGTAGTCCACGAGCAATCCTTCGAACGTTTCCACGCGGACGTTGGAGTAAGGGACGCAGATTTGCTGCATCAGCGCCAGGCGCTGCTCCACGCTGAACAGCGGCGAGCGCACCCGGTTGATACCGATGGCGACGATGACCTGGGGGAAGAGCTTGGAGGCGCGGTCAACCAAATCCAGGTGGCCGAACGTCGGCGGATCGAAGCTCCCCGCGTAGATGGCCAGCTGGGTTTCGCTCACGGCTTGGCTCCGGGAGCCTTGGGCGGAGCGCCCGCTTTGCCGCCGCTGGCGGGCGGCTTGCTGGGGGCCGCGCCGGGCTTACCAGGCTTACCGGCGTCCTCTTTGTCCAGCTCCTCGTAAAGGGAGTCGTCTACCGGCTCTTCCACCCAATTGAGCGGCTGCTGATTGAGCGCTTCGCGCGGCATGTCTTCCAGCCACATCGTGCGACCTCCGTCCACCAAGGTGACGCGGAAGCTCGCGAAGAGGCCGGAGCCGATCAAGCCGTCCAGCTCGATGCCGAGGCTTTGCTCGCGTTCCTTCACGGGCTCGTTACCGGCGAGGCCAGGAACGCTGGGCACGTCGAACGCGCCCAAGCGCAGGAGCGGGAGCAAGCCCTGGCGGAGCGAGCCCTGATTCGGGACCGCGCGCAGGCTCGTCAATGGCACCCCGGCTTTCGCCCAGCCGCCGTCGTCGAGCGCGATCGGGAACGGGATCGCCGTGTCTACCAAGAGCGAAGCGGGCGTTTGCGAGGCGGTGGACCCGACCGCGCCGCGCAGCAGCATGCCGCCGCCCCGCACGTAGCTGAGCTTCACCGCGGTCGCTTGCGGGGGCGGCGGGGCTTCGAAATTGCGGACCACGAACTGGCCGCCCATGAAGTCGAACGTCGGGTGAAGGTGGCGAAGCAGATTGACGCCCAAGAGCGCGCGGATCGGCGCGTTTACCTGGCGCGAGATGCCGGAAAGATCTTTGGAGAGCGCCGGCACGTCCCGCACCTCTATCTTGTCGCCGAAGCGCATCGAAACCCAGGTCGGCTCCGCGCCCTTGCTTGCGTCCAGCACGACCTCGGCGGTGCCCGTCGCGATCAGTCCGAGCGCGGGCTCACCGGAGATCTCCAGCGGCACGATCAGAGCCGCCGTGCCGACCCGTGGCATTTCCGTCACGGCGACCATGCCGCCGCTCATCGAAAACGGCTTCCGCCCAATTCCGCGCCGCGAAAGCTTGGCGATGTCGCTCGCCCACGGATCGCGGGTCTCGGGGTCGGCGACGAGCTTCTCGAGCTCGTCCGCCGCTTGCTCGATGTCGCCCGAGTACCAGTACGCGCGGCCTCGGATCGAGCTCGCCTCCGTCGCGACCACGCCCTTCAGCAGCTTCTGGACCTTGGCGTACTGCAGCTGAGCGAGCGCAATGCGGGCGGCGAGGATCCGAACCTCGGCGCGCTGCGGGTCCGCGTGAAGCGCGGAGTCGATGGCCGTCTCGGCGTCTTCGATGTCCCCGGCCTTGAAGCTCGCGTCGGCGCGGTCGTACCACTTCTTCGCGAGCGGGGGCCACTCGGACTCACCCGGCCCAGCCGCGGCGCAGCCCAATAGAGAAAGACAAAGCACGAAAGCAAGTCGGGACATCGGATCGGCCGGGACTCTGGCCCAGGAAACGCGCCGAGGCGAAGGGATTGTTTCAAGTCGCGATCGCGGCCTCCGACAGGCCCCGCTTTTGTCGAGATTTATGCGGGATTTTCCCCACGGCGCCGACTCCGAGCTAGATTGAGCTTCCGTGAATGCCACGGGCATCGAGGCCTCCGCCGGACCCGCCACGCGCGACGTTCTGAGCCTGCCGGTTTTGCTCCTGAATCGGCACTTCGCGCCAGTCACGGTAGCCACCGCGAAGCGGGCCATGTGCCTGCTCTACGGCGGCGCCGCCCACGCCGTCGACCAAGAGGGCGACACTCACGACTTTTCGGATTGGCTGAACATGCCGGTGCGCGCGGCCGACGACGGCTTGCCCATCATCGGGCGAGAGATTCGCGTGCCGCGTGTGCTGCACCTGCTCCGCTACGAGCGCACGCCGCGCGCCGTGGTCCGGCTCACGCGCAAGAACCTGATGCTGCGCGATCAGTTTCAGTGCCAGTACTGCGCGAAGCGGCCGAGCCAGCGCGACCTGAACGTGGACCACGTGATGCCTCGCTCTCGCGGGGGCGCAGATTCGTGGGAGAACTTGGTCGTGTCGTGCCGCTTCTGCAATCTGAAGAAGGGCCGTCGCACGCCGCAAGAAGCGGGCATGACCTTGCTGCGTCCGCCCCATCGGCCGCGTTGGTCCACCGCCACGCAAATCTTGCTCGTCGCGCGGACTCCTTACGAGGAATGGGATCCATTCCTCAAGACGGGCTGAAGGCAAAGGTCAAAGCGCTTGTGCGTCGGTGACGCGCGGTGTTTATTGAGGGGCCATGAAGCGCGCCTTTGCCGGGATAGCCCTCACCGTGTTCGCCGTAGGCTGTGGTGGAGACGCCGCGCCCGCCAAATCCGCGGAGGACGTGCCGCCGGCGGAGGCGCCCGCTAGCGCGGCAGCACCCGCGGCGGAGGCCGGCAACGACGAAAAATCCGCGCAAGCGGCGGCGGACGAAGCTTGGGCCGGTGAAGGCGAAGCGAAAGCCGCGCCAGCCCCCGAAGCAGGCGGAAAGACCGAGACCCGCACCATGGAGGTCATCGCCGCGGTCGTGAAAGAGAACCGCAAGCCCGTGCGCGACTGCTTCGAGAAAGCGAAGAAGGAGCTGCCGGACTTGAAGGGCGACATGGTCATCCATTTCGTCGTGGACCCGGAGGGCAAGGTCAAGAAGGCCGAGCTCAACCAAGAGCGCTCCACGCTCAAGTCTCCCGCGGTCGTGGACTGTTCGCTGAAGGTCATTGGCGCGCTCAAGTTCCCGCCTTCGTCGCGCGGCATGGACACGACCGTCAACTACCCCTTCAACCTCAACTAACGTGAATTCGATCGCGCCGCGGCGTAGCTTGTTTCCAATCGCGCCCGGGGAAGATCCGTACCAAAGCCTGCTGAGTGAGACGCGCGCGCTCCACCGGGAGCAGCGCGCCCAGCGCGAGTCCTGGCTCTCGGAGCTCTCGCTCGAAGGGCGAGACGAAGCGCTCTTCGAGTTCGAGGTGCTCCTCAAAGCTGCAGCCTGTTTCTCGAACCCGCGCAACCATCCTGGCCCGCCCCGTCGCACCGCGATCGTGGCGCTGGACTTCCGCTCTTCGCTCGCCGCTTTCCACGATGGACTGACGCGCGCTACCTCGCTGGCGAGGCAGCTGCTCGGCACCGCGGATCGAGCCTTCGTCTTTCACCGCTACTTGGAGACGGTGCTGCCGGAAGACAACGCGCGCAGCCGATTGCTCACCCAAGGCTCGAGCCAGTCCACCCCGGTAGAGAGCCTCATTACGTTGCGCCACGGCCTGACCGCGGGGGCGGAGGTGATCGAAGGCCTGATGCGCTCGCCGCGCATCCCGTTTCGGCTGTTCCACGCCTCGCTTTCCCAGGTTTACCGCGAGATCGATCGGAGCCAGTACTTCAATCCGCTCTCGGCCCTGGAGTTTCGCCCGGAGTTCGACCGTATCAAGAGCGCGCAAGTCCTGGACCTGATCCGGAGCGTGCCGGGACCGGAAGCGCATCGCCTCGTCGCGCTCACCTTTCTCTCGCTGTTCCGCATGCTGCGCTACCTCACGCTCATCAGCCGCATCCTCGCGGATCAGGGCAAGCGTCGCGAGCAGGTCGGCAGCACTTACCTCATCCTCAGTGTGCTGCGTTCGGACGCGCGCGCGCTCAGCGACTATCTGCGGCAGCGCTCGGGCCAGCTCCTTTCGGAGAGCTTCGAGCGGGATTTGATGAGTGTGCCCGCGGCGCAAATCCGCGATCGCTCCGCGAGCCTGCGCGCATCCGGCCACCGCCTCATCGCGATCAAGAGCGCCCTGGAAGGCATCGCCGGCAGTCTTCGGCTGGAGCTGCGCCGCGCCTTCCAGCACGACATCCCGGCGCCGGACGCGGAGCAAAGCGCGCGCGACTTCAAACAGCGCGTCAACGCCAGCATCGAGACCCTGCGCCCGGCCTTGCAGAACGCGGTGCTCTTCCTCGGCAAAGCCTTGGGCGTGACCCTCGAGGAAGGCGGTGTATTCGACGCCGAAGCCGCTCGCCGAGAGACGAGCGAGCGCCTGCGCCGCGACGTGTGGATGTTCGCGCAAATCGTGCGCGCGTTCTCCAGCAAAGCGCAGCACTCGCCCAGCGAGGACAACTGGGCCGCTCTCAACGACTTCCAATACGTGCGGGAGTTCCTCGCCTACTTCCGCGCCATGGGCTACCCGCTGCTCCGCTCCAGCGACTACCCGCGGTTCGACGCCTTCATGGCGGCCCTCTCTGGCTTGGAGGACACCGACCTCGTCGACCCCGCTCGACTCGAGGCGGCCATCGACGAGTGCATGGCCTTCCACGGCTTTCTCAACAAGCTCTTCGACGACATCGGCAAGCGGGACGAGCTCGCGGGCGTCCCGTTCGACCGCCGCGCCGCCGCCGCTAGTCTCAAGCTCTACCTCGGCGACTAGGCTTTCGGATCGGCCTAGACCACGCGGGTAGGTTGCTCGGCCCGGGGCGCTGGCTTAACCTTCGGGCCTGGTAGCGTGGTGGTGCAGGGAGAGGGCGCGACCGCCCCTGCGTCGGGATGAGCGTAAATTGAAAACAACGAAGACCCTTGCCGTAGTCATCTTGAGCACCGCCTGGGCGACGCAGCTCAGCACCGCTTGCTCGTCTCCCGGCCGGACCTTCCCGGAGCCGCAGGGCGGATCCAACCCAGGCGGTAGCAGCCAAGCCGGCGGCGGCAGCGCGGGGACCGCCAACACGGGCGGCGCGGGCACCAGTAGTACCGGCGGCGCCAGCGCGGGTAACTCTGGCGACGCCGGGAGCGGAGACGGCGGCAGCCTGGACGGCGGCGCCGGTGACTCGGGCGGGGTCGGCTGCGACGGCGTGACCTGCGCGACGGAGGCCGATTGCAGTCCCACGCCGGCCCCGCACTGCGTCTGCCCGAACGGTTACGCGGATCCGCGCGGCGACGGCACGCTCTGCGAGGACATCGACGAGTGCGCGACCGACAACGGCGGCTGCGATCCGAAAGTTACCTGCAAAAATGCGCCCGGCAGCTTCAGCTGCGACGTGTGTCCCGACGGCTACGAGCAAAACCCGCAGGGCGCCTGCGTGGACATCAACGAGTGCTTGGTCGACAACGGTGGTTGCGATCCCCTCGTTGCCTGCTCCAACACGGACGGCGGCCGCGCGTGCGGTGACTGCCCCAGCTTGAGCTGCGGCGGCAGTTGTTGTCCGACCGCGCCCGCCAACAGCGTCGCCCAGTGTCAGGGGAATAGCTGCGCCGTCGCCTGCAAGACGAACTACCACTCGTGCAGCGCAGACCCGGCCACGTGCTACCCGAACTCCGACACGAAGCACTGCGGCGCCAGCTGCGCGGTTTGCAGTCAACCGAACGCCACCGCGACCTGCACGGCCGGAGCTTGCTCGTACAGCTGCGGCTCCGGGCTATCCTTGGGTTGCCTCTACCCGGACGGGCGCCCCGTGTGCAGTCGGTGGGACTTCGAGTCCAACACCGTAGAAGGCTTCGCGATCGACGTGGCGGGGACGACGGCCTCCGACGGCCGCTTCCTCGTCTCCACCAAGCACGCCACCTCCGGCAGCCGCTCGCTCGCCATCGGCTTCGTCAGCGCCAATTCGAGCGGAATCGTGGACGTCAAGATTCCCCTGTGCCCCGGCGGCCAAGGGCTCAACCTTCAGGATCGCAAGCTGACCATGGACTTTTACGCGGAGACGGCGACCGGCACGACGCCTTACCCGGTCAACCGGAACGGCAACTACGTGACCGTCAAAGGTAAGAGCGGAGAAACGTTCGGCGGCTGCGACAGCGACACGCCCGATGCGGACCAGGCCTTCGCTTGGGAGTGCAGCACCGCGGGTTGGCCTCAGGACACGAGCGAGATCACGCTCCGCTTTCGCGTGTTCGAGAAGTGGTCCGGCACCATGTACATCGACAACATCAAGCTGCAGTAAGCAGCGGCGGCGGTCAGCGGATCGCAAACCGAACGTGAAGGTCGACGCTGGCGAACGCGGGGTACGGCGTGTAGCCAACACCCAGGCCTGCCTGCGCGCAGCTTTGGCCGAGCAGGGCGGCGACACAGAAGGGCGAAACCGGGAGCTCACCGCCGACGCGAAACCCCACCGGCGACCGATTCACCCGATCCCCGTTCCAAAAGTAAGCGTCTGCCGAGGGCTGGTTGAACGCATGCAGGAGCACATGAGCGTAGAGCTGCCCGTAGCGTACCCGGTTGATGGACGGCTTCGCGTTCAGCGCCTCCGAGTAGTAAACATAGCGGAAGCCGGCGAACGGGATGAGCACCTGCCTCGCGAGGGACCGGTACTCTGGCGCGCCCCCGCCGCAGCCCGTCGTGCACTCTAAAAGCCCCGTGTAGCCGGTCAGCGCGCCCCCCTCCGCGAACAGCTGGTGGGAAGACGGCAGCCAAACCGGTAACACGTCGGCGAAGTCGCCGCTGCGAGGGCGAAACATCTTCGGCAGCCCTTCGCCGTAGTTGCCGATGGAGCGCCGCAGTTGCAGGTCGGCGTCCACCTCGGACGCCTTGACCCACAGCCTGAAGCCCGCCATCGCCTCTCCGTACTGAGCGAAGGTAGGGGCGGCCTGGGCGCCGTCCCATTCGACGCCCAGGCCGGCCGCGTACACGAGACCGACCCGCAGCCACGGAAGCGGGTAGAGGTCCAAGGTGCCCTCGATTCCCAGCGGCAAGTAGTAGAAGCGAATGGCTAAGCCAGCGGAGCCCTGAACCACGCGCGGCTCCGCCCGTGTGCGCAGCGCGGGCAGCCGCTGCCGCAGCTCCTCGCGAGACAAGCGTTCGACCTCCGGCGGCGCGTCTTCGTCCTCACGCGGCGCGTTCTTCGAAGGGAGCCCGGGCCAGCTGCGCGGCTGAGCGGCGGCTGCTGCCGAAAACGACAGAAGCGCCAGCCACGACAGACTCACCCCGCGCGCGATGGCTCGCCTCATGCCGCTCTTCTACACGCGGCCATGCCGCGAAATCGACGGCGTCAGCGGCTCGTTCGATGGATGACTACGACCCGGCGTTTGCGGTGACCGTCCGACTTTCGGACTCAGTGCCCGGATACGGTGCGCGAGGTGCTGATTCGGTCCCCGAGCACGCGGAGCAGAGCGAATCTGCTTCCGCGTGCTCGGTGCCGGGCTCAGGGGCGAGCGTGAAGACTCGCGGGAGACACCGGCAACCCGAGTCCGAGCGCTGCGACGTCACCCGAAGGGACGCGCTGCGCTCGGTCCCGCATCACGCCTTCTTGGCGACGCGCTTGGCGGTCTTCTTGGCGCCACGCTTGGCGGCCTTCTTGGCCGTCTTCTTCGCGCCGCGCTTCTTCGCGACCTTGGGCGCCTTCTTGGCAGCGGGTTTACGAGCGGACTTGGTCTTGGTCTTCTTAGCAGCCATTTTCGTTTGCCTCCCAGGCATTCGGGGAGCCGGCTCGATTGCCGACAACCCGAGGGTATGTTGCACGACGTATATTGCCACCTAGTGTGATGTGTCAACGAAAAAAATTCATTTGCGATTTCGAACGCCCAGTAGAAACCGCCTTCTACGGTATGCAGAAATTGCAAACCGCGCACTTGTGCAGTGAACGAACGATCCTCCCAAGAAGCTCGCAGGATCTCTTGTCACGCGAAAAATAGCTTAGTGCTTTCAGATAGTTAAACGCGCGGGCGATCGCGCTTCTGGCCCCGCGCCACCTCGAAATTCAAACCCCGCAAATTCGACAGCCTCGGCTCCTGCGATCCCGCTTCCAGACCTTTGCCGAAGCCACTAAAAGCGAGGGCCATGCACCTTTTCCGCACGTCTCGTTTCACCCGTTTGAGCGCGCTGCCGCTTCTCCTGCTCACGACGGTGTCGCTGTCTGCTTGCGGCTACTCGCAGGAGGAGTGGGACCAGAAGCTGCGCGAGAACGAGAAGCTCGCCGCCGAGCTGAAGTCTCAGCGCGAAGCGACCAAGAAGGCCCAGACCGACAACGCCGAGGCGGTCAAAGAGATCGAGGACCTGAAGAAGCAGCTCACCGAGCGCGGCATCAACCTCGAGAACGCCAACGCCAGCATCGCCGAGCAGCGCAAGGCCCTCGAAGAGTACGCGCGCCGCACGGAGCAGCTGGACGCGATCCGCAAACGCTTCGAGCTCCTGCAGAGCAAGCTGCAGAAGCTCACGCAGCTCGGTCTGAAGGTGGAGGTGCGCAACAACCGCATGCTCATCCAGCTCCCCGGCGACGTTCTGTTCGACTCCGGCCGCGAGTCGCTGAAGGAAGAGGGCAAGAAGATCTTGCTCCAGATC
Organism: Polyangiaceae bacterium; assembly: GCA_029266615.1. Classification (GTDB taxonomy): domain Bacteria; phylum Myxococcota_A; class Polyangia; order Polyangiales; family Polyangiaceae; genus PMG-095. The sequence goes on from JAQSWN010000053.1 coordinate 16,447, forward strand.
GGCGAGATCGTGCGCGGCGACGCGGACCTCTCCAAGCGCCAGTTCCAGGTCGCCGGTTACACGGACAGCAAGCCGCTCGCGGGCGGTCCGTTCAAGGACAACTGGGGCCTGTCCGCGATGCGGGCGCGCAGCGTCCTCGTGCTGCTCACGACCCCGCAGGACAAGGGCGGCGCGGGTCTACCGCCCTCCAACTGGAGCGCAGCCGGCTTCGGCGACACCGGTCCGGTCGCTTCCAACGACACGGACGAGGGTCGCATGAAGAACCGTCGCGTCGAGCTGGTCGTTCAGCCCGACGTGGAAGAGATGCTCAACCTCAAGAGCTTGGCGAAGTAATTGCCCGAGGCGAAGACGGTCGCGGCCATCGACATCGGCACCAACTCGGTGCTGCTCGTGATTGCCGCGGCCGAGCCTGGCACCGTGCGTCCGGTCTTGGAGCGCGCGACGATCACCCGAATGGGTGAAGGCGTGGACCAGACCCGGCGCCTCGCGCCCGCCGCGGTGGAGCGGAACCTGGCCTGCCTGCGCGCCTACGCGGAGGACCTACGGGCTCACGGCTCGCCGCCGCTGGACGTCGTAGGCACGAGCGCGCTGCGCGACGCGCAAGGCGCGGAAGAGTTCTTGAACGAGGCGGAGCGCATCTTGGGCGTGAGACCACGTGTCATCGCCGGAGACGAAGAGGCGCGGCTGACGTTCCGCGGCGCGCTGTCCGGCTTGTCCCTGTCCGGCAAGCTCCTCGTCTTCGACATCGGTGGCGGCAGCACGGAGCTCATCCTCGGCGAGGTGAGCGGTACCGCGCCCCCCGAGAGTCGCGTCAGCTTGGACATCGGCAGCGTCCGGCTCTTCGAGCGGCACGTCAAGAGCGACCCGCCGACCGCGGCGGAGCTCTCGCACCTAGAGGCGCAAATCGCGGAAGCGTTGGCCGGCGCCTCCCCGTTGTCGCGAGTCGCCGCGGGGGAGCCGCTCACCCTCGTGGGTGTGGCAGGCACCGTGACGACTTTGAAGGCCCTGGAGCTGGGAATGCCGGCCTATGACGCCGCGCGCGTCCATGGCTCGACCCTCTCGCTTTCGGCGGTGGAAGGCCTATGTGCGAAGCTGGCTTCGCTCCCGCTCGCCGAGCGAGTCAAGTTGCCAGGGTTAGAGCCGAAGCGCGCCGACGTGATCGTGGCCGGGGCGCTGATCGTCCGCGAGCTTTTGCGCCGTGCTGACGCGAAAGAGACGCTCGTGTCGGATAGAGGCGTGCGCTTCGGACTTTTGGAAGCCATAATCTCTGCCTGAACGTCTCAGCGCCTCGCCTCCGGGCTGTTAACGGACCGCACGGAAGCGATCGGAGCGAGCGACACGCGGCAGAAGCCGTCGGGAAACGCGCCTCGGGCGACGCTGAGCCTCCGGTGGCACGAGCCCGCCGGCGCGGGTTCGGTCCCCATTCTCGGTTCGGGGCATGCCGAAGGCGCAGAAGCGCAGCGGTGGCGGCGAAAACCTTAGGCTGCCCAGGTGGCACGGCGGCAGACGGCAGAGACAACATGGCAGCGTTCACGCAAAGGCAAGACGCCAGCGGCTCACCCGAGCAGGGTGGCAGCGGTGACACAGTCAGCGCCGCCCGTCTCACACGCCGCCACACGAAGCGAGCGGAGCGAGCGACACGAAACGGAAAGCCGCTAAAACCAGCACTTTTCGGTGGTTTTCTTGACACATTGGCCGACAGGAACTACAGTGCCGCGCCTGGCGAATCCTGACCAAAAATTAGGGTGCCAGGAGCGACAAGCGTTTCCACCGCGTGTCGCGTCTCCCGACGTTGGAATGAAGTTCATGCCCCGACCGTTCAGCTCGCGCCCGTTACTTACGCCGAGAAAAGGGAACCCCGGGACGTAGCTCATTCAGCTCGGAACAAATCATCGCTTCGAGTGCCTTCTAGCACCACGAAGCGGGCGCAGGTCTAGCAGAGACCGGCGCGTTACAAGGAGTCGTCATGCAGTCAAGCCAGGAAGTTGAGTTCAAGGTCGGCGATAAGGCGGTTTACCCGGCGCAAGGCGTCGCGGAAGTCGTCAGTATCGATGAAAAGGATATCGCCGGAACTCGGCAACGCTTCTACGTGCTGCGCATTTTGGACACGGATCGTCGAATCATGGTGCCGGTGTCGAACGCCAACGCGGTCGGCCTCCGCCAGGTGATCAGCGAGCAAGAAATCCGCGAGATCTTCGACATTCTGAAGGAGCGCACCATTGGCTTCGACACGCAGACCTGGAACCGCCGCTACCGCGGGTTCATGGACAAGATCAAGACGGGCAGCATCTACGACGTGGCCGAGGTGCTTCGTGATCTGTACCGCCTGAAGGCCAACAAGCAGCTCTCGTTCGGCGAGCGCCGCATGTTGGACACCGCGCGCACGCTGATCGTGAAAGAGATCGCCATCGCGCGGAAGCAGACCGAAGAAGACGTGAAGAACGAGATCGAAGCGATCTTCTTCTCGAACTGACTTCTGGCTCTGTGAGCCTCGGAAAGGCGTCGTGCTCCCCGCACGGCGCCTTTCGCACATTTTGGGCGCTCGCGCAGCGCGGGTGAGCTGCGCCCCAACTTGGAGAAACAGCCCCGGCCTAGCGCAGCGCGTTCACGCCGAGCAGGAATGGTAACGCGAGCCACGCGGCGTCCACCCGCGCCGTGAGCCAAAGTGCGGAAGGCGTCCCGTCCGCGAACGAGCGCTCCGCGATCAGGGAGAGCCCCGTCGCCATGTCGTAGCGACCGTAGTGGTTGAAGCTACGCAAGCCGAAGAAGACGCTCCCGTAGACCCCCGCTTGGTGAAAGTTGCGAAGGTGTGGCCCGACCTCGACGACGATCGGGAAGGATGCAAACACTGGCAGGAGCAGGCTGAGCCCCCCATCCAGCCGGACGTCGTCGAAGCGCGCGGTGCCCAGCCGCAGCGAAGGACCGAGCCCGAAGTCCTGGCCGCTCTCGCGAAGGAACAGCACATCGGCATGGACGGCGTTGCAGAAGCCGGGGCGCCGCAGCGCCAGGGAGTCTCCGCTCCAGCAGACGCCCGTCTCGAGGCCCGCGTTCCACTTCGGCTCGGCGGTGGCCGCGCTCGGCGTGAGCAACGTCACCAGCGCGGCGCCTAAGGTCCCGAGCACCGGCGACGCGCGACGCGTCGGCGACGCGCGTCGCTTCACGGCTGGGCGCAGCCTGGTTCTTCCGGAAAGAAGTAGCAGTTGTTGCGAGGGTTCTGGCAAATCTCCGAGACGCCGGAGCAGGCCGTGCACGGCACCGGCAGATCCAAGCCGATGGTGCACGGGAGGTCAGTATCCGAGGTCGTGGCGTCCTCGTCCGAGCCCTGCTTGCACTCGTACTCGCCGCCGTCCGCGGTGAGGTCCTGCGCCGACGCGGGATACGCGACCAAGCAGCCGGTACAGAGCTCGATCGGGAAGGCGAGCTCGTTCGACTCCACGTCTTGCCCGCCGAGGGTCGTGCCAAACACGCGGACCTTGGCGACCACGACGCCGTCCGGCAGCTGCCCGGCGGCCCGGGACGGGATCAGGGTTGCGGACATGATGGACAAGCCCGGGTCTTCGCCGCTGGACGCGTCCACGAAGCCGGTTGCGATCGCGGAAAACGGCTCCAAGAGGCGGCGGCCGTCCACGCTCTCCAGCGTTACCTCCGCGCCCTTCAGCGAGACGCGAGAAGTCTCCGTTCGGAGGCGGTCGCGCGAGCCGCGCTGAGTCAGCTGGTTGCCGATGAGGAGTGACGCGCGGTACTCGTCGACGAAGGCGCGATCCATCACGCCGCGGTCCCAGAGGGGCGCGTCGGCTTCGGCCGTGGGCTCGCACGCGCCGAGCTTGCGCGCGTAGACGCCCATGATGAACATCATGCTGTCGTTCGTGGCGCAGCTGGGAAGAGCGGCACCGGAAAAACAGGCCACGCCGAGAGCAAGCAGGGATTTCAAAGGCGACGGACGACGCATGGCTACCTCGTGGCGCAGCTCGGCGCCTAGTTCGGAAGTGTACGAGGCGGCTCGCGCGGAAGCCAAACAATGTGCGATTCGCTTCGATAAGCGGCTCTCGCACATCGAGGGTGTGCGCTGCTACATTGGCTCTTGGTCAGAAGAATCTTAGGGAGGTGGTGCGGCGGTGCACTGAGCGTCGCGCTCGCGGTGGCTTGCGGGCGTACGACAGAGCGGCCCGACCCGCCCGGCGGTGACGACGCGAGCAACGGCGCGCACACGCTGCCGATGGGCAGCGCGGCCGGTGTCGGTGAGGGGGGAAAAGCTGGGTCCGGCTCGGCGGCAGCAGGTGGCCTCGCGGGCGCCACGGATAGCCCCGGTGCTGCTGGCGAAGGCTCCGGAGGTGGGGAAGGTCCGCGCGGCACGGGCGGGGACCTCGCGGGCGGTGCGGGCGCCGGCGGCGAGCCACCCGTGGGGTGCTCGGATCCGCTCGTGTTTGCGGACCCGTTGGTGGAGCTGGCGGTCCGTGAGCAGGCTCAGGTTCCTAAGGGGCCCATCCCCCGCGCCGCCGGCGAGCAAGTCCCGGAGCTTTTGCTGGTGGACGAGCGGGTCACGGATCTGGGCGGGCTCGGTTGCTTGGTAAACCTGGAGCAGCTCGGGATTCGCTATGGGGAGGTCACTTCGCTGGCTCCGCTGCGCGGTTTGCAACGCTTGAAGAAGCTCGAGACGACCAAGTTGCCGATCACCTCTCTGGTCGGATTGGAGGAGTCACCGCTCGAGTGGATGGAGATCAGTGACTCGGAAGTGGAAGACCTCTCGCCCTTGTCGGCGGTCAAGACTCTGCAATCTCTGAGTGTCCGCCGCTCTCCGGTGGGCGACCTCGGGCCGCTTTCGCCGCTGACCGCGATGTTCTCGCTCGCGAAAGCGATGGCTTTCCGAGATCTGAGCACCGACTGCGACCAGTGCAGCGCATGTGAGATAGAGACAATTTCTTGGCCGGCGCTGCACTAGGGCGCACGCGAAGCGGACGCGGGGTCTGGGGCGAAGCCCCAGGGGAAAGGTAGGTTTCGCAGCGCCGTTGTGTGTTCACCCCGCGGAGTATCGACTCACTTCGCTACGACGTACTTTCGACTACAAACGTCGCCGCGGAAGCGTGCGCTACAGCGAGAGAATCGCTTGGCGATTGGCGTTCGTCCCCGCACACTCAGACGACGGAAAAATATGCGCGCACTCCAACCTTCGCTCCGCAAGGCTCATTACTTCGGTTCGCTCTTCGTCTTCGCGCTCGTCGCTCCGCTCGCTTGCAGCGGCGGTGATCCGCAGGTTCCGGGCGGCGGTTCAGGCATTTCCGACGGTGGAACGAACGCGGAAGGAGGCAGCAAATCCAGCGGCGGATCTGCCAATAACGGCGCGACGGGCCCGATCATCGACGTAGGCGACGGCGGGGACGCGTGCGCGGACGGTTGCGCGGAGGTCGTCGTGTGCGGCGACGGCGTGCTGCAAGCGGAGGTCGAGGAGTGCGACGACGACAACGATGCGGACGGCGATGGTTGCAGCGCGAAGTGCGCGGTGGAGGCCGGCTACTCATGCCCGGTGCCGGGCGGTATGTGCCGGGCCGCCTCGTGCGGTGACGGGCTGCTCGCCGGCTTGGAGCGGTGCGACGACGGTAACACCGACAATGGCGACGGCTGCACCGAGGACTGCACCTACGAGGCCAACTACGATTGTTCCTCGCCGGGCGAGCCGTGCACGCCGACCAACTGTGGTGACGGCGTCGTCCAAGGCAGCGAAGGCTGCGACGACGGCAACCACTACCTCGGCGACGGCTGCTCCATTTACTGCGAAAAAGAGCCGAGCTGCGCGCCACCCGCCCCTTGCACGAGCGAGTGCGGCGACGGCATGAAGCTCGGTGACGAGCAGTGCGACGACGGCAACGCGCGTGACGGGGACGGTTGCTCCAGCGCCTGCGAGATCGAGGCGGGCTGGACGTGCGCGGAGAAGTCGAGCGGAGACTTGGTGATCCCGATCGTCTACCGCGACTTCAAGGCCTACCAAGACGGAGGCCACGTCGCGTTCCAATGGTCGAGCAAGGATCCCATCGACCTCACGCCGAAAGAGGACATTTGGGTGCGCACCACGCTCGGCACCGCCGCCGACACTACTCCCGAGGGTGTGAGCTTGCGCGGTCGCCCCGTGTTCAAGTGGTACGCGACGTGCGACGGCACGGGTTGCAAGGACATCGTGCCCGGCACGGGCATTACGGCGCCGGTGGGGACAACGGGCGCCGCGGCTTGCAACGGCGTCAAAGGCGCCGGAACCGGGCCGCGCCTGATGGACGCGGACAACCGTGACGTCTACTTCTGCGGCTACGGCGACCGGGATTTCAATAGCTTCAGCCAGTGGTACCTCGACGTGCCCGACGTAAACCAGGGCGTGCTGTCCACCCTCACGCTGAAGAAGGGCGCGGACGGCGTGTACAGCTACGACAACACCTCCTTCTTCCCCTTGGACGGGCAAGGGTTCGGCAACTACGGCTCGACGAACCACAACTTCCACTTCACGAGCGAGGTGCGCTACTGGTTCGAGTACCACGCGGACAACAACGCGACGCTCACCTTCAACGGTGACGACGACGTGTGGGTATTCGTCAACGGCAAGCTGACCGTCGACATCAGCGGCACCCATGGCCGCGCCGAAGACTCCGTCGTCGTCAACGCGCAGACGGTAGATATGGACGGCAACTTGCTCGGCCTCGTCGAGGGTGAGATCTACGAAATTGTCGTGTTCCAAGCCGAGCGCAACACGAATGCGTCCACGTACGGCCTCTCCCTGGCGGATTTCGAGCTCGCCAAGTCGAGCTGCAAGAGCATGTGCGGGGACGGCGTCGTGACGCCGGACGAGGCCTGTGACGACGGCTTGGAAGGCAACGACGGCTCGTATGGCGGCTGCAACGCGGACTGCTCGCGCGCGGCCTTCTGCGGCGACGGAAGCAAGGACTCGCCGCAGGAAGGCTGTGACGACGGGAACTACAAGAACGGCGACGGCTGCAACGCCGCGTGCGCGGTCGAGGTAGTCAAGTAGCGAGACCGCGCGTCAGCTCGCGCAGCTTCGCCAAGTCCACGGGCGCGGTGATCACGTCGCCGACGCCCTGGGCGAACACGAATTTGACCTCGCTTCCGGCGCGCTTTTTGTCGTGGCCGATGAGCTCGGCCGCCTCCGCTAGCGGTTCTCGCTCAATCGCGGTGGGGAGGTTCAGCGCTTCCAGCACGGCCTGGGTACGCGCCGCCAGGTCTGCCGGCGTGTGACCCAGGCGCAGGCCGATGCGCAGCGCCGCGACCATGCCGAGGCTCACCGCTTCGCCGTGCGTGAGCCGCTCGAAGCCGGCCTGCGCCTCTACTGCGTGGCCCACCGTGTGCCCGAGATTCAGCACCGCGCGGATGCCGGCCTCGCGCGGGTCCGCGCTGACGATGCGCGCCTTCACGCGTATGCATCGGCGCACGATGTCCGTCAGCAGGTCCGCGTCCCGCGCCGCGATGCCGGCGGTCTCGCGCTCCAAGATCTCGAACAGCTCCGGATCGCCGATAACCGCCGTTTTGACCGCTTCCGCAAGGCCGCTGCGGTAGCCGCGCTCGGGCTCGGTCTTCAGGTAGTCCACGTCGCACAACACCGCCGACGGCTGCCAGAAGGCGCCCACCGCGTTCTTGGCTTCGCCGAGGTCGACGCCCGTCTTGCCGCCCACCGAAGCGTCCACCATCGACAGGAGCGTCGTTGGGAGGCCGACCCAGCTCACGCCGCGCATGTAGCTGGCGGCGGTGAACCCGGTCATGTCCGTGGTGACGCCGCCCCCGAGCGCGACGAGCTTGCTCTTGCGGTCCAGCCCCGCCGCGAGCGCGGCTTCCAACGCGCGCTGGACCGAGGTGAGCGTCTTGTTTTGCTCACCCGGCGTAAAATCCAGCCGGGCGAGGCGCTTTTTCGCGCCCTGGAGCAGCTCTTCCAACGGCTTGGCGTGGAGCGGCGCAACGTTGCCGTCGCTGATCAGAAGAATGGCCGTGCTCGGCTCGCACGCGGCAAGGAGGTGCGCGGGGGCGACCCCGCTGCCGACGTCCACCGCGTACGAAGCCTCGCCGCTGGCGACCCCGACCGGATCGCGCTTCCACACCGCCAGCGCCTTCAGCGCCACGTCGTGCGTCGACTGGCCGCGCGTCTCGAGCCGGGCGTGCGCTTCTTGGTACGCGGCCGCGCGCAGCTCCAAGAGCTCCTCCGCGCGGCTCCGCGTGTCACCCGCCAGGTTGGGGCGCGAATGGTCGGAGCCAACGCGCAGCGCGACCTCCTCCGGCGTGACTTGAAGGGCGACGACGACGGCTCGATCCACCGCCGCCAGCCGCAGCTCGCGGCGGACCAGACAGCCACCACCCACCGCCACCACCGGGGCGTCGCCCGTGCCGTTCAGCACCGCCAGCAGCTCTTCGCGCTCCGCGCGCCGGAACTCGGCTTCGCCCTGCTCCGCGAAGATCCGCGTCACCGCCGCGCCGAAGCGCGCCTCGATTCGAGAATCCAGGTCCACGAAAGGCCGGCCGGCGAGCTCGGCAACGCGCTTGCCGACACTGGACTTGCCACTGGCCATGAAGCCGTTGACGATGAGCGGCCGTTTCATGGGCGCGGTGTAGCACGGCGCGGCCAAATGAGCGGCAAGGTGGCGGTCTTTCGGAGGGGTTGGTAGCCTCAGAGCCTCATGTCGCTTCGGTTCGGAAAGTACGAAGGTATAGGCAACGACTTCTTGGTCGTGGACGCCCCGAACGAGAGCGCGCTCGGACCGGAAGACGCGCAGCGCTTGTGCGATCGCCACTACGGCGTCGGCGGTGACGGTGTGCTGCTCTCCGCGCCGCCCGTGACGCCCGGCGCGCACGGCCGCATGGTGGTGCTCAACTCGGACGGCTCGCGGCCGGAAGGCTGCGGCAATGGTCTGCGCTGCGTCGCGCTGTCGCTCGCGCGCAAGACCGGACTACCGCGTACCGAGCTCGTGATCGATACGGACGCGGGGCCGCGCACGGCCCTCGTGGAGATGCGCGGCCACACCGCGGACGTGACCGTGAGCATGGGCAAGGCGTCGCGCGAGGGCGAGGTCAAGGCCACGCTGCGCGGCGAAGAGCTCACGTTCCAGCGCATTTCCATGGGCAATCCGCACGCGATCGTGTTCGACGTGCCGTGCTCCGAGGCCGAGCTGGACGAGCTCGGTCCACGCCTTTCCAAGTCGCTCGCGCAGGGCACGAACGTGGAATTCGTACGCGCCACGGGTCCGGCCACGTTCGACGTCTTGGTCTGGGAGCGGGGGGTAGGCCGCACGTTGGCGTGCGGAACCGGAGCCGCCGCCGTCGCGGCGCTGGCCGCCATTACCGATCGTGCGCCGTACGACGCGCCGATCACGCTGCGACTTCCGGGGGGCCCGCTCTCGCTCACGGTGCGCCGTGAAGACCTCGCCGTCACCCTGCGCGGTCCTGCGCGCTTCGTGTTCTCGGGCGAGGTCCCCGAGCCGTGATCGGCCAGCGGTCGGCGCCGGAGCTCAACGTCGTCGCCATCGTCCCCGACGCGGCGACCATCGAGCTCATGAGCGCGACCCTGAAGGCTAGCGGTGACCGCTTGAGCGTGGCCACGGATTTGGCGGAGGGGCTTTCGCGCGTCTCCGCCCAGGTCCCGGACGTGGCGTTCGTGGACGTGACGCTCGGAGACAGCGCGGGCCTGGCGGTGTTGCACCACGTGCGGGCGCTGGCGCCGAACGTCGCCGTCTTCGCGCTGACCGGTGCGGACCGACTGGATCTGGGTGTGCAGGCGGTGGCGCTGGGCGGCGCGGGCGTGTTGGTCCGCCCCATTAGCGGCGACGAGCTGATGAACGCGCTGTCCGACGTGCGTACCCGCATCGGCGAGCGGCTCGAGCGCGCGGAGCTGCTCCGAGCGGCGCGCAGCGCGGCCCGGGGCGCGTCGATGTCCGGCGACATCGCCGAAATCGCGTCGGCGAAGACGCGCCGCGAGGCCGCGCATCGCATCGCAAGCGTGCTGGCGGCCGCCTCTGGAGCCGACAAGGCGGTGGTGTATCTGCCGGCCGCGGAAGGGGCGCGCCAGCTGCTACGGGCGGCGGTGCTGGGCGACGTGTCCAGCGCGCCGACGTTCTGCGAGGAGATGGAGGCACTCACGTTCGCCAAGGAGCACGACCTGAGCGTGGTCCGAATGGCGCTATTGCGCGAGTTTTCCGGGCTGGTTCTGGTCGGGGGCGGGGAAATGACGGACCCTGGCGAAGCGCAGCAGCCGCTCGTGGATTTGGTGGCGACGCAGGCCGCGACCGTGCTGTCGCTCATTGGCGCGCGCGAGCAGTCTCACCGCGGCGCGATGAAGGACCCGAGCTCCAGCGCCTACACGTTTGCGTACTTCGTGGACGTAGCCGGGCGCGAGATCGCGATGGCGCGTCGGCACGGTCGTCGCTTCTCGCTCGCGACGGTCGGGCTGGAGATGGCGCCGGGCTCCGGCGTGGGGGACGAGACCGAGCCGACGGTTTTCGGCGCCGAGCGCGTGCTGGGCGCGGTGCGAGACACGGACGTGCTCGCGCGTGTCGACGCGAACGAATTTTACCTGCTGCTGCCGGAAACCGGCGGCCCGGGCGCGCACGCCTGCCGGCGCCGGATTCTGGCCCAGCTCGGCGCGGTGAGCGGCTCGTCTCCGTTCAGCGCGGCGGTCGGGGTGGCCACGTTTCCGCACGACGGCTCGGATTTGTCGCAGCTGCTGCGCGTCGCGAAGTTCCGCGCGGACGCCAGCCGCAGCTCGGTGGTCAACACGCTGTCGCTCGGGGGACTCCCGCTCGGGGCGCTGATCGACGCGTTGCTGGGGCTCGTCCCCGACGCGCAAGCACGCAAGGTCGCGCCCCTGGAGACGCCCCATTACATCGAGCTCCCGGTTACGGACGCGATGGGCCTCGTCAGCGGCGCGGTCGCAGAGGCGACGCGCGGAGGGCAGACGCGCGTGCTGTCCACGCTGCGAGCGGGCTTGTCGCTGGGCAGCGCGGTGCGCGCGGACACGGCTCGTATCGGCAGCGACGTCCTGAAGGTGGAGACGGTGGACGTCTCGCGCGTTCCCGGCTGCGAGCGGGTGGACGTGCTGATCGTGATCGCCGAGCACGCCACGTACGCGCTCGCAGGTCGAACCGAGGGCAGCTTGGTGCGAGCCGTGCACTCGGCGGACCCATTGCTCACGGACCTGCTCGTGGCGCGGCTCTCCGAGGTCGCGGGGAGGCCTTTCGAATGAGGCAAATCCTCCTGATTGAGCCCGACGTGGACGTGCTGGGCACGCTCGCCTCGCGGCTGCGTTCGCGGGGCCTGAGTGTCATGATCGCGGACAGCATCGATGGCGTCATGGAGCGCGCGGCGAGCGCAGACGCGCTGGCGGTGCTCTTGTCCAGCGCGCTCCTCGGCGACGTGGACCGCTTCGAACGTTTGAAGAACCTCGGGACGCTGCGAGACGTGCCGTTCTTCATCCTCGTCGACAAGCCGGTGGGCGCGTCCCTCGCGCCGGACGAGCTGCCGCATCACGACGTGGAGCTCATCGCGCGGCGGCTGTACGCGATCCCGAACCGCGTCTCGGTGGGGCCGGAAGAGGGCGGCGACTTTCGCGGGGACCTGCAGCAGGTGAGCAGCGTGGACCTGCTGCAGCTCTTGGCGATGAATCGCCGCAGCGGCACGTTGTCGATCAACACCCCCGCGGGCAACGGCGAGGTGCGCATCAAGACGGGCGAGATCGTCGACGCCGTGTTCCGGCGCCTGGAGCGGGAGAAGGCGCTGTTCCGGCTGCTCGGGGAGACGGAAGGAAGCTTCTCGTTCGTCAGCGGCTCGCCTCAATATCTCGAACGAATTCGCACGTCTACCAGCTCGCTGCTGATGGAGGGCCTCCGCCAGCTGGACGAGGCCGAGCGACTCCGCGTCTCGCTGGACCTCGACGCGACCGCGTTGCTCGCGATCGCGCCGCCCAGCGCCGACATGACCGAGTCTGCGGCGCGGGTGCTCGAGGCGCTGACCACGCCGCGCACGCTGCCGGAGCTGCTGGACGAGGTCACCCTGCACGACCTGGCGGTGCTCGAGGCGCTGGAGCTGCTGCTCGAGCAAGGCCTGGTGCGTCGCATCGCCTCGAGCGCGGTGCGGGTGGAGCTCGCGGATCCGGAGCGCATGGCGGTGCTCGCGGCGCTGGCGAAGCGCGCGGTGCGCAGCGGCTACCGGGGAGCGGCGCGCGTCGTCATCGCGGCCACGCCTCAGCGCCTCGTGACGTTCATGCACGCGACCGCGCGCATCGCCGACGCCATCGTTCCGACCGAAGCCGTGCCGGCGGCGCCGGTGCCGTACGCCATCGCCACGCTGCGGCTCGGTGAGGCCGATCTCGAGGTGATGGGCCTGCCGTTGGTCGAAGCGTACGCGCCGCTCTGGGGCATCGTGCTGCCCGGCGCCGCGGCGCTCGCGCGGCTCGAGCTCGTCGCGGTCGACGCGCTGGACACGGCTTGCTCGGTGGCGGCGGTGCCCGTGTTGGAGGCTTCCGGCTTGCTGCAAGAGGGTGACGAAGCCGACCCGGAGCACGTCGCGAATCTGCTGCGAATGCTGCTGGAAAAGGCGCTTGGCGGTTGACCCCGCGCATCGCCGTCATCGCCGGAGACGGCATCGGGCCCGAGGTCGTGGGCCAGGCGTTGCTCGTTTTGGATGAGCTGCGTCGCGGGGGCGTGGACGTGGACGTGTGGGAGCTGCCGCTCGGCGCCGACCTGTACCTGAAGAGCGGCACGACGTTCCCGCTCGAGCTCCGCGACGAGGTGCGGCGCACTTGCGCGGCGGTGCTGCTGGGCGCCGTCGGCGATCCCCGCGTGCCGAGCGGCGAGCACGCGCACGACATCCTGCTCGGCATGCGCACGAGCTGGGACCTTTACGCGAACGTGCGACCCGTGCGCGCGCTGCACGACCGCCTCGTGCCGCTGAAGGGCAAAGCTCGCGGCGACGTGGACCTCGTGATTTACCGGGAGAATACCGAAGGCCAATACGTCGGCGCCGGGCGCGAGCACGGCCGGGGCACCGCGGCCGAGATCGCGATGAGCCGCGAGGTGCACACGCGGCGCGGGGTGGAGCGGCTGCTGCGCGCCGCCTTCGACTTTGCGCACCAACAAAATCAGCCGCTCGTCATGACGGACAAGTCGAACGCCATCCCCGCGCAAGGCATTTGGCGGAGGGTGCTTCAGGAGCTCCGCGCCGATTACCCGAGCGTGCCGGTCGAGGCGCTCTACGTGGACGCGCTCGCGGCGCGTCTGATCGAGCAGCCCGAGCGCCACCGGGTGATCGCCGCGAACAACCTGTTCGGCGACATTTTGGCCGACCAGTGCGCCGCTTTGGCCGGCGGCCTGGGCCTCGCACCGAGCGCGAACCTGCACCCAGCCGTGCCCGGCCATATCGGCTTGTTCGAGCCCGTCCACGGGTCCGCGCCGGACTTGGCCGGTCGAGACGTCGCCAACCCGCTCGGAGCCATTCGCTCTCTCGGCCTCCTCGTCGAGCACCTCGGCCACGCGGCTGAAGCGCAGCGCATCGAGCGCGCGGCCGAGGAGGTGCTGGCTCGCAAGGAGTGCACGCGAGACGTGGGAGGCTCGCTCGGGACCATCGCCGCTGGGCGTGCTTTTCGCGAGGTTTTGAGGGCGCTGTAGCGGCAAAGCCTCGAAAATTCGGCCATCACCCGCGCGTGTGGTACGGCCGAGGCATGATCGGGGCGCCTCCCGCACAAGACGAGCAAGCCCGAATGTCGGGCGCCCGCGGCGATTTCGTCGCCAGCCTCCCTCGCCGCCTCGAGGTGCTGCGCGCCGCGCTCCGCGCGGTCGAGGACCTGCCGCGCGACCCCGGTCGTATCAACGGTCTGCTGCGCCGCCTGCACGCGCTCGGCTCCGCGGCGCGCGTGCTCGGCTTCGCCAGCGTCGCCGAGGCGCTGGGCGAGGCCGAGAAGACGCTCCGCCGCGTCGCGCGGAGCGGTCCTGCGGCCGCGGACTTATCGGATATTGGGCGCGCTTTGGATTTGCTGCCGTCCCTGGTTCTTGGGGCCAAGGTGTCCATCCGCCCGCCCGCGCTGCCGGAGCCGGCCGGCGCCCCGGCCCCGGACTTCCCGCTCAGCGTGCTGGTTTTCGGTCCGCAGCCGCTGGCGGACTTGCTGTCCGCGTCGGGCGACATGCGCGTCGTGCAGACCGAGGACCTCGCTAAGGCGCGCGAGCTTTCGCGCGTGTCCGGACCGGATACGGTCGTGATCGACGCGGACCGCAAGGGCGCGCGCGAGCTGGTCGAGTTGTTCATCAAAGACGAGGCGGTCGAGCCGGTGCCGATCGTGGTCGTCGGTGACTTCTCGAGCCCGGAGCTTTCGACGACGTTCATCGGTCTCGGCGCCGCGCGCGTGTTGCCCAAGCCGGTGAGCCCGGACGTGCTGCGACGCACCCTGCTGGAGCTGCGCGACACCGGTAGCCCGCAGGTTCACCAGCGCGAGCCGCTCGGCGACATCAACGTGGCCCAGCTGGTCGATCGCATCGCGATCGAGATCCGTCGCGGTCTCGTGGAGTCCGTCGACCCCGCGAGCCGCAGCGCGAGCGTCGGATTCGGAGAAGGCACGGACGTCATGGGCGCCGTGTGGGGCGCGGTGGCGCGCCTGCGCGAGCTGGTCACGCTGCGTTCGGACGGAGCCGTGCGTTTCGAGCCAACGGGGCCGGAAGGGGCGCTTCCCTTCGCGCCCTGGAACGACGACCGGCGTGTCGGTGAGCGTGGCGCCAAGGATGGACGCGCCGGAGACGGCGTCTCGCTGCGCGGGCGTCGGGTGGTCGTGGCCGACGACGACCCGGCCGTGGTTTGGTTCCTGAGCGGCATCCTCAAGGCGGTGGGCGCGGAAGTGTACGAGGCGCACGACGGCGAGCGCGCGTTCGAGCTCACCGCGTCGCTCTGGCCGGACCTGGTCGTCAGCGACGTGCTCATGCCGAAGCTGGACGGCTTCTCGCTCTGCGCCGAGATCAAGCGGGACGTCGCGGTGCGCGACGTGCCCGTGATCTTGCTGTCGTGGAAGGAGGATCTGCTGCAGCGCGTCCGCGAGCTGGGCGGAGACGCCGACGGCTACCTGCGCAAGGAAGCGGCCGCGTCGACCGTCGTCGAGAGGCTGCGGGAGGTGCTGCGGCCGCGTTCGCGCGTGGAGCAACGCGTGGCGAGTGGCGGTGAGGTGCGGGGTCGCCTCGATGGCCTAACACCGCGCCTGGTGCTCGAGCTGGCGTGCCGGGCCAAGCGCGATGTGCGCGTAAGCATTAGGGATTCGTCCTATCTATACGAAGTACAGATCCGCAGCGGCGCGCCCCGAACCGCTATCCGCAGCGCCAACGACGGCAGCTTCGAGCGCGGCGAGGCCGTCCTTTCGATGCTGCTCGGCGTGAGCGCGGGCCGTTTCGTCATCGAGCCGGATTCGTCGGCCTGCCGGGCGGAGCTGTCGGGCAGCTTGCACGAGCAGCTCGCGGCGCCGGTCGCGCGCGCTCGCGCCGCGCAGAAGGCGCTCAGCGCAGGCGCCCTGGCGAGCGTCACGCGCGTGGCGTTCGATACGGCGCGGGTCGGCGGCTACCTCGAGTGCACCCCCGAGCCTGCGCAAGGGCTGCTGCGCGAGCTGCTCACCGGCGCGTCCCCGCGCGACTTGCTCACGAGCGGCCGCGCGCCCGCGCGGCTGCTGGAAGCGGTGCTGTCGGACTTCGCGCGGCGTGGCGGCATCCTGCGGGTAGAGACGTCTGGGGGCATCGAGGACATTTCACAAACGCGCGTCCCGCCCGCCACGGATGTCAGCTTGGCCGCTCTGCCGCTTCCGGAGGCGGAGCTCACGCTTAGGCCCCCTCCTGCCGCAGCGCAGCCGGAGGCGCCGCCCGTTTCGCAACGCCGCCCCCCGGCTATCTACTCGCAGCCGCCGGGCAAAGAGCTGGAGTCCGCGGACGCCGGCTGGTTCTCGTTTCAAATCGAGCCGAGCGCGGCGCCGCCCGAAGCTGCGCCTGTCGCGGCGCCGCCGCTCAAGCGCTCCGAGGATCCGCTGCGCAAGACGCTCAACTCGTCCTCGGCGCCGCCGGCCGCGGAGGACCTCGAGCTGCCGGGCGCCTCCGTGCCAGTCGAGCGGGGCCACCGCCCGGAGCCGCGCACGGACACGCTCGGCAGCGCCGGCAACGAAGCCGCCGCCGCGCTGGCCGCGATCGCGAAGGCCGAAGCGGTAGAAGTCCTGGAACCGGCCGCGGTCGCGGAGGTGGCGCCGCCGTCGTCCAAACGCGGGGGTAAGTCGCCGGTCGCGCCCATCGCTCGACCGCCGCGCCCGGCCGCTTCGCCTGCAGCGCCGGCCGTGGAGGTGGACGACCCGCTCGCCCAGGCGTTGCTCGACACGCCCTCGCCCGTATTCTCCGAGCAAGAGCCGAGGCCACTCGGGCAAACCTTGCCGCTCGCGGCCATGGAGCCCGTCGTCGAGCCCCCGCCCGCGCCCTTCGCCCAGCCAGAGAAACCGTTCACGAAGACGCTCCCGCTCGCAGCGGCCCCGCCGAGCTCGGACGTCTCCACGCAGCCTCCCCAAGCTGCGCCGCGCACCCCCGTGAGCTCCCAGGCGCCGGGGAAGAAGACGCCTGCGACCGAGAAGGCGCCGACTCCCCCGACTCCCTCGTCGAACGACGCGGAGAGTGGCGGGTTGGGCAAAACCATCGTGCTCGCGGCGCTCGCGGCCGGGGTGTCGTACTTCGGCGTGACCAAGCTGTTCGGCAGCGCCGAGCCGCCGCGCGATCTTCCGGCCGCCGCCGTGGAAGAAGCCGTGCCCGCGCCCGTGCCGAAGCCGGTGGCGTCCGCGGCGCCCGCGGCTCCGGTCAACAAGCTGCAAATAGCGACGACCGAGTCCCCGCTCCCGCCGGGAACGGACGTCCCCAGCGGCAACGGGCTCTTGGAGATCGCGGTGCCGGAAGGAACCGCCATTCGCGTCGACGGCGAGTACCTCGGCATGGGTCCGGCACGCCGCATTCCGCTACCGCCCGGTGAGCACGCCGTCACCTTGGGCGATACGCCCCCGCAAACGGTCACGGTCAAGCTCGGCCAGCGCACGCTGGCTTCGGCCGGGGCGACTAAGCCCGCGCCTGCCGGTTCGCCGTGAAGCACGCCCTCACCGCGCTCGCGGGGCTCTGGCTCGCGGTCGCGAGCTGCAGCAAGGCGGAGCCGTCGCCGACGACGCATGGCCCTGAAAAGCCTGCCGCTCCGCCGAATGCGCCCTTGAACGTGAGCGCAAAGCCGGTCGCACCGGAGCGCATCGACCTGCTGAAGGAGCTGTCGCGCTGCGAAATAGAGCACCGCGGGCGGCTGCTGGACTTCGGCGGCACGCAGCTGCCGGCACGGGGCCTTGCCTCCGCACTGGCCGAGGCGCCGCCGTCGATCGATCGCGGCGGAGATCGCTTGGAACGGATCTACCTGCGCGAGACGCTGCTCGACTTCTGGCTCGACGAGCCCACCGAGAGCGTCTCCGTCACGGTGCGCCTGCACCCACTGCTCGCCAAATGGCTGTACGTCGGTATCGACGACAAGCGCCTCGGCTCCCAAAAGCTCGTCGCCGGGGAGACCCGGAGCCTCTCGTTCGGCGCCGCGACAGGGACGCTTGCGCGCGGGCGGCACCGCATCAGCTTGCGCTTCTCCGGCACTCCGCGTGGCTCCAAAGAGCCCATCGCGGATTTGGATTGGGTGCGCGTGGGGCCGCCGCTGAAGAGCGGCGAGAGCTATGCCGCGCCGACACTGCAGGACGTGGTGAGCGACGTGGTGCTGGACGGAGTGCCGAAGCGCTCCATCGTGCTGCGTCCACCCAGCGTCGTTCGCTGTTTCTTGCGGCCGTCCCCGGACGCTAAGCTGAGGTTAGGGCTGGGGTTTTGGGGCAGCGGGCGCGGCACGGCCGAGGTGGCCCTCGTGAGCGACGAGAAAGCGCCACGGGTGCTCTCCACACGCAAGGTCTCGGGCGGAGACAGCGGAAGCTTCGTTCCCGTGTCGCTCGACCTCTCCCCCGCCGCAGGGGAAGTGGTGGGGCTCGAGCTACGGGCCGTCGAAGGCACGCGCGGCGGCCGCATCGTCTTTGGGGATCCGCTCATCAGCCGAGCCACCGCGGAGCTGCCGCAGGTGCCACCGGCGCGGAACGTCGTGGTGGTCATGCTCTCTGCGGTGGATCGCGGGCGTATCCCGCCGTGGGGACCGAGCGCTTCGATGCCGGCGCTCGCCGAGCTCGCCCGGCACTCGGCCGTGTTCAGCGCGCACCGAGCGCCTTCCAGCGTGCCGGGCGCATCTTTCGCGTCGCTCGTCTCTGGCGTTTCGCCGGCCGTGCACGGCGTG
>JAQSWN010000436.1 GCA_029266615.1 Polyangiaceae bacterium
CAGATCGACGCCGAGGTGCTCTTTGAAGAGCGCCTTGCGGTACGCGCTCACGATGCTGCGATCGTGGACGACGACCCCCATCTCCGCGTCCGTACCCTGCAGCCCACGGCCGTTCATGTTGGCTGAGCCAATGTAAGCCCAGGTGTCGTCGATCACGGCCGTCTTGGCGTGTGGGTAGATCATGGTGGCGGTTCCCGCCAGGCACGTGGCCAATGCGTAGACGCCGACGCGGGAGGCCGCGCTCTTGACCTTGCGCATCTTGTCGATGAACTCGAACTGGAGCTTCGTGCCATGCAGGGTGGAGCGCTGGAAAGCCTCTTGCTGTGCTTTCGTTCCTGCCTGCATGGCCTGCCACGTCGAATAGGCTGCAATGCGACGTCTTCGACGGTCACCGAGCCGGACATGCTCTTGACGCCGTACAGGGTCGCTACGCCGGCGCCGTTGGTGTTGGTGTGCGACACGTCCGAGCCCGCGCGGAGCTCGACCGCGACTCCGCCGATGCCTTGACCGACTTCATCGACGAGCTGCAGCTCGAGAACGTGAGCACCTCCGCGCCCGTCGAAGGGAGCGGCGGAAGCTCTGCTTTGAAGGGATCTTTGCGCTCCGTCAGTGAAGGGATTCGAGCTCGTTCGGCGACTAGGCGTCCGCTGAGCAGCTCTTGCTCGATGCGATCGGCGACGTTCCCGAGCCCGCTCGCGAAGCGTTCGCCGACTTCCGTCGGTCCTTCTCCGTCGAGCGCCCGCAAGAGGTCGAGCGCGGCCTGCACGACTGGGGGCTCACCGGCGGCAAGCCCGAGCCGGAACTGAAGTGCTGCCCACTCGGCCAGCGCCAGGGCGTTCGCGTTGTCGGGTCGCGCGCCAGGACGCCGCACATGCACCGTGAAGTCCTCCACGGATGTCCCGACCGTCACCGTTCCCAGGCCCAAATTCACACCGGCAGACTAGTCGGGTCCGCGCGTCCGCAGAAGCGCTCTCGACTCATTCTGTCCGGGAAATGAGCGCCGTTCGGCCCAGCGTCAGAGGCCGGAGCCGGCCTTTCTACGCGAAATCGCCGTTCGCCGGCACCTCGGCTGTTCCTGCTGAGCGCGCAGCACCGTAGCCCATTCGGCCCATGGAACCGCGCCATCGCCTTCGCTAGCTTATGCTTCGTGAAATCATTCTTCGGGCTGGGGATTCTGGGCGCCGCGGTCGTGCTGGCGTCGCAGGCGTGCGGCTCCTCGGACAACTCCGTGAAGCCTCGGGGCGATCGTCCCGAAGGCGGGGCGGCCGGCGCCGATAGTGGCGCGGACAACAGCGCAGGTCGGGATGACACGCTCACCGGCGGCACTGGTGGAATGGCGGGGACGGTAGGTGAAAGCGGGGCGACCACGGCCGGCTCGGGCGGCAGCAGCGGCGCGACAGGCGAAGGTGGTGCGGCGGGCAACGTCAACGGTGGCGGCCAGGGCGGGGCCAGCGAGGGCGGCGAGTCGGGCCAAGGTGGCACTGGCGGCGCGGGTGAAGGTGGCACCGGAGGCGCGGGAGAAGAAGTCACGTGTGAGGTCGCCCCGACTTGTAGTCAGGATCTCAGTAACGTAGGCACGGGCGACTTTTCGATTTCGTTCGAGATCACGACCAACGCGCAGGTCAACTCTGCCATCGTCTCGCAACGCCAAATTTGCATGCACTCCAAGTTCTGGGAGGTTGCGCTCCTCGCCAACGGCGCGGGCATCTCGGTGGAGACCGATGATCAGGTGAGCTACACGTCGTTCGTCGGGCCTATGAAGGTTAACGACGGTGCGCCGCACGAAGTGCGAGTCTGTCGCAAGTCGGGCGTTATTTACGTGTTCGCGGACGGCACGCTCCGCTCGCAAGCGGCGAGTGTGACGACTCTTACGACGCTGCCCGCGTTTGCTAGCAAGACCACCGTCTGCACGTCCTACGGGAGGACGGCCCTAGTCGGCGCGCTCGAGAACGTCTGCGTCGGCCCGCTTTAGTGCGAGGCGAGAAGGTGCGCTAGCGCCGAATCGGCTAGAACGTGGCCATGGCTGACGGCGGATTTCGGTGGACGTGGCGCACGCTGCTGTTCTTGGCTGGCCCCACTTGGGGCTGCGAGCCTCCCGATAGTGCGTTGCTCCACGGCTGCGCGCACCGCCCGCTGCTAGCGTGAGCTGAGCGCATGCGGTGCGTCGAGACGGCTACGCCCTAATCTATCTCGCAACTGCGACGAGCTCGGCGGAGCCCACGCTAGGGGCCGCGGCGCTAGCTGGTCGCAGGAGGCTCGTCTTCTGCAGCCGCGGGCAACAGGGGTCGAAACAGCAAGGTAGTGATGCGAAACCCTTTGGCCCCCTCGACCTCCACGCGATAACCGCCGAGCTCAACGATGTCGCCCTTAGCAGGTTGCCGCGCAAGTACCTTCAGGACAAGCCCGCCGATGGTGTCGACGTCCTGGTGCTCGCGAAGCTCCTCGAGACCGATCGCTTCCGCCGCTCTCTCTAATAGCGCACCGCCCTTCATGCGCATCATTCCGTTCGGCAGCACCTCGATCTCCGCGACC
>JAQSWN010000263.1 GCA_029266615.1 Polyangiaceae bacterium
GAAGCCGACCGCGCCACCGCGCGCGCGCTGGCGATTGAAGGGCACAACGCGCTCACCAAGAAGGACTACGCGACCGCGGCGGATCGCTTTGGCCGAGCCGACGCGCTGGTGCACGCCCCCACGCTCGTCGTGGACTGGGCCCGCGCGTTGCAGGGCTTGGGTCGGTTCGTGGAGGCTCACGAAAAGTACGAGCTCGTGCTGCGCGAGGGGGTGGACTCCTCGGCGCCCAAGTCTTGGGTGCGCGCGCTCGAGGACGCGAAGAAGGAGCTGGACGCGCTCAAGCCTCGCTTGGGCTGGGTCACGGTCGTGCTGGTGGAGCCGAGCGAGGCCACGGTGAAAATCGACGGCGTCCCCATCCCACCCGCGGCGCTCGGCGTGAAGCGCGCGGCCGATCCGGGCTTCCCGGAGGTAGTGGTCAGCGCAGAAGGTTACGAGCCTTTCACACAAATGGTCACCGTCGGTCCGGGTGAGGAAAAGTCCATCGAGGTCTCGCTGCGCAAACTGCCGGAGGCGCCCCGCGTTGCGGATGTACGAATGCCGGCGGACACGCCGCGCGCCGGGACGAATAGCCGCCGCGTGCTCACGTACGTCGCGCTCGGCGTAGGCGGCGCCGGGCTCGTGGCGGGCGGCGTCACCGGCTCCCTGTTTTTGCGCAAGCGGTCGGACCTGAACGACGAGTGCCTCGACGACCGGACGTGCCGCTCGACCTCTCAAGACAAGATCGATACGTACCGCGCGTTCGGTACGGTGTCCGGCATCACCCTCGCGGTGGGCGTCGCGGGGTTGGGCACCGGGCTCGCGCTGCTGTTCACGGAGCCAAAGCCCGAGCAGAAGGCGAGCGCAGGCCTCACGGTGCGGCCGCTGCTCGGCGTCGGCGTGTTCGGCGCGGAGGGCTCGTTCCAATGAAGCGCAGCCTCTCAGCCCTGGCCGCCACGGGTAGCTTTCTACTGGTTGCCGGCTGCCAATGGGTGTTCGGCGACTTCAAGGTGGACGACGCCGCCTTCGGTGCGGGTGGCTCCGCGAGCGCTCCGATTTGCACTCAGGCCGCCTTCCGCTGCGAAGGCCGCGCTCTCCAAAAGTGTAACGACAGCGGCTCCGCGTGGACGACGCAGGAAACCTGCGAGAGCGACGCCCATTGCAGCGCCGCCACCGGCGCGTGCACGGACGCCCCGTGCACGGCCGGGACCTACCAGTGCAACGGCGCCGGTCTGCAGCGCTGCAAGGACGACGGCACGGGCTGGGACGTGCCGCTGGCGTGCGCCACCGTCGGGCTGTGCAACGCCGCCGCCGGCCAGTGCGACCCGCCCCTTTGCCAGATCGCGGAGTTTCACTGCGACGACAAAGTGCTCGGTGTTTGTAACGGTAACCGCAACGGCTACGATCCGGTGAGCACCTGCATTTCCGCAGCGTACTGCAGTGCCAGCAGCAAGCGCTGCACGGACGCGCCCTGCACGCCCGGCGAGCGTGCGTGCAACGGCGCGGAGCTTCAGGAGTGCAACGAGGCGGGTTGGACAACGCTCGACCCTTGTCCGACCGGAACGCGGTGTAGCGCCGAGCTCAAAGCCTGCGTGGACGCGGCATGCGACGTTGGTGAGCGCCGCTGCGAGGGCCGCACCTTGCAGGTTTGTAACGATGCGCGGGACGGGTTCGAAGAAGAGGACGAGTGCGCCACGGAGGCGCTGTGCGACGCGACCGCGGCGGTCTGCAACGAGCCGGTTTGCGAGCGTGGAAAAGATTTTCAGTGCGCGGCCGACGGGACGCTGAACCAGTGCAAGGTGGACCGCACTGGGTACGAGCTGAAAGAGAAGTGCACGGCGGCGCCGTATTGCGACGCTCAAAACGGGCGCTGCAATGCGGCGCCCTGCGCCGCCGGCACCTACCAGTGCAGCGGCGCCGTTCTCCAGAAGTGCGACCTGGCTACGGGTTGGGTGACGGACAAGACGTGCGTTACCTCCGCCCTGTGCGACAAAGACGGCAAGAAGTGCAACGAGCCGCAGTGCGCGGTAGGCGAGGCCAACTGCGCGGGGAAGAACTTGTTCGTCTGCAACCCGGGCCGCACCGGCTTCATTCAGACCGCGTGCCCCGTACTGTGCGACGCCGCGAACGCGCAGTGCGACGCGTGCGCCCCCAACGCCAAGACGTGTAGCGGCAACAACCTCCTCACGTGCAACGCGACGGGGCAGGACACCGTCTCCCTGACTTGCCCCAAGGGCTGCACGCCGAGCGGTAGCGCCAGCTACTGCAACGCCTGCGCCGTGGACGAGTACCGCTGTAGCGCAGGCAAGCTGGAGAAGTGCGGCCCGAGCCAGGCGTCGTTCGTCGTGGAGACGGACTGCACCTTGGACGGCTCGACCTGCGACGCGACGGCTAAGGCTTGCATCCCGCCCGAGATGGGCGGGGCCGCAAACTGAGGCGCATCACTCGGGCGCTTGCGGCGACCAGCGCAGGCGCGGCTTGCGGGCCGCGCGCGCTTCGTCCAAGCGCCCCAAGCGCGTGAGGTGTGGCGCGGTCTTGAGCAGCTCAGGATTTTCTCGGGCCTCCCCGAGGATGGCGATGAGAGAATCGCAGAACGCGTCGATGGTCTGCTTCGTCTCCGTCTCCGTCGGCTCGATCATGAGCGCGCCGCGGACCACGAGCGGAAAGTAGACGGTTGGGGGGTGATAGCCGTAGTCGATGAGGCGCTTGGCGATGTCCAGCGTCTTCACCGTCGTCTCCGCCTCGATCGCGCGATCCGTGAAGACGGCTTCGTGCAGCATGGGCGTCTCGTAGGCGAGCGGCAGGTGGTTACGCAGGCGCGCCGCGACGTAGTTCGCGTTCAGCACGGCCATGTCGCTTACCTCGCGCAAGCCGTCCGCGCCGAGCTCGCGGATGTACGTGTAGGCGCGCACCATCATTCCGAAGTTGCCGAAGAAGGAGCGCACCGCGCCGACGCTGTCCGGGCGATCGTGGTCCACGACGTACACGTCGCCGCGCTTCCTCACGACGGGTAGGGGCTGGAACGGCTCCAAAATGTTGCGGAACGCGACCGGACCGGAGCCGGGGCCGCCGCCGCCGTGCGGCGTGGTGAACGTCTTGTGCAGGTTGTACTGCATGACGTCCACGCCCACGTCCCCGGGGCGGGCGCGCCCGAGGACGGCGTTCATGTTCGCGCCGTCGCCGTAGACCAAGCCGCCGCGCTCGTGAATGAGCTGGCAAAGCTTGGGCATCGCGCTCTCGTACAGGCCGAGCGTGTTCGGGTTGGTCATCATCAACCCTGCGACCTCACCGCCCGCGGCTTCGATGGCGCGCACCAGCGTCTCTGGCTCCACCACACCTTGGGAGCCCGACGCGAACGGCACCGCGTCGAAGCCGTTCAGCGCGCAGCTCGCCGGGTTGGTGCCGTGCGCGCTGTCCGGGATGAACACTTTGCGCGGAGAGCGGCCGTGCTTTTTGAAGTAGGCGCGCATCATCATCAAGCCCGTGAGCTCGCCTTGCGCGCCCGCAGCCGGCTGCAGGCTCACGCCGTCCAGCCCCACGATCTCCGCCAGGATTGCGGCGAGCCGCACCATCAGCTCCAGCGCGCCCTGGGCGAGGTGGTCGGGCGTGTAGGGGTGGAGGTTAGCGAAACCGTCCAGCCGCGCCGCCCACTCGTTCACCTTCGGGTTGTGCTTCATCGTGCACGAGCCGAGCGGGTAGAACTGGGTGTCGATGCTGAAGTTCCACTGACTCAGCCGCACGAAATGGCGAATCACCTCGGGCTCGCTCACCTCCGGCAGGCCCGCTGGGACTCGCCTGGCCAGCGTTCCGAGCTCGCTCTGCAGGTCCACCTCCGGCACGTCCAGCTTTGCAATGGACGCGCCGGTTCGACCTGGGGTGCCGCGCTCGAAGATCGGCGGCTCTTTGAACTGCAACCCCTTGGCGGCTTCGGACATCAGCTTGGCGGTCATCGGCCCGCGATGCATGACACGTTCCCGCCTCGGAAAAAAGGACTCAGCTCACTGCCGGCTTCCGTGCGGCGTCACTGCGGAACTGGGTCGCCGTCGGACTTGGTGCTGTCACCGGAATCCTGCGGCTTGCCCTCTTCCGAGTCGTCCCAACCGCCGACATTGGTCCGGCCTTCGATCTCGTCCGGCTTGACCGACTCCGGCTTGGGCTCCATGCGGATCTGCTTGACGGCTTCCCACGGGGCACCCGCGTCGCTCTCACCCAGACCCCACTCGCCGGCGATCTTGTGCGGCTCCCCGGGCGTCGGGATCGTGTACCTGAAGTAGCCGTGGCCCTTCTTCGTGGCGTCCGCGCCGATTGCGCCGATCTTGCGCTCGGTCCATTGATAGCGGAGCAAGTCTCCGTCGACCTCGCCGCTCATCTCCCCCCAGGCGTCGCCAGCGGTGGTGCGCCAAGCGCCGTTGGCGCTCTTGTTGTCCGACACGAGGTGGAGGTAACCGAACGTCGTGCTGTAGTAGACGCCGTTCCACTCGCCGCCCTCCGGCAACGCGCCGGGCTTGACGTTGGCGTGCTTCACCTCGCTGTTGCCACCGCACGCCATCTGCGTGCCGGCAACCGCGAGCAGGAGCGAAAAGGAAACAGAGCTCAGAAACGGACGGCGACCGAACATGGCCGCGGACTTTATCCGGGCCCAGGGCCCGATTGGAAGGGGCTAGCGCAACTCTGCACCGAGCCGCTGACCGATTTCTACGGCCGCATCCGCGTCGGCCGGGAAAGGCACCGTAGTTTCCGCGCTTCGCGGCCGTGAGCCGTCCGGCTCAGCTAGGAAAGCGCGCAAACGAAGCAGATCCCCTTGTCGCAAACCGAAAGCGGCTACGGGCGTCGTGCAGTTACCGTTGATCGCCAGCATCACCCCGCGCTCGGCCGACACGAGAATTTTCGTTTCCGAGTGGGAGAGCGGTGCGAGCAGAGCGCTGATTTCGCGGTCGTCCGCCCGTTGCTCGATGCCGAGCGCGCCCTGCCCGACGGCGGGGAGCATGACCTCCGGCGCCAAGCTCTCCGTGGCTCGCGCGCCGAGCCCGAGGCGATTGAGGCCCGCGCGCGCCAGCAGCACCGCGTCCACTTCCCCGGTTTCGCACTTGCGAAGGCGCGTGTCCACGTTGCCGCGAATCGCGACGACCTCGAGATCGGGCCGGTGGGCGAGCAACTGCACGCGCCGTCTCAAGGAGCCGGTCCCGACGCGACTGCCGGGCGGCAGCTCAGCTAGCGGCTGCCCGCTGCGCGTCACCAGCACGTCGCGCGGGTCCTCGCGCTCGGGGATGCAGTCGATGCTGAGCGACGGCAGGAGCTGGGGCGGAACGTCTTTGAGCGAATGAATCGCGAGGTCCGCGCGGCCGTCCAGCAGCGCCTCTTCGATCTCTTTCACGAAGAGGCCCTTGCCGCCAATCTCCGAAAGCGCGCGATCTTGGACGACGTCGCCGGTCGTCATCACCAGCAGCTCTTCGAAGGTGATGTGCGGGTGCCGCGCGGCGAGCCTCGCGATGAAGGCGCGCGACTGGGCCAGCGCCAGTGCGCTCTTGCGAGTCGCGACCACGACTCGAGATTTGGTCGCGGTCACGGGCCCTCCGAGAGGGAGCGCCGCTTGACGCTGTCCACCGCGCCATCGCTCACGCTCGCCGGATCGCTCGGCGGCGCTTCGTCTTCCAGTTGCATGTCGGCATCATCGGCCAGGGACGCGCTCTGCGAAAGATCGAAAAGCTCTCCCAGCGCCGCGACCAACTGCTCGAGCGACAGCGCGTCCGGGCTGCGTACGGCCGCGGCCTGGCGCAGCCGCAACGTGGGTCCGTGCAGCACGCGGTTGATGGAGGCTTCCACCATTTTAACGAGCGCGTTCCGCTCTTCTTCGCTCAGGTGCTTGAGCCGGCCGCGCACGCTGCGGGAAAGCTCCATATCCAGCGCCGCGCGCAACCTTCCGCGCAGCGCGACGATGGTTGGCGTGGCCTGTTCGGCGTCGGCCCAGCGCACGTTGTAGAGGTACACGCCGTCGAGCTTTTCGATGCGGGGGTCGATGTCGCGCGGAACCGCGAGGTCGATCAAGAATTGGCTTTGCCCACGGCGCTTCTTGCGCGCGGCCGCTACCGCCTCGTAGTCCACGACGTAGCCTTGGGCGCTCGTGCTGCTGATCACGACGTCCGCCTCCGCCAAGGTCGCCCCCAGCTCCGTCCACGGACGGCCTTCACCGTCGACCGCTTTGGCGACGTCCTGGGCGCGCTCGAGGTTGCGGCCGACGACGACGACCTTGGCGCCGCCGCCACGCAGCTGCTTGGCCGCCGTCTCCGCCATCTCCCCCGAGCCGACGAGGGCTACGACGTGGTGCGAAAAGTCCCCGAAGATTTGCCGCGCCAAGTCCACCGCGACGCTGGGCACGCTTACCTGGCCGAGACCGATGCTGGTTTCCGTGCGCACGCGCTTGGCGACCCGGAGCGCACGCGGGATGGTGCGGTTCAAGATCGGTCCGAGGGTGCGCTCGGCGCGAGCCAAGTCATACGCTTGCTTGAGCTGCCCCAGAATTTGCGGCTCCCCCACTACCAGAGAATCCAACGACGCGGCGACGCGGAAGAGGTGTCGCACCGCGGAGCCGCCGACGTGGCGGTAAAGGTGATCGCGGATTTGCGGGGCGCGCTCGCACAGCGCAGAGGCGCAGCCGTCCACGACACGCGAAAGATCCGCGTCCACGCTGCGCCCGGCCGCAACCAGCTCCACGCGGTTGCAGGTAGAGACGATGAGGGCCTCCCCGACCGAGGGCGTGGCGCATAGCTCGCGCAGCAACGGCGCAACGACCTCCGCGGGCAGCGCGATCGCCTCGCGGATGCCAATAGGAGCGGTGTGATGTGAGAGCCCGACGACGACTATCACGCAGCGCCTCCGCGCACCGCGTACACGAGCAGCACGACCAGCACGCACGCGACGCCGGCGAGCGTGCCGTAAGCCGCGCGCCGCCCGCGCAAGCCGATCGCCTGCCGCAAGAGCAGCACCGCCGCCAAGAGCCCCCATGTGGCGTAGCCGAGGACGGTGCGGATCACGGCGACGCTACCCGCGCCCTCCACCTGCTGCGTGAACACCGCGCCCGTCACCACTCCGAACGTGAGCAGCGGGAAGCCGGCGAGGAGCAAACGGTGAGCCGCGCGATCCAGCGCTTCCAGCGGGGGTAGACGTGAGGACGTGGGAGAAAGGCCGGCCTTCTTCTGGCGCAAACGCCGCTCCAAAACGACGTACAGGGCCGACGAGCCCCCCGCGACCATGAACACGCCCAGCCCGATGAGGTTCGCGGCTATGTGGAACGCCAAGAGGGCGCGCGGCACCTCTGCGTCCGCGCGCGGGGTCGACACGAACTGCGCCCCAATGAGGAACGTGAGCGCGAGGGGCGCGACGATGGCTCCCAGCGCATGGAGCCGGAAGCGCTTGCGCAAGACGAGGTACGTCACGACCGCGCCCAGCGCGCTCAGGCTCAGCCCGAAGTGCAGCGACTCGACCGGGCACACCCGGCTCAGCAAGCTAGCGACGACGACGTGAGCGGCGTGGAACACCGCGCCCAAGGTGAGCAGCCGGGGCCCGACCACGCCCGGCACGTTGGCGGCGCCTCCGCGCAGGAGCTCGAGAAAGAACATGGTCGCGGCGGCCGAATAGGCCACCACTCCCAAACCAAAAGCAGCGGTCGCGAGCTCGGGCATGGTTAAAGGGTCCGCGCCAGGAAGGCGGCAAGTAGCTCTTCGTCACTTCCGTGGGCGGGAGCGGGCACTCGGGACACGCGCAGCTCCTGCCGCTCTGCGCGGTGCTGCTCGAGTGAGCCGACGGGCGTCCCGAGCCAGCCGGCGACGACACGGTACGCGTTGTCGCCGAGGACCATGGAGTCCCCAAGCAGCTCCGCGCCGAGCTCGACCAGGAACGGCACCGTCTTGACCTTGCCGACGAGCTCGTCCGGATCGCTGTGACTCGCTTCTTCGGACAGCACCCGCACGGCTTCCACCAGCCGGTAGCGGCGGCGCTCGGTGGGGATGGTGAGCTCGGAGCCGGCGATCTCGACCTTTCCGTCGAGGAGCCAGCCATCGAGCGCCTCCTGCGGAAAGAAGACGCGGTTTTTGCCCATGGGGACCGTACTTTAGCCGCTTTGTCCGCTCGGGGCGAACCGCGCGAAAGTCCCCATCACTTTCCGGGCAGCGAAACCGCGACGTCCCCGGGCTCCAGCTCCCGGCGCGTCTCGATCACGATCGCGACCGAGCTGTACTTCTCGGTCCGGAGAACCCGCAGCTCCGCGACGACCTCGCTCGGAAACTGCTTGTCGTCCCCGTCCGTCGGCGTGCGCTCGGCGTCGGACGGCTTGGCCGACTCCATCTTCATCCGGTACTTGAGCATGTTGTTGCCCACGTTGAGGCTGCTGCGCCAGCTGTCGCCCTGCCGTAGCACGAACAACCGGGTCCCCGGCTCGAGCCCGTCCTCGCTCCCGCGGTCCATGAACGTGAGCTGGTGCTGGCCCATGATGTTGTGCGGGTAGATACCGCTCAACACGCGAGCCTGCACGGTGCGGGCGGCGGGCTTCGGCGGCACGACGTCGAACTGCCGGCCCACGGGGCCAACCTTGAAGCCGCGCTCGATCACGTCCAAGGACTCCGTGACCTCGCCGCGCGCGACGCGCGTCTTCTCGTTGTACTGGTCGATCTTGATCGTGCCCTTCACGGCGACGATTTCCCCCGGCGGTTTGCGCGCGCCCGCCACGTCCTCCGGCTTTCGCACCGGGGTGAAGATGGTGAGCGTCTGCCCGGGCGCAAGCTCCACTCCGGGCCGCATCATCATGTAAACGTGGTTGCCGTCGGAGAGCAGCATCTGGTCTTCGACCGCGCCGACCAGCTCGCCCCAGACGTCCCGCTTGGGGTCCCCCAAGAAGCCTTGGTCGCGTAAGAACACCGTCGTCGGCTGCAAGCCGCGTTTGCCCTTGGCGCCATTGCCGGGGCCGGAGAGAGCCGAAAGCGACTGGCCTCCGCGCCCGCCGGCGTCGCTGGGGTCGCGCAGGCGCACTTGGTCCCCGGGGTAAATCCAATGCGGGTTGACGATCTGCGGGTTGTAGCTCCACACCTTGGGCCATCCCCAAGGGTTGGAATAGTACGAGTCGCACAGGTCCCACAAAGTGTCGCCTTTGCGCACGACGTGAATGGGCGGCACCTCGAGGGGTCGCTGCTGGCCGATGATCGCGGCCGAGCCTTTGCCGCCGTACACCACGCCTCCTCCGCCGCGGCCAGGCGCGAGATCGAAGCCGTCCGTCTCGCTACCGGTGCGGCTCTGGGAGCTCGACGGCAGCCCTTTGTTCAGGTCGCTCATGGACGGGCCGAACACGACGCCGCCCGGTCGCGCCGGCACCTGTTGGATGACCACGGTCGGGGCCGCCACGGGAGCGCCTGTCGCGGGAGCCCCTTCCCCCGGATTGCCTGCCGGGCTCGCGCTCGGGCCGGCTTGCGCGAGGGCCTGCCCCGCGAGCGTGAGGCAAGCCAAAATCGAGGCCCCGAGTGATAGACGGCGCAACATCAGCTTTCGCCCTTGTCGCCCTTGTCGCCCTTGCCACCGCTACCTCGCAGCTTGATGACCGGACGCGGCGAAGGGTCGTCGGCGGCTTCGCCCGGCGCCTGGGTGCCGACTTGAGGCGACGGCATGCCCGCGTTGTCTTCGGGCACCACCTTCACGACTTTGAGCGACGGGCGCTCTGACGCCGACGCGGCGCTGCCGGCAGCGGGCGACCTGCCGTTGCTCTCGGTCTTGGTCTGGCGAGCCTCCACGGCGTCGAGCCTCTCCACGAGCCGGTCGTTCTGGCTCTGGACCTTGGTGATCTCGTCCTGCATGGCGGAGAGGCGCTTGTCTACGCCCTCCAGGCCGCTGCTGCAGCCGGCGAGCAACGTGGCCACCCAGCAGCCAAGGGCCAGACACATCGGCTTGAGGTTCATCGCCCCCCGATCGTAAAGTTTGCCTCGCCCTTCGGCCAAACTTCGGACGAGCCCGGTCGCGGGTTTCGATCGGGACCATGACCGAATCCTGATGAGTTTCTGACACTTACATGAGCCCACCCGACTTGGCTGCGGGTGGCTCGGAAACTGGACGGGGCGCCATGATGTGCGTAGCCTTGCAAAACCGTGGGGCTCCGTCGCCAACGCCAGAAGCACCTCCGCCCGAAGCGGCGTCTCGACCTGCACAAGACGCTCTTCGTGCTGCCCAACCTGATCACGCTCTGTGGCGTCTTCTGCGGGTTCAACGCCATTCGCCTCGTGTCCAAGGACATGCCCACGGCGGACGACGTTTACCGAGCGGCGCTGCTGCTGATCTTCGCGATGTTCTTCGACTTGATGGACGGCCGCGTCGCACGCCTCACCCGCACCCAGAGCGCGTTCGGCCTGCAGTTGGACTCATTGGCGGACATCGTCTCCTTCGGCGTCGCGCCGTCGCTGCTCGTCTATAAGTGGGCGCTCTACCGCGCCCCCGTCGCGGGCATCTTCGCGGCGTTCCTGTTCGTGGCCGCCGCCGCGGTCCGGCTTGCGCGCTTCAACGTGCTGAGCTCGAGCTCGACCGGCACGCCGACCAAGCCCGGTAAGTACATCATCGGCCTGCCCACCCCGCCCTCTACCGGCATCCTCGTGGCGCTCATCATCGCGAGCCACGGCTCCGGTGGCGTCCTCGGCACGGAGCCGTACACGGCGCTGCTCTTCGCCGTCACCATCGGCCTCAGCTTCTTGATGGTGTCGAACGTGCGCTTCCGCTCCTTCAAAGAGCTGAAGCTCAACACTGGCACGGTGCTCTTCGTGCTCTTCACGATCGCTTCCAGCGCGTTCGTGTGGTCGCGCTTCCGTCCGCAGTTCGTGCTCATTTACTTGCTCAGCGTCTACATCGTGATCGGCATCGTGGAATCCATCCGCGCCCTGCTCGTCAAGCTCACGACCCCCGCGCGCGACTCCGTCCCCCCCGTCGCTTAGTCATCTGACTAGTACTCGTCAGACCATTTGCCTTGAGCAACGGTGCCGTCAGCTCTGACAAGCTCAGCCGCTGACGCCCATCCGCACCGAAGCTCTCCGCGCTAGCCAGCGCTCGTACGCAGCTCGCAACGGCGGTGAGTAGTTGATGTTGCCGATTTCGACGACGCCGTTCGCGGGATCCTAGCGCTGGTAGGCGGCAGTGCCGACCGCCTTACCGGTTGCATCGAGGATGGCGCAAAACATCGGATCGGCACCGGCCGGGCGTTTCTCCAGCCGGACCACGTAGTCGGCGTAGGGTAGGGCTTGAGCGCCACCGACCACGTTTGCTCCCGAGGAGGGGGCTCTCGGCTAACGTCCGCAGCGGCTCCAAGTCACGCACGAGGCGCTCGAAGCGCACGCGAGGAATGCACGGGGCCGCACCGCTCGCGAGGTCGAGAGGCTGGTCTCCGGTCGGCGCCCTGGCTCACTGCCGGATTCGCCCGTAGCGGCAGCGCAGCAGCGGCACGTGCTGCGCTTCGATGTGTCGGGGGAGACGCTCGCAAGCTTTCGGGAAAAGTGGCCAAGCTGCAGCGCGACGCCGGCGACACCTCGATGAAGACCCGCGGCTGCTCTTGCTCGCGCGTCTTGTGCTCGGGCGCCCCACGGACGAGGGTCGCGTTAGCTACCAGGTGGCGCTCGATGTCTGCGAAGACTGTCAGCGGACCAGGCCTATGGTGCCTCGCCATCAGCGGCATTGTCGCTCGTGCAGGCGCGTGCCTTCCAGGCTCTCCGCAATCTCGGCTTCGGCGAAGGAGAGGTGCGCCGCGCCCACGCGCGGGCGAGACAAGTCCTCACGAGAGACGTCTCCGTCGAGCAACTCGTACGGTACGGCTTGAAACAACTCACGGACCGCGCCTTCCGGAGCGGCCCGATTACGCAAAGCACCGCGTAACGGGGCGGCCGGCGGGTGCGGCGCTTGCCAGCCGCGAGCGCTTCGGCTCAGCGCGAGAGATTTGACCCAATCTTCAGCCATCGCTCACTCAATCTCGGGTCACGCCCCCCGGCTTTCACTTCCATCGCTCAATCCATCCCGGACCAACCTGACTCTCGCTCCCACTTTCACTCCCGTCGTTGGCTCCTCCCGTTACTGTTGAGCCAGCGGATTCCACTCCGCGACTTTTCTTGGGAGGCCTGGTTCCCCGCCCAGCTGGGCGGGGTCGCGACGAACGAGACCAGGCCTACCCCATCCCCCGGTGGGCCGAGTTGCGCGGGAAATGGCGGGCGGCGCGCGGGCGGATGCTGAAGGAAGCGGGGCGTGATAGGCAGGGGCGATCGTGGCGCTTCTCGAAGTTTCCGGTGTGGCGTTTGGTTATACGGGCGAGCCGCTGTTCAGCGACGTGGCGCTAACGCTTTCGGCGGGCGACCGCGCCGGCCTGGTGGCGCCAAACGGCGCGGGCAAGAGCACGCTGCTACGTGTTTTGGCGGGGGACCTGGAAGCGGACAAGGGATTCGTGGTCCCCAAGAAGGGCGCCAAGGTCGGTTACTACCGGCAGAGCCATGAGGTGAAGGCGCAGGGAAGCGTGATGGACGTGCTGCTGTCCGGCTTTGGAGAGCTGGTCGCGCTGCGGCACGCGCTCGCGGAGGCGCAAGTGGCAGCCGCTTCGGGCACGGACGCAACCCTCGCTCGATTGAGCGAGCTGGACGAGCAGTACCACCGCGCGGGCGCGGACACGCTGGAGCGGCGCGTGGAGACGATCGCGGAGAAGCTCGGGTTTCGAACGCGCGATTTGGATCGCGACGTGACGACGCTTTCCGGAGGCGAGCGCGGGCGTCTGTCTTTGGGCGTCGTGCTCGCGGGCGAGCCTGAGATCTTGATGCTCGACGAGCCGACGAATCACCTCGATTTGGAGACGATTCGCTGGCTGGAGCAGCACTTGTGCGCCTGGCGCGGCGCGGTGCTGGTGGTTTCGCACGATCGCGCGTTCTTGGATGCGGTGTGTCCGATCACGATGGAGCTCGGGCGCAGCGCGTTTCGCGTCTATCCCCTGCCGTACTCGCGCTACCACGAAGAGCGCGCGGAGGATTTGGAGCGCGAGCGGCGACAGGCAGCCGAGCAGGCGTCGTTCATCGAGAAGACGGAAGACTTCATCCGCCGCAACACGGCGGGCCAGAAGACGAAGCAAGCGCAGTCGCGGCAGAAGATGCTGGACAAGCTCGAGCGCGTCAAAGGCCCCGAGGACGTGTGGGCGCGCGCGGAGCGAGTGCGCTTTCGCTTCGCGGAGGCGCCCCGCAGCGGTGACATCGTGCTGGAAGCGAAGGGCTTGGGCGCAGAGCGCGGCGGCAAGCCCCTCTTCTCCGGGGTGGATTTGCTAGTGCGGCGCGGGGATCGCATCGGTATCGTCGGCCCGAACGGCACCGGCAAGACCACGCTCATGAAGCTGCTCGCCGATCGCGGCGCGCCCGAGGACGTCGGGAGCGTGCGGCGCGGTACGAACCTGCGCGAAGGCTACTTCGATCAGCAGCTCGGCTCGCTGGACAAGACCCGCACGGGGGTGGAAGAGATCCGCAGCGTGCGCGGCGACCTCAACGTGGACGGCGCGCGGCAGTACTTGGCGCGCTTTCGGTTCTATGGGGAGGACCCGCTGCGCAAGGTGGGCAGCCTCTCTGGAGGGGAGGCGACGCGGCTAGCGCTCGCCAAGCTGCTGCTCGAGCCGCGTAACCTGCTGTTTCTGGACGAGCCGACCAACCACTTGGACATTCCGGCCGCGGAGATCCTGGAAGAAGCCTTGGTCGGGTTCGAAGGCACGGTTATTTTGGTGTCCCACGATCGCCGCTTTTTGGAGACGGTAACGACCCGAACGCTCAGCTTCACCCCCGAGGGGGTGGACACTTACGAGGGCGGGTTCAAAGATTACGGGGATGCGCTGGAGCGAAAACGCCAGGCGGCCGCGGCCGCCAAACCGCGCCCCGCCGCCAAGCAGTCCGCCCCGCCGCCCAAGCCCGCCGTCAAAGCGGCGCCCGCCCCTGCTCCAAAGCCCCCCGGCGGCGAGCGGGACGCCCGCAAGGCCGCATCTCGGGACGTCGAGAAGAAGCGCAAGCGCGTCGGCGAGCTCGAAAAGCAAATCGCGGACTTGGAGTCTACTTTGGAGAGCTTCCGCGCGGAGCTCAAGAGCACGGACGGCGGCAACTGGGAGCGACTTCACGATCTCGCCGTCAAAGATCGCGAGTACAGTGACCTGTTGGAGCGAGCCATGAAAGAGTGGGTCACCTTGTCGGAGGAGCTGGCAAAGGCGGGCGCCACGGAGAGCGGAGCGCGGCAATGAGCGCACGGCGTCTGTTACCCCTCGCGCTCGTGCTGCTCACTGCCGTCGCGGCTTGCAAGAAGCCCACGACCGACGGCAAGGCAGACGACACGACGAAGCCCAAGGCCGCCGAGCTGCCGCCGCTCGAGGTGAAAGCGGACACGCCCAACCTCCTCATTACTTGGGTCGACGACAAAGG
>JAQSWN010000054.1 GCA_029266615.1 Polyangiaceae bacterium
CAAGACGGACGCGGAGTTGGATCTAGCCATCTCCAAGCGAATCCTCGCGATTCAAGCGGAGAGCGTCGAGGAGCTGACCCGCATCGTCGCGCGCGCGCGCGCCGTGGGCCATCGGGCCGACGTTTCGCTGCGTCTCAACCCCGGCATCGAGATCGACTCGCACGCGCACATCGCAACCGGTCACGACGAAGCGAAGTTCGGGATCAGCGAGAGTGACTTGGCCGCCGCTTACGCGGTCATCGACGGTTCGGAAGGACGCCTAGCTCAAGTCGGCCTTTCCACGCACATCGGCTCGATGCTCACGTCGACGGAGGCCTACGCGCGCTCGGCGCGTAAGACCTGCGAGCTGACGCGTGAGCGACGCGAAGCGGTGTCGACGCTCAAATACGTCGACTTCGGGGGAGGCTTCGGCGTGGACTACGGAAGCGCACCCAGCGCGGCGCCGTCCGAGTTCGCGCATACTTGCGTGCGCACGCTGCGCGACGCGGGGCTCTCGGATCTCACCATCGTGGTGGAGCCGGGGCGGAGCCTCGTCGCTCCGTTCGGGGTCGTGGTCGCGCGCATCGTCCAAACGAAGCGCAGCGCGGAGCGGCGCTGGGTGATGATAAACGCCGGTATGAACGACCTGATCCGCCCCGCCTTGTACTCCGCCAAGCACCGCATCGAGCTTTTGGAGGCGGCCCCCCAAGATCCGGAGTGGCGCGTCGTCGGCCCTGTCTGCGAAAGCAGCGACGACTTCGGCGCGCATCCGCTCGGCCCTAACCCCGAAGGCTTAGTAGCGCTGCGGGACGCGGGCGCGTACGGCTTCGTCATGGCAAGCGAATACAACGGCCGCGCGCTGCCCAGCGAAGTCTTCATTCAAGGCGGCAAAGTCGCGTCCGTGAGCCGCTCCGCGGGCGCCAAAGCCTGGCTCCAGCGCCGCCTGCAAGCCTAACGCGCGCGGCCGTCCAGACTCCCACTAACGCCCCCGAGAGATTCACAAAGAGATCAGGAGGGCAGGAGGTTTTAGGGGTTCGCGCTGCCGCCGCCGAGCTTGCTCGCGTCTCGTGCGCGCCGCAGGCGCGGCGAACCCAAAAATTCTCGCGAGCCCCATCGATTCGCTCCTCTTCCTCCCGCCTCCCGGGCTCCTGTGCGGTCTCGAGGCCTCGGAGCTTGGGAACGGCTAGGTGTTGCGCTTGATGGGGTTGGCGGGGGGAGGGCTCGAGGCGGTGGAGGTGCGGCCGCTGCTCGTGGGGTTCGGCGTGGGGCTGCGCATGGCCGGGCCGCGCGTGCCGCCACTGCTGCGGGCACCGCCCGTGCTCGGAAGTGAACGGCCGACGCTGGGCGGAGGCGCTGTCCCTCCACGGGGTGGCGGGCGAGAGCTGCGCAGGGCCGGCAGGTTGCCGGAGGATTCCAGGCGACGCGCCCCGCTGCCGCGGCCGGGGGGGATGGAGCGGGTGCGGTACACCTCCCCTTCGACGACGACCTCCACGCCGAGCGTGCGGCACCGGCGAGCGAGCCGCTCGATGTCGAGCCCAGGTGCGAGCAGCAGGCCGGCGGGCGGCGAAGGATCGATGAAGAGATCTTGAGTCTGCCGGCGCGTGCGGAGCAGCTCCCGCACCTCCGGATCCTCGACCCAGAGGAACCCCGAGGTGACGACGAACTCCGCCCGCCCGACGACCGCGCTCGCCTGCGCGAGCGTGCGCGCGATCGGGTCCGGCAGGGTGGCAACTTGCTCGATACGCGCCTGGATGACGTCTGCTTCGAAGCCCGCGCCGAGCGCTTGGGCCAGCGTCTGGGCGGTGATGAGGATGTCTAGCGTGCCCGCCACCGCCCCCACCTCCACGAACGGCGAAAGCGCGAGGACGTGGCCCGTCTTCGTGAGCGGACCGATGCGCAGCGCTTGATTGTCCGTGAAGCGGCTGTGGTCGCTGCTGGATTTGGGCGCGGCCACGCTGGTAGGAGCGACGTCTGCCAAGAACGCACGCCCGCGGGGCGTGATTCGCAGCGTGGGGCCGAGCGAGTCCGGCTCGTCCGAATCCGCGTCGCCGATATCCACCACGCCGAGCCCATGCAGGCTCTCGAACGCGATACGACGCGCGATCTCCGCGGGAGTGGGCGCTTCGACGCCCGCGCGCTGCGCCCACCGTTGGATGAGCCGCAAGAGCCCCGGAGCACGCGAGTCCGAGCGCACGTAGCCGGCGATGGCTTCCCACGGCACCCAGCGGCCGTCGCCCAGCTCTTGCAAGGCTTCTAGCACCAAGTCGCGCACGCTACCGACGGCGCTCGCCTCACGTGAGCCTTGCGCGACGCGCATGACCTCGCCATCCGGCCGAGCCTCGTCCCAAGCGCCGCCGCGTCGCCACGCTTCGAACAACGCGCGGGGAAGCGCGCCCACTTCGTGCGAGCCGGGCGGCGAGGCCACGCTGACGGCGGAGGGATCCCACAAACCGATGGCCCGGCTGAGCGCGGCGATGAACGCAACTCGCTCCGGGTCTTTCCCGAAGCGCGTCGAAAGCTTACCGATGAGTGAGCGCGGCGTCCCGATGTCCGTGCGAAGCTCCAGCGACGGATCGCGCACGGTGAGCGCCATCGCGAGGGCGAGCGCGGCCGGGTCTTCCGCAAAGCGAGCGCGGCGCGGCGCGTGATCGTCGGCAAGCACGAAGCTGCGGATTTCGTGGCGCTGGGTCTCGCGCTCCGCGCGGCGCGACGCCCCGACGATGGTCGCGACCTCACTTGGAATGATGTGACGATTCGGGTGGATCGGAACGAGGTAGCCCCGGCGCTCGAGCGCGAAGCCGACTCCGCGGCGGGACGGAGTGGCGCCCGTGGCGCCGCGGAGCCGCAGTGGCTCACGCTCCAGGTCCAAGAGCTCGTCCGTCTCCACCTCGCCGCCCACGGTGTCCACCGCTGCGAGCAGCTTGCGCTCGAGCGGAGCGAGCTCTTCTAGCTCGCGCGCCAGCTTCTGCGGGTTAGTGAGCACCTCCCAAGCGGGCTCCAGCGCGAGCGCCATCGGCGGCGTCGCGGGACGCCCCAGGTAGTGACCGGCGATGCTGCCCGCCACCTCTTGCGAAACTTGTGACAGCAGCGCGCGCACGCCCCGCGGGTCTTCGCCCTCCCAGCTGCGAAGCTGCAGCATGTAGGCGACCGGCAAGAGCAACTCGACCCCGCGCGCTGCGCCCCGCACGAAAACGATGCCGCGCGCCACGAGCGGCTCCACCGCGGGGGGTAGCGCGCTGGCTAGGAGCACGCCTTTCGCTTCTGCGATGCGGTAAAGGAGCTCGCGGGTGGGACCGGGGAGCAAGGAAGTGTCGCGGATCTCCGGGAGCTGCAGCAGCATTCGCGCGACCTGCGACGGCACGTCGATGCGCTTTGCCTCGTCCGTGCGGATCTTGAGCCGCGCGATCAATGACTCGAGCTCCCGATCCGGCAGCACGCGCAGAACGTCCACCAACCGGATGGCCACCCCAGGCCTCTCGGTCTGTCCGCCGTCGCGTCGGGAGGTACTCATAGATCTAGATAGCAAACCGCGAAATCCTCGCTCTGTCCAGTCGGGTCAGTAACCCTCGAGAGCTATACCGAGCCTGCCGTTTATGCTGCGCTATCCTGCGCTAGGACACGCGGGCGCCGTGAGACAGGTGAGATTCGACAGGCAATTCGGAGCTATTACGCGCCTTTCCACGCTGCGATCTCCGTTTTGGGAAGGTGACTTAAGCGCCTTCGCCAAATGTGAGACGTTTTACAGCCGCGCGCGACGGTTCCGACGGCGCCCGCGGTCGCGCCGTCGGAACCGTCAGCCCCGCGCCGCGAAGCGCCCGACGAAGTGGCTTGTCTGGGGTCGCGTACGCCTCGCTTCGCGCGGCGTTTTTCCGTCCCGAGCCGAGACGCGGCCGCGACAGTAGGCTATCCACAGCTTATTCCATGATCCTCAGAGACCCCGTCCATGGGCTCGTCTCCTTCGAAGCGGAGGAGGAGTCGATCGTGCCGGCGCTGCTGCAAGCCCGCGAGCTTCAGCGCCTTCGGCGGGTGCGCCAGACCGGCTTGGCTTCTTTGGCCTACCCCGGCGCCGATCACACACGCTTCGCTCATGCCATCGGCTCTGCGTGCGTGATGACTAAACTAGTCCGGCGCTTACGCTCGATTCACGATGCCCTGCCCTACTGGCAGCGACTCACGACCGAGCGCGCGCGCGACGCCCTCGCCGCCGCGCTCCTGCACGACGTCGGGCATGGCCCGTTTTCGCACCTGTTCGAGCAGGTGCTGCCGCAAGCGCGCCTCCACGAGGAGTGGACCCGCGAAA
Organism: Polyangiaceae bacterium; assembly: GCA_029266615.1. Classification (GTDB taxonomy): domain Bacteria; phylum Myxococcota_A; class Polyangia; order Polyangiales; family Polyangiaceae; genus PMG-095. Next base: position 4,280 of record JAQSWN010000054.1, read on the forward strand.
TCGTGCTCGACCCGAGCACGGACGTGAGCCGCATCCTCCGGCGCTTCGACTCCACCCTACCGGAGCGCGTCGCGGACTTGGTGCAGGGCAAGCACGAGCTCACGTTTCTGGCCAAGGCGGTGAGCGGCACCTTCGACGTGGACCGCTGCGATTACCTGCTGCGAGACGCGCACGCCACCGGCGTCAGCTATGGCGCGTTCGACCTCGACTGGCTCCTCCGAAGCCTGCGCTTCGGGGTGCCCACGAGCGACAAAGCGCCGCCGCTGGCCATCGACGGCGCCAAGGGTATCCCTGCCATCGAGTCCTTCCTGCTGGCGCGGCTGTTCATGTTCCAGCAGGTTTATTTCCACAAGACCGAGCGAGCCAGCGAGTGGATGTTGTCGCGCATCCTGGAGCGCGTGGGGCAGCTCACCCAGGACGGCACGCGCGTGGAGGCGACGCCCACCGCGATCCGCGACATCGCGCTCGGCGGTCACACGTCGCTCGGGCAGTACCTGAAGCTGGACGACGCCGCGCTCTGGGTGGCGCTGGCGAGCTGGTGCGAGAGCACGGATCCTCTGCTCTCGGACTTGTGCCAGCGCTTTTACGCGCGCAACCTTTTCAAGACGTACGAGCTTTTCGGGGAGCAGGCGACGCCAGCCGCGCGCCTTACCGCGCTCGAAGTCGCGCGCGACATTGCTCGAGAATTCGGCCTAGATCCGGCGGTCTACGTGGGCCTCGACGCAGCGTCCACGGTTGCGTTCGACGACTCGGAGGATCCGCTGACGGTGGTGTTCCCCAACGGAAAGAGCCGAGCCCTGTCGGACGTATCCTTCTTACTCGGACGACTGCGGAGCGAGCGAATGGAGCGCGTTCGCATCGTCTTCGCGCCGGAGCTGCGCGACCAGATCGTCGCCGCGTTCGGTAAAGAGCGCTCATGAAGGTTTGGACCACGCTCCCCATCTTCGCGCTGCTCTTCGCCGCTCGGCCTGCGCTCGCGGACGCCCCGCCGCACGCGCCCTTGCCCGGCTCCGACGGCGTGTACGGACGGATGGACGGCTTGCTCGCGCTCGCGGCCGACGTCGGGGCGGAGGTCGAAGATGGCGAGCCGCGCGGAGCGCTCCGCCTGTCTGCCCACTACCTGTGGATGGCCGGCGTGTATGGCCGGTACTCGGACGCGTTCGGAGGCGCAGAAGCCCGCCCCGCCCGCACGGCGTCCCTCGGCGTGGACCTGCGGCCGCTATTTTTGCCGCGGTTCTCCCAAGATTGGGAGCGGGGTCCGGCGTTCTTGGATTTGGCGGTGGACTCGTTGTCGCTCAACGCGGGCGCCTATTTCGCCAAGCCCCTCGGGCAGAGCTTCGGTGACGAGCGCGGCTTCGAGCTGGGCGCGGGTTTTGGGCTGCCGCTCGCGTCCCACGCAAAAGGCCCGTGGTTGGACTTTCGCGCGGAGCGGCGGTTCGCCGACGAAGGTGACAGCGCCTGGCTCTTCACCGCCTCGCTCGGCTACCACCTCATCACTTGGTCGACGGACTCGGCTCGTCGATAGACTCAGCGTGCGCGAACGGCCGCAGTACCCCCGCCTCGCGTGACTCGGCGACGTGCTCGGTTACGGCCTCACGCTCGCGCTCTAAAAAGTCCCGTACGGCTGCGTCGAGCTGTCGGTGCCGCAAGTAGTGCGAGCTGTACGTCACGGTCGGCTCGAAGCCCCGCGCGACCTTGTGCTCACCGCCGGCGCCCGGTTCGAACTTCGCGAGGCCGCGGCGGATGCACTCTTCGATGCCGAAGTAGAAGCAGACGTTGAAGTGCAGAAACGGGACTTCGTGCGTGGCGCCCCAGTAGCGGCCATAGAGGGCGTCCTTCCCGAGGAAATTGAAGGCGCCGCCGAGCCGCTTACCGGCGCGCTCCGCGACCACCACGTGCAGCTCGTCCGGCATGGTCTTCGCGACCTCTTCGAAGAGCTCTCGGCACAGGTACTGGCGGCCCCAAGCGAACTTTTCGACCGTGCTCAGGTAGAAGTCGAAGACGAAGTCGACCAGCTCGGGCGTCATGTCGTGCCCGGATAGGGCGCGAATCTCCACGCCCCGGTCACGCATTTCGCGGCGCTCGCGCTTGAGCTGATTACGCTTCTTGCTGTTCATGCGCGACAGAAAGTCGTCGAAGTCTTCGTAACCGGGGTTGGTCCAGTGAAACTGAACGCCGCGCCGTTCCGCAAAGCCCGCGAAGGTGAGCTCTTCCGTCTCTTCCTTGGACGGAAAGAGCACGTGCGCGCCCGAAACCGGCAAGGCTGCGCATAGCTGGGGAATCGCGCGACCGAACGCGGACATGACGCGCGCCCGATCTTGGTCCGCACGCACCAAGATGCGCGGCCCCGTGGCGGGCGTGAACGGCACCGCAAGCACGAGCTTCGGGTAGTACGGCGCACGTAGGACGCCCTCCGAGTGGCGCGCCCAAGAGTAGTCGAACACGAACTCGCCTTCGCTGTTCGTTTTCACGTAAGCGGGCGCGGCCGCGATGCACTCCCCGTTTTCATGCAAGGAAATATGCTGCGGCACCCAGCCCTTGTCTTCCCCCACACAGCCCGTGCGCTCCAGCGCGTCCAACCACTCGAAGGACAAAAACGGCGGTCGATTCGGGGGAAGCAGCCGCTGCCACGTCTCCCGCCCGAGCTGCCGCATCGACGGGTGGGTGTGAAGCTCGAAGGCGGCCTTATCCGTCACAGGAACTTCCGCAGTCGGTAGAAGGTGTTTTCCAAAAGGCGATCCGAGAGGCTGCGCGCCACGACGTTCTTCAGGTCGATCTCGTGCGAGCCCTTCAGGTCCTCACGGAAGGACGCGACCACCTCGGTCGCCAGCTCTTCGTCGAGCACGCTCGCGTTTACCTCTAGGTTGTTGCGAAGCGACATGTAGTCGAAATTGAACGTACCGGTCGTGCACCAGTGCGAGTCGATGGCCGCGGTCTTCGCGTGGAACATGCCCTCCTGCCATTCGTAAATGCGAACGCCCGCCTCCAGTAACCGCTCGTACTGCGCGCGCCCCGCGTACTTCACCGCCTCAACGTCGCTGTGAGCGGGCACGATGACGCGCACGTCCACGCCCCGCGCGGCGGCTCGCGTCAGCGCTCGGCGTACGGTGCCGTCCGGCACGAAGTACGAATTCGCGATATAAACGCTCTTTTTAGCCGCATACACGCGCGACACGTAGTCCCGTGCGATCTCGTGACGGTGGCGGAAGTAGCGCTCGCCCAAAATGCGCACCGGCAAGAGTCGCTGGCCGGGCGTGGCCGCCTGAGGCTCTGCGTGCAGGTGCAAGAGCTTCGGCAGCGAGTGCTTGCGCCAAACGCGGTGAAAGCAGTGAGAAAGGCCGTTCACGGCGCGCCCCTCGATGCGCATCATGTCGTCACGCCAGCCTTCGCCGCCCTCTTCCAGCGGCGCCCACTGGCTTGCCAAGTTGATGCCGCCGGTGAAGCCGACGCTGCCGTCTACGACGAGGATCTTCCGGTGGTCGCGCCGGGAGAGGCGCGAGAGTGATACGCGCACCTTGCGACGCCATGGCGCGACCGGGTTGTATTCCATCACGTGCGCGCCCGCGGCTTGCAGCTCCGCGAACATCGCCTGGTCGGCGCCGATGGATCCGACCGAGTCATAAATGATGGCGACTTCCACCCCACGCTTTCGCGCGCGCAGCAGCTCTTCCGTGAAGCGCCGGCCCACCGCGTCCGAGCCGTACCAGTACATCTCCAACAAGACCTGCCGGCGGGCCTGGGAAATGGCCTCTAGCATGGCCGGAAAAGTCTCCCGACCGTCCCGTAAGAAGCGGACGGCGTTGCCAGGGACGAAGCGGCCGTGAACCTTGCGAAAGCGAAGCGGAACGTACTGGTTCTTCATCGGCCGGACGAGAAGATGGGGTGATTGCTCGGCGCTGGCAAGCGACCTGCTATGTTTGCGGCATGCCCGCGTCTCGGTGCGGCCGCACGCTGAGTGTGGCGCTTTCGTCGGTTTGCTTGCTGCTAGGTTTCGGGTGCGCGCGCGAGCGTTCGCAGCCGGTTTACTATGGGCAACCGGCGACCGCCGCGACGTTCCCTGGCCCGGGCGCGCCGGCGGCTCAGCCGGGCGTCGCGACGCCGGCCGCGACCATCGCGCCAACGATGGCGGTGAGCGCGAACGATCCCGTCATCCATCATGACATCGCGTTTTTGCGCGGGCGCGCTCAGCAAGTGTTGAACGACCTGGTGGCGGCGCTGCCGCCCGCGCAACAGTCGAGGGTGAGCGGCATTCCCCTCGTGGTCGACGCCACTCCCGGCGAGGTGAACGCCTTCGCGTCGTGTAGCGGCGCGAGCCCGGCGATGGCCATCAGCGACGGTTTGCTGCAGATTCAATCGCAGCTGGCGCGGTTCCGCGCCTACGACGAGCTCGCCGGCACCAACAAGGTCTCCGAGTACATCGGCGTCATCGCCCGCAGCGCTCGGCCCAAGCAGCCTCTGCCGGAGGTGCCGGCCGGCTTCGCGGATCCGCGCGTGGATTTCGACCCCCGGAAAGTGACGCGCCAGTACCAGGTTTTGGACGAAGAGCTAGCGTTCGTCATGGGCCATGAGCTGGGTCACCACTACCTCGGCCATTTGCCGTGCACGGCGCTAGCCCCCCTGAACCTGGCGCAGCTCGGGGCGGTGCTGTCCGGCGCCGTTCCCGCGTTCAACCAACCGAACGAGCTAGCGGCGGACATGGTTGGCATCAACAACACCCTCACGATGGGGTCACGCCGCGCTGACTACCGCCTTTCGGAAGGCGGCGCTCTGCTCACCATGCAGTTCTTCTCCGGGTTGGATCAGCTGACGCCGAACGACATCTTGTTCGGCTTCGAGCGGTCGCACCCCCCGCCCCAGCTTCGCACGCCCATCATTCAGCAGACCGCCGCCACGTGGCGCGCAACTGGAGGCGTCGGCCTGCCGATACTGGGTTTCTAAGCCCATGTCGTCGGACAAGACCGAAGAGCCCACGCCACGTCGTCTCAAGCAGGCGCGCGAGAAGGGCGACAGCGCCCTCTCCGCCTCTCTCGGGCAGGCGTTGGGGTTCTTGGTGGTGGTCGCGGTGCTGCCGGGGCTGCTCGTCGCGCTGACGGTGGGTACGGGAGCCGCACTCAAGGGAGCGATCCAATCCGGCGAGGCGAATACGTTGGCCGCGGTGTGGCTCTGGCTCGCGCTCAGCACGCCCGTGCTCGGAGCCGCGGCGGCGGCTTCTGCCACGTTGGGGTTCATTCAGACAGGCGGTGCTTTCACGGCCTCCCGCTTCGCTCCGGACTTTTCTCGGGTCGATCCGTTCAACGGTATCAAAGGGCTGTTTTCTCTCGAACGCGCGTTCTCGCTGGTGCGGTCGCTCGTGGCTGCGCTCGCCGTCGGTTGGCTCGCATGGCTGGTCTTGCGCGACCACTTGGCGGACGTAGCGGGAACCCTGGGCCGGAGCGAAGCCGTCGCCACGACCGCGTGGCTGCTAACGCGGAGGTTGCTCTGGGGTGCGGCCGTCGTGGGTTTGCTTCTGGGCGCGGTGGACTACTTCTTCGTGCGGCGCGCCTGGCTAGCCCGCAACCGCATGACGAAAGACGAAGTGCGGCGTGAGCATCGGGAGTCGGAGGGGGACCCGGAAGTGAAAGCGGCCCGGCGCCGCGCCCACCAAGAAGCCCTCGCCGGCTCCATGATCGCCGCCGTGAAGGACGCCAAGGTCCTCATCGTGAACCCGACCCACTTGGCGACCGCGCTGCGCTACGACGCGGACGATGACGACGCTCCCACCATCGTCGCTCACGGAGAGGGCGACCTCGCGCAGCGGCTCATCGAGGCCGCTCACCACTACAACGTGCCGGTCGTGCGAGACGTACCAATCGCGCATGCGCTGCGAGAGCTGGCGCTGGGCGAGCAGATCCCAGAGGCGCTATACGAAGCGGTCGCGGAGGTCTTGCGCGAGCTGCTGGAGAAGCCGGAGTAGCGCTACTCCACCCGCACGCGCCGTTTGATGGCCTGCAGCTCGTCGTCCACCTCGCTGCGCTTCACGTTCTCCGCGGTTGGGCCGACGCCGGCTTCGAGCTGGCGAAACTTGGCTTCCACCTCGTCGCGCGTCATGCCGCTCGGCCCCTTCTCGTCGAGCAACCCGTCCAGCTCCCGCTGTGCCTGGACGGTGGTCTCCACGGCTTCGATTTGGTCCTCCATCCGGCGAAACTCCGCAAAAGCAGTGCCGCCAACGCGCTTTTGGCCCAAGCCGTCTGCGCTGCCGCCGGCCTTGGCCTGCGCGGCTTGCGCAACCAACGTGCCCTTCTTGTGCTCGAGCTCCGTTACCTTTTGCTCCATGCGCTCGAGCTCCGACTTCATTTCGTGCGCCGCGGCGCGTTGCTCGCCACGCAGGGACTCGATGCGGTCGCGCTCGCCGGTGACACGCTTCTTCTGCAGGAGGGCGTCGCGCGCGAGCTCGTCGTCTCCGCTTTTAACCGCCAGCTCCGCGCGGCTCGCCCACTTTTGAGCTTCCTTGTCGAGCTCCTCCAGCTTACCGCGCAGCTGCTTCTCGGCCGCAACCGCGCTCACGACCTCGCGCCGCGCGGCGCGGATTTGCTCCTGCATCTCGAGCAGCGTCTGCTCGACGGACTTGCGCGGGTCCTGCAAGCCGTCCACCAGACCGTTGAAGTTGGCGGAGATGACCTTGCCCATGCGGTCGAAGATGCCCATGGCCGAAATGTGCCACGACCCCCTGCTCGCTGCAGATTTCTTTGCCGACCGCAAAAATCCCCCGCTTTTGACGGCGGTTGCTAGGCTCCCTCGCCCCATGACCGCCCCCGCCATCCGTTGTGAGTCGCTCGTCAAAACCTACGGCGACAAGCTAGCCGTTGCCGGTATCGAGCTCACGGTCGAGGTCGGCGAATGCTTCGGCCTACTCGGACCCAACGGCGCCGGAAAGACCACGACCGTAGAGATGTTGGAAGGCTTGACCAAGCCGGACTCCGGCAAGGTGGAGCTTTTCGGCATCGGTTGGGGCAGCGGCCGTGATCGCGAGCTACAGGAGCGGCTGGGCGTGCAGCTGCAGGACACGCAGCTTGCCGACAAGCTCATGGTCGAAGAAGTCCTCCGGCTCTTCCGTTCATTTTACCGCCAGGGTCGCAGCGTGGAGGACCTCATCAAGGATTTGGACCTGCAGGCCGAGCGCAAGCAGCAGTACCACAAGCTGTCGGGCGGTCAGAAACAGCGCGTGGCGCTCGGCACCGCGCTCGCGGGTGATCCAGAGCTGCTCTTTCTGGACGAGCCCACCACGGGGTTGGATCCGCGCGCGCGCCAGCAGCTGTGGGCCATCGTTCAGGGCTTCCAAAAGCGTGGGCGCAGTGTGCTCATCACCACTCACTACATGGAAGAAGCGGCCGCGCTTTGCGATCGCATCGCGATCATGGATCAAGGCAAGATCATCGCGGTGGATACGCCGCGCTCCTTGGTGGACGGCCTCGGTCTCGTGCAGTTCGTGGAGTTCGAGGCCAAGCAAGCGCCGGACGAAGCGGCCCTGTCCGCACTAGCGGCGGTAGAGACGGTCGAGCGACGGGGCGAAGGATACCGGCTACGCATCGACCGCAGCCTCTCCGCACTCAGCTCCGTGCTCGCCGAGCTCGAGCGCCAGAACGTGACCCCGATCGGCCTCAGCACGCACCAGGCGACGCTGGACGACGTGTTCCTGCACCTGACGGGTCGCGCTTTGAAGAATCACGAAGCTCAGGAGGCAGCATGAACGCGCCCGAGCAAGCGCCGAATCCGCTCCACGAGCTCATTCGAGCGCGCATCCGCGAATTTTTGCGCGAGCCCGGCTACGTGTTCTGGGTCTTCGGCTTTCCGCTCTTGATGGCGCTCGGCCTCGGCCTCGCATTTCGATCCAAGGCGCCCGAGCCGCCGCACATCGCGGTGACGGAACAAGTGACTCAATCCACGCAAGCCGCGCTGCAGAAGACGTCCCGCCTACGCGTCCAGCGCTTGCCGCGCGCGGCTGCCGAGCGCGCGCTTGCGCGCACCAAGGTGGACCTAGTCGTCGACCAGCCGGACCCTGCTCACGCGCTCGTATTCAAGTTCGATCCGGCGCAGGAACGCGGACAATTAGCGCGCGCCGTCACCGAGGACGTGCTGGAGCGCGCCGCCGGTCGCCGCGCCGGCTCCGGCATCCAGGATCAACCGGTGAGCGAGAAGGGCTCCCGCTACGTGGACTTCCTGGTGCCCGGCCTCATCGGCTTGAACCTGATGGGCAGCAGCATGTGGGGCATCGGCTTCAATCTGGTGCTCGCCCGGAAGCGCAAGCTCTTGCGGCGCTACGCGGTCACGCCCATGCGGCGCAGCCACTTCCTGCTCTCCTACTTCTTCTCGCGTTCGCTATTTTTGGTGATGGAGCTTGCGGTCCTCATCGGCTTCGGCCGCTTGGTATTCGGCACGGAGATTCAAGGCAGCATTGCCGCGCTGCTGGTCGCGTCCGTGCTCGGCGCCTCCGCGTTCGCGGCGATAGGCTTCTTGATCGGCGCACGGCTCACCAGCACGGAGGTCGCGGGCGGGTGGATGAACTTCGTGCAGCTGCCAATGTGGCTGCTCTCTGGCTCATTTTTCTCTTACGAGCGATTCCCGGAGTGGCTCCAGCTGCCAATCCGCTTCCTGCCGCTTACGGCCGCGAACGACTCGCTCCGCCGCATCTACAACGAAGGCGCAGGCCTATCGTCCGTGGGCTTCGAGCTCGTGGTTTTGCTCCTGTGGTCGCTGCTCGGCTTCGTCATCGCGCTCCGCATCTTCAAGTGGCAATGAGCACGCGCTACGTGGTCTACGACCCGAACGACCCGCGCAAGGGTAAGCTGCTCGCCGATCCGGAGCTCGGGCAGATCATCCTCGGCGAAGGTCGAACCATCACGAAGGCGCTCGCCGCGGCCGGCTCGGCCCCCTCTGGCTCGCACGTCTGGGACCGCGAACAACGCCGCGTCGCCTACACGGTGCCCTGAGTCGCCCGTCCGCTCGCTGCGCGTGGCAACGCGCGAGGCACGAAGCACGAGATTTCACAGCGAGTTTGGGCGGTCGGGAGCTGTGCGAGCGAGCGCGAGAATTTTGGGGTTCGCGCTGCCGCCGGCGGGCTGATGGGCGGCGGCAAGTGAACGGCTACGTGGAGCGCGACGCGAGAGCCCACTTCGGTGCGGCGCCCATTGAACGATGAGCGATTCCGTAAGGCGCGTCGCAACGCCGACTGGGCGCGGCGCCCCCCCAAAACCTTCCGATCTTCCGGTAAGAAAATCGATCCTTGGAGCGCCGCGCAGAGTCCTAGGGGGATTAGCGGTTCATCATGTGCACGGCTTTGCCGATGGAAGCGGCGGCGGCTTCCATGAGCGACTCGCCGAGCGTGGGGTGCGGGTGGATGGTGAGCGCCAAGTCTTCGGCGGTCGCCACCGTCTCCAGCGCGAGCGCGCCTTCGCTGATGAGGTCAGAAGCGTTCGGACCCACGATGTGGATGCCGAGCACGCGGCCCGACTTCGTGTCGGTAACGACCTTCACGAAGCCGTCCGTCTCGCCGATGCTCATGGCGCGGCCGAGCACCGAGAACGGGAACTTGCCAGTCTTCGCTGTCAGCCCCTGTTCTTTCGCTTGCGTCTCCGTGATGCCGACGGTCGCGATCTCCGGATCCGTGAACACGATGCCGGGCACCGTGACCCAGTCTTTACCCGCGTGGTGTCCTGCGATCACCTCGGCCGCGACCTCGCCCTCTTTGCTGGCCTTGTGAGCCAACATCGGGGCGCCGCTCACGTCGCCGATGGCGTAGATGCCCTTGACGTTGGTCTCGCAGAACTCGTTCGTCGGGACGAAGCCGCGCTGATCCACCGTGACGCCGAGCTCTTCCAGGCCGATGCCCTTGCCGCGCGGCTTCATGCCCACCGCGACCAGCACGACGTCGGCCTCGATCTTCTGCTGCTTGCCGTCTACCGAAACGACGACGGAAACCGAGCCGTCTGCGTTGTTTTCGTACTTTTCGGCGCGGGCGCCCTTCAGCACCGTCGCCCCGCGCTTGCTGAGCGTCTTCTCCACGACCTTCACGCAGTCCGGGTCGATACCGGGCAGCAGGCTGTTCGTCATCTCGACGACCGTGAGCTGCGAGCCGAACGACTGGTAAACCATGCCGAGCTCGAGGCCGATCACGCCGCCGCCGATGACCACCAGGCGCTTCGGGATTTGCTGCAGGCTCACGGCCTCGCGCGCGCCGATGATTTTCTTACCGTCGAACTCGAAGCCCGGCACCTGAATGGTCGCCGAGCCCGTCGCGACCACGATCGCCTTCTTGGCTTTGACGACTTGCTTGCTGCCGTCCTTCAGCGTGACTTCGACCGTGTCCTTGGCGATCAGCTTGCCGCGGCCGTCCAGCGTCGTTCCGCCGTTCGACTTCACGAGGCCGCGCACGCCCGTCGTCAGCTTCTTGATGATGCCGGACTTCCAAGTCTGCATCTTGCCAACGTCCACCGACACCCCCGACACCGCGATGCCATGATCGGCGATGTGCTTCGACTTTTCGACGAAGTGCGCGTTCGCGATCAGCGCCTTGGAGGGGATGCAGCCCCAATTCAAACAGACGCCGCCGAACTCTTCCTCTTCCACGCACAGCGTTTTCACGCCGAGCTGCGCCAGGCGAATGGCGCACACGTAGCCGCCAGGTCCACCACCCAAAACAATCGCGTCGTATTCGGTCTCGGCCATCTGGATGGTGGGGGCATACCCGATGGGAGCGCTATCCTCAAGCGCACCTACCCCGCGGCCGAATCAGCACAGGAAAGCTTGACGTTTCAGGTTGGCCGCCGCCCTGCGCCGGGCAGGGTCTGGACAGCTTCGAGGCGCTCACTCCCTCCGGACTCAGGATCTTCGCCACTGGTTTGGGTCGTCGCGAGGCAGTTTGAAGCGCGTCCGAGAGCCAAGATCGGGTTGCGGTCACAGCGCGCTCGGCACGGTGATGTTTGCCGACGATTTTTGTAGGAGCGGCGCTGCCACGTTCGAGCGGAGCGCCGATCGCCGTGCGACCAGCGCTCTTGCCCTGAGCTCGTTACTTCGTAACCTCGGCCTTGACCTCGATCGTGACCTCGTCGCCGACGACGACGCCGCCCGCTTCGAGCGCCTTGTTCCACTTCAAGCCGAAGTCGCCGCGCTTGATCTTGCCCGAGACCTTGGCCGCGCGGGCCTGGTTGCCCCACGGCGTCTTCACCGGCGCGCTCAAGGTCGCATCCAAGACGACGGACTTGGTCACGTCTCGGATCGTGAGGTCACCGGTGAGCTTGAAGCCGCTGCCGGCTTTGGCGATCTTGGTGGATTTGAACGTGAGCTTGGGGAACTTCTTGGTGTCGAAGAAGTCCGGGCTCTTCAAATGGTCGTCGCGCTTCTGGTCGCCGGTATCGATCGAGCCGGCGTTGATTTCGACCGAGACTTGGCTCTTGGTGAGATCCGCGTCGTCGAGGTTGATCTTGGCAGTGGCTTCCTTGAAGCGACCGTCCACCGAGCTGACCACGAGGTGCGGCACCGAAAAGCCGACGGTGGTGTGTGACGTGTCGAGCTTCCACTCGACGGAGTCAGCGTGGGCAATTCCGGCGATCAGCAATGGCAAGGCGGCAATCAAGCGCTTCATGGCAATAGTCCTGGTTGAAATGGTCGTGCCCGCGCCATCGGCGCGGCGCGATGGTCTTATTGCCTGTACGGGGGGCCGAACAGCTGCGACTTGAGCAACTCAGTGTTCCCCTGCAGCAACAGTCTCGAATACACCGCGAGATCACAGCAGACGGGCTACCCGGAGCGCATTTCCAAGGTTCGCGCTACCGCCTCGTTCCCCCACCTCACGTCTGCTCAGAGACGCGGCAGCGTGAAACCGTACACTAGGAAGCGGAGCTTCGGCCCGTTCTGCCAGATCCACGGCGCGCTCAGCCGTGCGGGACCGAAGCTACGCGAAAGCACGGGGTCGTCCCCCAGGGCGAGCCGAATCACGTCCGGGTGTGACGAGTGAATGACGTGACCGGCGGCGACGAGCCCGTTCATGAGCGCAGGAAGCTCCGCCTCGTTTCGCCCCTTCCCCGGGGGAAAAGCGGCAGATTCGCAGAGGTCGGTGATCAGCAGGGCGTCGCCGCCCGGCTTGGTCAGCGCCGCCAACGTGCGAAGGTGGGTTAGCGTCAAGAACTCCCGCAAGGCGAGGAACAGTTGGTGCCGGTCGCCCAAGCTTTGAAGCAGCGTGAGCTGGAGCTGAGTGAGCAAGCACGTCGACGCGACCACATCGAACGGGCCCGGCAGCGCGACCGCAATGCGCTTGGCGCCGGCGGCTGGCGCCTTCATCAGCTCTTCGGGCGTGACTTGCATACGTCCCCAGCGCTCCAAGTGCTCGAACATGCCCGAGAGATCCACGGGCGCGTGGGCGAACAGGCGCGCTCGCGGACCTTCTGGGACACGCGCTCGCGCTCTCGAGAGCGCCTCCGCGTCGACGTCCACCAGGTGCACCTCCGCGAAGCGTGTGAGAAGCTCCTCCAGCTCCAGGTCGTATGCGTTACCGGCGCCGAGCACGCACAGGCGGTCCCCACCCAGCCGCTGGCTCGCGGAGATGAGCCGCGTTTGCTGCTCGCGGTGGCCGCGAAACGAATCGAAGTGGGGCAGCCCGCTCTGGTTGGAAACGCGCTGCTCTTCGAGCTGCTTTTCGACTCGGCTCATTCCGCAAGGAATGCTGGATCAGGTCCGCTCGTGAAGCTCGTGGCAATTTGGGAAGCGGTGAGCGCGGCTCCATAAACGCGGAAATCGTGGAGCGTGGCCGTGAGCTCGGGGTCCGAATCGTATTGGCTACGCCCGAGCCAGCAATTCACGTCGTCCAGGTCGGCGAGCGCGCCGGTGAACGGCTGCTCCCCCGCGCTCTCACCGTCCACGTAGACCTTGAGCTGCTCCGTCGCGCTGTCCACGACGAGGACGACTTGGGTCAAGGCTTGCGGGAGCGCAGCGGCGCCGCTCACTCGCGTCTCCACGGTCGCCGCGCCGCCCTCCACCGAGTAGACGCCGCGGAGCGCGCCGCCGGAAGCCGTGTCAGTCATGGGCGTCAGAAACAGGTAGGTTTCGCCGTCCTCGGGGGTGTCCTCGGCGGCCGCGCTGGAGCTCCCAAAATCGAAGAGGCGCTGCCACGCGGGCCCGCCGCCCCACGTCACCCAAGTCTCCAGCGTCGCGCTGGTGAGTGAAGAAATGAGGCCATTCGGCAGGTCCACGTAAGGGCCACTCGTGCCTCCGCTCAGCTCGACCACACCCTTGCCTCCGACTTTGGAGAGCATGCCGCCAGCTTGTACGGTGCCGTGCGCGGCGCCTACGCGGTCCATCACGACCGCGCCTTCACCCTCGAAGTCGTAGCGGTGCACGAGCGCGCTCTTGAGCGCGGCGCAATCCACGCAGCCGTTCGTGGACGTTCCGCCTTGGCCCCCACCGGCCCCCATGCCTGCGCCGGACGCCGCGCCCCCCGAGCCAGCACCGGGCCCCGTGCCCCCTAAGCCGGCGCCCGCCCCCGAGGCCGCGCCCGCGCTCGCGCCGCCACTCCCTCCTTGGGGTCCGTTGCCACCGGCGCTGCTCGCTGAGCCGCTCATGGACTCGATGGGCAAATCCGGTGGGAGCGGCGCGAGCTCCTCGTACGTGGAGCAAGCAGCGAGCAGCGCAAAGGCCGCGAGGGGTGACGCAAGGCTACGCATGATCCAAGTGGCAATATGACGGCTTTTCGACGTCTGGTCGAAGGACCGCCTTGCAGGCCAGCACATACCAGGTGACGCTCGGGCCGTTCCGTCGATCAGGGAAAGTTCTTCGAGCCGGCCGCGCTGCGCCCGGCGCGGGCGGAGATTTATGACTCGATTCGACGGCTTGACGTCACTAAACCCGGCTACTCGACCCCTCTCAGCTGATGAGACCCCATGGCCAATCGTAGAGCTCTGTCTTTCGTTTTCCCGTTGTTCGGCGCCTGCCTCGCTTCGCTGTCTGCTTGCGCGAGCTCCTCGCCCGCGGAGCCGGTGACGGCCGCAGAGCCGCCTGCCGCCGCTCCCGCGACGGTCGCGAGCGCTCCTTCGGAAGCCAAAGAGGCCCCTTCGGAAAAGTCCGTCTCGGAGGCCCCCTTCGGCAGCGTGAACGGCGTGGAAGTAAAGCTCTACACGCTCAAGAACAAGAACGGCCTCGTCGCCAAGATCACTAACTACGGCGGCATCGTTACGGAGCTTCACACTCCGGATAAGTCCGGGAAGATGGCCGACATCGTCCTCGGCTACGACAAGGTGGACGACTACGTGAAGGCGACGCCGTACTTCGGCGCCGTCATCGGTCGCGTCGCCAACCGGATCAAGAACGCGCAGTTTTCGCTGGACGGCAAAACGTACAAGCTCGCCGCCAACGCAGACAAGAACTCCTTGCACGGCGGCAAAGTAGGTTGGGACAAAGTGATCTGGAAGGCCGAGGCATCGGAGACCGAGCGCGGCCCCTCGCTCAAGCTCACCTACGTGTCCAAGGACGGAGAAGAGGGGTACCCCGGCACCGTCACCGCGCAGAATGTCTACACGCTCACGCACGACAACGAGCTCAAGGTAGAAATGTCGGCGACCACGGACAAGACGACGATCGTCAACATGGCGCACCACACCTACTGGAACCTGAGCGGGCACGATTCTGGCCCGATCACGGGCGAGGAGCTGACGCTGTTCGCCGACCAGTTCACCCCCGGCCCGAGCGTCGCCGACCCGGTGCCGGACGGCAAGGTCAAGCCCGTGAAGGGCACGCCTTTCGATTTCACGGCCCCCAAGCTGATCGGAAAAGACCTGAAAGAAGCTGGCGGTAAGCCGATTGGCTTCGATTCGAACTGGGTGGTCAAAGGCGATCCGCACACGCTCCGCCCCGTCGCCAAGCTCAAGGATCCGAAGACTGGCCGCGTGCTGGAGCTCTCCGCAGACCAGCCCGGCGTGCAGTTCTACTCAGGAAATTTTCTGGACGGGAGCAATAAAGGGAAGGGCGGCGTCGCCTACCAGCAGTACACCGGGCTCTGCCTGGAGTCGCAGAAGTTTCCGAATTCGATCAACGTGCCCGCTTGGAAAGATGAAGTCATTCTCAAGCCCGGCGCCACCTACAAGCACACCATGGTGCACAAGCTCTCGGTCGAGTGAGCTTCGCCGAGCCGGCCCCCGGCGCTGCGCCGCTTGGGGCACCGGTTCGGTTCGGCGCTCTTGCACGGGACGACGAGGGTTCGAGACATGAAGAGCAAAGTCAGGTTCGGTGTTATCGGAACGGGCGGCATCGCGGCTGATTTCTGCGAGGCGCTGCGGGGCTCGGAGACGTGCGAGGTGGTGAGCGCCGTCGGCTCTTCCGCGGAAAAGAGCGCCACGTTCTCGCGACGCTTCGGGCTCGCACGCAGCGCCGCCAACTTGAAAGATTTGCTCGGGGACGAGGGGGTGGACGTCGTGTACGTCGCGACCCCTCATCCACTCCACGAAGCGCAAGCGCTCGCCTGCATCGAGATGGGCAAGCACGTGCTGTGCGAAAAGCCTCTCACGGTGGACGCTCCGAGTACCGAGCGCGTGCTGCAGGCAGCCAAGCAGCGCGGCGTCTTCCTGCTGGAAGCGTACATGTACCGCTGCCATCCACTACTGACGTCGCTCATCGAGCGGGTGAAGCGCGGAGACATCGGCGAGCTGCGGCACATCAAAGCGGATTTCGGTTTTCGGGTGCCTCGAGATCCGCAGGGCCGGCTGTTCGACTTGAAGCTCGGCGGCGGCGGCATCCTCGACGTGGGCGGCTACTGCATGTCGTTCGCACGCTTGTTGGCCGGCGTCGTGAGCTCCGCCCCGTTCGCGGAGCCCGCGCGCCTCCATGCCGTTGGCTTCACTGGACCGACCGGCGCGGATGAGATCTCGACCGCGCTCGTCGAGTTCGCCTCCGGTCTCACCGCGACTCTCACGTGCGCCGTGCACCATCGGGTGGGCACCGAGGCGGTGCTGTACGGAGAAGCGGGTCGCATCGTTTTGCCCGATCCGTGGATCCCGCAAGGCATGCGCCAGTCTTTGGAAACGAGCTTCGTGGTGAAGCGCGAAGGCGCGGAGGACGAAGTGGTCAGCGTGCGTACGGAACGGCCCACCTACGCGGTTCAGGCCGAGCTCGTCGCTCGTTCGCTCTCGAGCGGCCAGGCGCCCTGGCCGGCCATGAGCTGGGAGGACTCGCTCGGTAACATGCGCGCGCTCGACGCCTGGCGCGCCGCGATCGCGAAGAACGCCTAAGAGCCTCGTGCTCTATCGCGAAGACAAGCCGCAGGCCGACAAGATTCTCGGCTTCAGACCTGGCGCTTCGCTCACGACAACGAACGCCTGGGCTCTCGAGCGGAGGCTGGGGGTCGGTCGCTCCAGACAGTCGGCCATGAGCCGGTAGCTTTGCTCGAGGTCCCGCCACTGGGGGGCGGAATCTTCCCCAAAACGCGTCTGGGCGTCGTCGAGGAGACGGCGCGCCTTCTCGAACTCCGAGGCCTGGACGAGGGCGTCGATCGATTCGTACAGCTCGCGGCGAGACGCGAGTCGTTCGAGCTCCGGTGACGTCGTCGTCTCCATCGTCCCCCTCGCCGTGACCGAGGCGGGCGCGATAGGCGGCGCTTCACTGGTGGCGGCGGCGCCTGCCGCGGTTGGAGTCGCGGAGCGCTCTCGCTCTTCGAACAACACCGCGCTCCCCGCGACGCCACCAATGGCAAGGACGATGAGCAGAGTCCGATTCACCATTGGAGGCGTAGTGCACACGTCCGCCCAGCGCTCGCACCTTGTGCGTGAAATACTCGCTCGAGCGCACCTGCGGAGGAATTTTCGAGGACTACGATTGAGCAGGTGGGTCGGCAGGCGTAACGCGGATCAAAATTCGCACGTCGCGTTGTCGCTAGTTGTTGGCAGTGGTCGTGTGCGCATCGCCCAACTCAACTATTGCGCTGGCTAACCCGCATAATCTTAAGAAACCTAAGAAATGAGCATTGCGCGACTCGAGTAGTTGAGTTTAAATGTGAAGCCGCAGGCGCGAGATCGTCCACTCGCGCGTGAAGGCACCTTGGCGCAATTGGCAACGAGGCAGGTCTCGCACGATGTAGCGGCCACGGCCGCCGCCATGCCGTCCCTCGCAGATGCGGACGACGCCGCGCTCGCGCGCGCTCTCATCGAGAAGAACGCGGCCGCTCCGCGCGTGACGTGGACCCGCTTCTCGCCGCTGGTTCGCCGTATTCTGCGTCGTTCTCTCGGTCCGCAGCACGACGTGGAAGACATCGTGCAGGACGTCTTTCTGTGCTTGTTCGAGCGCGTGCACACCTTGCGGGACCCCGTCGCGTTCAAGGCGTTCGTCATCGCCATCACCGTGCGCACCGCTCGCTACGAGATCCGCCGCGCCCGCGTGCGGCGCTGGGTAGGCCTGTCGCGGACGGCGGAGCTGCCGGACCTACGGGTCGTCGCCGCGGACACCGACTCCCAGCACGCCCTCATTCGTTTTTACCAGGTGCTCGCGCGCATCAACGAACGGGACCGAACCGCCTTCGTGCTGCGTTTCATCGAGGGCATGGAGGCCGCGGAAGTAGCCGCAGCTCTGGAGGTTTCCGTCCCTACCGCCCGGCGCTGTTTCACCAGGGCTTGGGAACGGGTTACCTTCTTCGCCCAAAGGGATCCATTTTTAGTTGATTACTTGAGCAAGCTCGAAGTCACCTCTCCTGAAGAAACGCCATGAAACTCGCCCATGCCGACCAGCCCACTGCCGAGCTCGTGAAGCTCGCTCAGCGGGAGCTGCGGGGGGATTCGGTGCTCTCGGAGGACGCGGGCTTTGCCCGGCTGGAGGCCCGGCGCTCCACGCCGCGACCCAGCCTTTGGGGCAAAGGTTGGCTGGTGGGGGGTGGCGCCTTGGCGGGCGCTGCCGCCCTAGCCGCCGCCCTCTGGCTTCCCGCTGGCGAGCGCGCGCTCACGTTCGAGGTTGCGGGCGGCTCCGTGGGAGAGAGCGGTCGCGTCATCGGCCATCAAGGCACGCGCATCCGCTTTTCGGATGGCTCGGAGGCAAGCCTCGCCCAGGGCACCGAAGCACGCGTCCAGAACGTCACGGAGCACGGCGCCGAGGTCTTGCTCGAGCGCGGCAGCATGCGCGTCAGTATCGCCAAGAAGCCGGAGGCGTCTTGGAAGGTCGCAGCCGGGCCGTACGACGTGCGCGTCACCGGCACCGCCTTCGACGTGAGCTGGTCGGCGCAGGCTCAGGCCTTTGATTTGCGCATGCAAACGGGCGCGGTCATCGTCACCGGGCCGCTTGCGCAGAGCGGAATCGTCCTCAAAGCCGGCCAGCACCTGTTCGGCGGTGTCGCCGAGGGACGGCTCACGGTGGAAGGCGGAGAGTCGGCGCAGGCCCCCACTCCCGTGGCTGCGGCCGAAGCCGCACCGAATCCGGGCGCGCCCGAGCCAGCCAGCGGGGCGGCGGCGGCGGCCGTGGGTCCCAACGTCACCGCGCCGCGTGCGGCGCTGGAGCCGCACGCCTGGACCAAGCAAGTCGCGCAGGGTCATTTCAACGACGTGCTGCGACAAGCGGAGGAGCGAGGCATGAGCCGCACACTGGACGGCGGGTCGCTCGAAGAGCTCTCCGCGCTGGCTGACGCCGCGCGCTACGCGGGTCGCGGTGCGGTCGCCACGCGGGTACTGCTCGCGCAGCGGCAGCGCTTTCCGAGCTCGAGCGCTGCGCGAGACGCGGCCTTCTTCCTGGGTCGGCTCGCCGAGGGCACCGGCAGCGGCGCCATAGAATGGTACGAGCGCTACGTAAGCGAGAGCCCGCGCGGCGCTTACGCGTCCCAGGCATTCGGCCGGAAAATGATGCTGCTGTACAAGCAGCGGGGCGCGGCGGCGGCCAAGCCCGTCGCAAGCGACTATCTCTCTCGCTATCCGAACGGTCCCTACGCGGCTGCAGCCCGCAAGATCGATCAGGAGTTTCGGTCCCAAAAGCTTCCATGAAGCGAAGGGGGTGGCTCCGGCGGCTGGCGTGGAGCTATGCGCTCGGCGTCTCGCTGACTACCTCCGAAGCGCTGGCCGAGTACAGTCACCGTGTGCTGTTGCTCGAACGGTCCGCGAGCGACGAAGCGAGCCGAGAAGTGACGACGCGCGTGCGCGCGGAGCTGAGCGCCGCCGGGTTCGACGTCGTGGTCGTACCCGCGCAAGAGACGGATCCGCAAGCCGCCGTGGAGGGCGCGGGGCGCGAGCTGCACCCCGCTTCCGTGCTGCTCGTGGAACCCGAGGACGACGGCTCGGAGCTTTGGCTCGCAGATCGGATGCTGCGAAAGACGGTGGTGCTGCGCCTGCGAGCCGGGCCGGACCGCAATCAGGAAGCCGCGCGCATCGCCGTGCAAGCGGTGGAGCTCGTCAAGGCGCGGCTCGCCGAGCTGGCCGTCACGCGCGAGAACGAGGCCGCGCGCCCGCCGCCGCCGCCACCGCCACCGCCGCCGCCGTTCGTCCTCGAGCCGGAAACGCGCGGGGCCCGGCCGAACTTGACGCTCGGAGTCGCACTTTTAGAGAGCTTTCAACGAGGCCAGAACGCCATCTCGCCGGTGATTCGCCTGGGCGTAACCCTGCCCGAACGGTGGACGGGAGACGTCCTGGCGTTGGACGCGCGGGGGAGCTTCGTCGGTCTGGGCCGCGCGGCCCGCATCGAGCAAGGGCCAGGAGCGGCAACGTTGCGCCACACCGCGGTCGCTTTGGACGTCGTCATGCGGTTTCTACCGCAACGGCGCTTACAGCCATTCGTCAGCCTCGGCGCGGGTTTCCTGGCCCTGGACGTGGCGGGCGCGGCGCCGGATCCCTACCGCAACGCGTCCGCACGAACATTCAGCGGCTTGGTCAACGCGAGTGGTGGCGTCTGGCTGAAGCCGCTCTCCAGCCTCGGCTTGGTGTTGGAGGCTCAGCTCCTCCAGGCTTGGAGCAAGACCGTCGTGCGCATCGCCGGTGAAGACGCAGCCGAGGTAGCCGCGCCGCTGCTCGTGCTGAGCGGCGGATTGATGGCGGAGTTCTGATGAAGCGCCGGTCGCTCCTCTTGCTGCTCCTCACGTTTGCGTGCGACGCGAACGTGGTCGACGCCGTTCGGGAGCCGATGCCGCCCGATGCGCACGCGGGCGCGGGGCCTTCCGGCAGCGCCGGCAGCAGCGGGGCGCCGCAAGCGAGCGGTGGCCAAGGCGGCGAAGGCGAGGTGCCTCCTTCCCCGCTCGCAACGTTCCTTTTCCACCGCTACAGCTTCGACGGTGACGGCGAGCGCGCGCTCGATACGCGCGGCAGCGCTCATGGCCAGGTCGTCGGCACGGTGCTGACCGGGGACGGCACGTTGTCACTCGCGGGGGGTACCGCCGCCCAGTACCTCAACCTGCCCGACTACTTCGTTTCCGGCCTGACCGACGCGACGTTCGAAAGCTGGCTCACCTGGCGCGGCGGGGGGCCGTGGCAGCGCGTCTTCGACTTCGGAAGCAACGACGACGATGCAGACGTCCCGCGTGGCGTTGGCATCAGCTACCTTTTTCTCACCGCTTTCGCGGCCGCTGATTCCACTCGCCAGCTGCCCGCAGGCCTGCGCCTCGTGTACTCACAGAACGGAGTGGCGGACGAAGTCGTGTGTCTGGTGACGAGCAGGCTCCCCGTCGACACGCTGACTCACGTGGCGGCGGTCATCGACAGCCGAGCCCAGACCATGTCGATTTACCAAGACGGCGCGCTCCTGGTGGAGTGCCCGCTCACGCGCCCGCTCTCCGCGATCAACGACGTGAACAATTGGCTCGGCCGCTCCAATTACGCAGCGGACGAGAATTTAGCGGCGACCTACGACGAATTTCGCGCTTACAACGCCGCGCTCACCGCGGAGCAAATCGCCGAGAGTTTCGCGCTCGGTCCGAACGCCGACCTAACGCGCCGCTAACCGCGCAAGCTCGGCGGCCTGCTCCACCAGGTGCCACGGTCGCTTTGCGTAGACGTCGTCGAAGAGCGAGGAGAGCGGCGGTGGCGCCGCGTTCTCGGCGGCGCGCACGGCTGCTTCCAGCTCCTCGGTCAGCTCGTGAGCGAGAGCCCGATCGCCGGCTTCGTCGAGCTGCCCGGAGTCGAGCAGGCGGCGCCGAACGAGCGCGACCGGATCGCGGGCAAGCCAAGTCGCGGTCACGGACTCGTCGCGGTAACGGCTGGGGTCGTCGCTCGAAGAGTGAGGGGCGACGCGGTACGTGAAGCACTCGAGGAAGCTCGGCCCGGCGCCTTCGCGGGCTCGCGCGGCCGCGCGACGCATCGCTTCCAGCACGAGCTCCGGATCGTTGCCGTCGACGCGCTCCCCAGGGATGCCATAAGCGGCCGCTTTTTGGTAAAGCGCCGCATTGGCGGTTTGTCGCTCCACCGGGACGCTGATCGCGAACTGATTGTTCTGACACACGAAGACGCACGGGGCGCGAAACACCCCCGCGAAGTTCAGCGCGGCGTGAAAATCCGGATGACTGGTGGCGCCGTCCCCCAGAAAAGCCAGGCTAATCGTCGAGTCTTTTCGGCGTTTCGCGGCGAGCGCCATGCCCACGGCTTGGGGGAGCTGCGTCCCGATGCAGCTCGACCACGAGACGACGTTCACCTCGCGCGCGCTCTGGTGGCTCGGCATCTGCCGACCCTTGCTCGCGTCGAGCGAGGTGCCGAAGTCTTGCGCGAGGTAGCGCGCGAGCGGGTAGCCCCGCACGAGCATGACGTAGCTCTCCCGCAGCGCCGGGAAGATCCAATCGGTCGGCTCCAGGGCGAGACCGGCGGCCACCGGCGCCGCTTCCTGCCCCGCGCACGAGCCGTGAAACGCGACCCGACCTTGGCGCTGGAGCTGCACGAGCCGCTCGTCCAGCAAGCGAACACGGAGCAGATGCCGGTACAGCTCGAGCCGCCGCTCACTCATGGGCTCAGGCCCTGCTCGGCTCTTCGTCGAGCGCGGCGAGAGCGTCGCGCACGGCGTCGGGCTCTGCGCGGTGCGGGGCTCCCGCCATGCCGAGCAGGATTGGCCGCGCCTCGCGCAGCCTCGCGCGCCCCACGGCCGCGACCGCGACCGTGCGTGCGTCCCGTGACCATGCCGAGAGGCCGCGCATGATGACGTTCTTGGCGCGCTCGTGGCCTAGCTCCGCCAGAGCGACGCGCGCGTGCCAAGACGACGGGGTACGGCCCCCCAGCATGCCGAACGCGCGTCGCTCCAGGCCGGGAATCGCCGCGCGGAGCTGCAGCTGGCCACAGAGCTCAACGGCGATGGCCTCGTCCTCCGCGTGCCCGATGCGGCGCTTCGCGTTCACGGCGTCTACCAGGTGCTCGCGCCCGGCGGCCTCGCCCAGTACCGCGAGCAAGATCGCGGCCGCGAGCTGGACGCCGCGGTTGTCGTCCCGCAAGGCGCCGCGCGCGCGCTGCACCAACGGCGCCGGGACTCCCTCTGCCTCGCGACCGCCGAAAACCTCTTCTGCGACTCGAAACGAAACGTGACGGACCTCGGGATCGGCGTCGCGCGTGCCGACGAGGAGCGCTTCGAGCGAGCCCTCTTGTTGCAATCGAGCCAGCGCGACCACGGCTTGGTATCGCACCGCGGGCAAGCGGTCGACCAAGCCGCGCGTGGCGGCGAGCCGAGCCTCGGCGTGCTCGGCGTCCGCCAGCTCTCCCACCCCGAGCAGCGCCATCTGGCGCACGGCCGCGTCATGGTCGGAGGTAGCGGCGACGAGCGCTGGGAGCTCCGCGTGGGCGTCGATGTCGGCCAGCGCCAACGCCGCCCCTGCCCGCACCGAAGGCTCGGGATCGCCGCTCAGGCGCTGGCTGAGCGCGCGGAGCGCCGCATCGCTTCCCTCCCGTGCGTGGCGCTTGAGGTCGCTCAGGGTCGAGAGACGAACGTCCGGACGAGCGTGCTCGGCGTCGCGCAGCGCGGCGTCCAAAGTTCGCGGGAGCGGCTGAAAGCCGAGCATCCGATCACCCGCCGCTGCCGCCCTGCCCGGCTTCTTCCCCCGCGGCTGGGTAGGCCGCCTTGCAAACGTCAGTGGCCGCGGGTTCGAGCTCTTCGTCCCCCGTGAAGGGCACGAGGCAAGCTTTGTTGCCGCGGTTCGTGTCGATGAGGACCGCGCCCCAGGCGTTCGATAGGGACAGGTCCTCGCACACGTAGCCGCTGCGGCAATCACCGTCGTCGTCGCACGTCGCCATGCAGAAGGTGCGCGCGTAAGGCGAAGGGGCGGCGAGCGGCTCGTCTACGCAAAGGGGCGAGCGCGTCGCGCCGAACTGCACGCACAGCGACTCGTCCTCGGGGCAGCTGTTGGGCTCGCAGTTGAAGATGGTGCAGTAGCCGCCCGGGGCCGTGATGTCACACAAGCGGTCGCCCGCCGCGGAGCAGTCCCGGGAGACCTTGCAGTCGTCTCCGACTTGAGGCTTGCAGCCCAGCGAGAGGGCGACGAGGGCGACGAGGGCGACGCAGAGCAGTAGCTTTTCGGTCAGGCCGGGCATAGGCAGCGCGAATCCATAGCATTATCCGCGCAAAGTCAGCGGGCTTCCGCGTCGTCCGGCCGAAATTCTTGCTTATTGCCCATTCATCGGACAGAACGCCTGGGCAAGAGCCTTCTTGCCGGCGGCCAAGGCGCCGCCGCCACGCGGCGACGGTCGCGCGCGTGAAGAAATCGTGAGCTCGCTGCCCCCGCCGAACCGTTCATCGCCGTAGCCATGGCCACCACCATCACCACAGACTGCATCAACTGCGGCGCGTGCGAGCCGGAGTGCCCCAACGAGGCCATCTCCGAGGGCGACTCGATCTACGTCATCGACCCCGAGCTGTGCACCGAATGTGTCGGCTTTTACGACCACGAAGCCTGCCAAGCGGTGTGCCCCGTCGAGTGCTGCGTGCCGGATCCGAGCAACCCAGAGGCGGAGGCTGACCTGCTCGAGCGCGCCCTGCGGCTTCATCCAGACGACGGTGAGCTGAAGAAGCGCGCGGAAGCGAATACGATCGCCTCGCGGTTCCGCAAGTGACGTCGCGCCTGGCAGTGGCAAGCGTCGCGCTCGGCGGCGCTTTGCTCGGCGCGTGCGGCGGGGGCGGGACGCTCCTGCACCCCGCTCACACGCTGCGAAACGGCGAAGTCTCGTTCACGGCCGGCACGAGCGGGCGCTTCGGGCTCGGCGGTTTGCGCCGCGCGGAGCGGAAGCTGGACGACAGCATCGCCATTCAAGGTGGCGCCACCACTCCGGATGAACGCGCAGGTTTCGCGCAGGGTGCCATTGCCCGTTTCGCAGTCGGTCCGGGCGTCGCGCCGTTCGCGGCCGCACGCGTCGGGCTCGGGTCGCAGAACGAAGCCGGGCTCGCCTGGACCGGTCGCGGCGTGCGGGTGGACGGTCGTCACGCGTTCGAGTGGAAGACCTACGCGTTCAGCGTCGGGCTCGCCGCGACCGGATTGGTTACGCGTCCAGGCAAGCTGCCCGACCAGCGCGTGGACGATCCAGATTCCCCCCTCGTCCCCAGGGGCGGGCTCCGCAGCGCCGAGCTCACGAGCCTCGGCGGCTATGGCTTGGAGCTTCCCCTGCTCTTTGGCTACCGCAGCGACGCGGACGTCGTGCAGCTGTGGGCCGGCCTACGTGGCGGCTTCGAGCGGGACTCGTTTCAATTTCGCTTGGTGGAATGGTCGGACGCGGCCTACGGGGCGAGCGGCCACGCCACGCGCTTCTGGGGCGGCGGCCTGGTCGGCTTCTCCGTCGGCCTCGCGCCGGTGGAGGTGCGCGTCGAGGTGAACGCCGCCTACGAGAACGCCCGCGGCAAGCTCCGTCTGAACGGGGACGGGGGCGAGCTCTCCGGCGACGCGGCCGGCCTATCGCTCACGCCGGCCATGGGCATCTCCGCGAAATTCTGAGCCCGCGCCGAGCGCCCTTGCCCTGTCGCGGTGCTCCAACTAGGATTTGCCCGTGCGTTTCTCGGTTCCCTCCCTCCTCGGCCTTCTGCTGCTCGCTAGCGCGTGCGAAGGTCCGGAAGGCACGAGCGAGCCGGTGGCTACGACCACCCACGCGCTACTCCGCATCGAGCGAAGCGCGTACGTCGGCGCGGAGAGCGAAGCGACGGGCGTGGCGTTCGCCGGTATCGTGCGCGTGCCGGTGCTTGCCGATCCGGAGCCGCTGCTCCGCTTGTTCGGCAAATCGGTGAGCCTGCCCTCCGCCGGCCAGTGCGCGCCGCTCGGCCACGAGCGCGAAGCACTGGCGGCGAGCGACCTTTCCCGCGCCGAGTTCTTGAAGGCGGGCGACGTCCTGCTCGGCGCGAACGACTCACAAACGCTGCTCGCTCCGCGCGCATTCCCGCTGGAGGTTCCCGGCTTCGTCTACACCTCGCGCGACCAGGCATCCGCGTCGCTGCCCAGCGCCAGTGGCTACCTCTTGAGGACGACGGGCAGCGACCAGCTCGCCCCGCTCGAGGTACGAGTCCAAGCTCCCGAAGAGCTGCTCGACGTGACCGTCGCCGGTTACCCACTCACCGCGCTGGAAGGTGTAGACGCCCGCGCCGGCACCACGCTCGCTTGGCGCGCCGGGGACGCACGGGACATCGTCTACGTGGAGGTTTCCGGCGCTCCCGAGGTGGGCACGCTCGGTGTCTGCGCGTTCCGCGACGCGGACGGCGTTGGCGCCTTGCCGCGCGGCATGTTCGGGGCGGTCGGGAACGGCAGCCTCACCTTCCACCGCCTCCGCGAGGTCGCCGCGGACGTTCCGTCGCTCGACGGCGCCGAGGTGCGGTTCGATTTCGCGTTGACCGCCTCCGTCGCCTTTCAGTGAGTCGAACGGCGCGCGCTGTCATGGACCGATGAGCGCCGCTCCGCACCGCGTCTACTTCATCCCAGGGATGTTCGGCTTCGGCAGGCTTGCCGGGTACGACTACTTCAACCACGTTCGGGTTGGGCTGGAGCGGCGCTTCCGCGACGCAGGGCACGAAGTCCTGTTCGAAGACGTCCCCGCCCCACCGACCTCCTCGCTGCGTTACCGCTCGCGCATCTTGGCGAACACGATCGAGCGCACCGCCGGCAGCGAAGGACCAATCCATTTGGTCGGTCACTCGACGGGCGGGCTCGACCTTCGGCTCGTGCTCTCCCCCACCGTGCGCCTGGGGCTGGACGAGAGCCGCCTGGAGTGGCGCTCACGCGTGCAGAGCGCGGTCTCCATCAACACGCCTCACTACGGCACGCCGCTGGCTGGCTTCTTCGCCACCGTTTCGGGAACACGCGTGCTCTATGCGCTCAGCCTGATCACGGTCATCTCCCTCTCGGTGGGGGAGCCGTCGCTCGCCATCTTTTCGCGCCTGCTCGCCGGGCTCGGCGGCATAGACTCGATTTTCGGTGGTGATTTACGGCTTTTCAGCCGCGTCACCGACAACGTCCTTCGCTTCGTGGACAAAGACGCGCGCACGGAGATAGGCGAGTTTCTAAGCAAGGTGCGCGTCGACCAGGGCGGCATCATTCAGCTCATGCCGGAGGCAGTGGACCTGTTCAACGCGTCCACCGAGGGCGATCCGAACCACCGCTTCGCGTGCATCGCTTCCGCCGCGCCTCCGCCCCGCTCCATGCGCCTAGCGCGGCGCATTCGCTCGCCTTACGCCGCGTTCACGGCCGCTATTTACTCCACGCTCTATCAGTTCACGAGCAAAGTGCCGGACGTGTACCCGTACGCTCGCCCGACGGAGCGCGAGCTCTCGCTGCTCCGTACCGGCATCGTTCACGACATCGGGGACAGCACCAACGACGGCATCGTGCCCACGCTTTCCATGCTTTACGGCACGCTCATCTGGGCCGGCGAGGCCGACCACCTGGACGTGCTCGGTCACTTTGGCGACGACGACGAGGACGACCACGCTCGGTCTGCGGGGGAGAGCCGTCACCGGGATTGGATCACGAGCGGCTCACGTTTTTCGCGCCAGCGGTTCAACGCCATGCTGGACGCGCTCGCCGGCTTCCAGCTCGCCCCGCCGCGCGTTTAGCCGGACTTCGGGCGCGCCTGCGGCGCCTGCGGCAGCGACGGCGACGGCGCGCCGACGATGGTGAAGCGCAACGTGCGGGGCTGATTTTGCCGCAAGTACGTGACCTCCAACATCGGGGCCTGCCGTACGGCTTGAAAGGCGTCGAAGGCCTCCATCTCGCGCTCGATGGGCATGCCGTTGACGCGCGTGACGATGTCCCCCGCTTTGAGGTCGATGCCTTGCCACAGCTCCGGCGGCTGCAGAGCTACGATGCTCCAGCCCGTGAACTTACCGGCAGAGAGGCGCGGTTCGAGCGCGACGTGCGACAGAAAGCGGCCGAGCCCCGCGTCCACCACGCGCTCCACCTCCGCGCGCGGGAGGCTCGTGATCGCGATCGCGGTGCCGGGCGTCGGCGTCGCGCTGCCAGCGCCGGCCGGAAGCGTCGCGACCGCGTGCGGCTCGGGCGGCGGCATCGGGTCGTCAATCGACGGATACTGGGAGGAACCGCACGCTGAGAGCAGCACCGTCAGGTAAGCACGAGAGAGCGAAGCCACGCCTCACTATGGGCCGGGGGGCCGAAGCGCGGCAAATTTTCGGAGCTCAATCCAGCGCAGAACCGCGGAAAAACTCAGGATCCAACGCGGTGACGGCGTTGAGCACGTTGGCGGCGACGTCCGACATGGCGCCTACGCCGAGGATGTGGGCGACGCGGTCGTGCGGGATGAGCCGCTCCGCGTCCGCGTAGACGCCCGCTAGGCGCGCTTGCAGATCGCGCGTCTCGAACATCTCCTCGAGCCCGCCCCGTGTCCGGCGGCGCTCCTCCGCTACTTCCACCGGCACGTCGATCACGAGGGTCAAGTCGGGTCGGAGCGCGGCGGCGTTGAGCTCGCGGATCCACGGCACGACTTTGTCGCCGTTGGGCGCGGTGCACGACTGGTAAGCGAGGCTGGACAAGTCGTAGCGATCGCTCAGCACGACCGCGCCTTCGCGCAGCGCGGGCACGACCGTGGAGTCCAGATGATCCATGCGGTCCGCCGCGAACAAGAGCGCCATCGTCGACCAGGCGAACGACCGCGGGCCGGCCGCGTCCGCGACGAACAGCCGCTTCTGCAGTACCTGGCGAATGAGCGCGCCGACCGGACCCGAGGTCGGCTCGCACGTCTCGACCACTTTGAGGCCGCGCTGCCGCAGCGCCTTGCCGAGCAGCTTGGTGTGGGTGGTGCTGCCCGAGCCGTCGATGCCCTCCAGCACGATGAAAGCGCCGGGAAACCGCCGCTCTGCCGTCGAGTGTTCTGCGCTCATACCGTTTGCCTCAGCCCGACACGGCTGGCGCCGGGTCTTCCCCCAGTACCAGATTGTCGATGAGGCGGGTGGTGCCACAGAAGGCGGCGAGCGCGATCAGCGCGCGCTCGCCAACGGTTGCATCCAGAGCGAACGGAAAAAGCCGTTCCGGATCGGCGATGTCCGCATAGTCGGGGCGTAGGCCCGCCGCCGACAGGGCCGCGCGCACCGGCTCGATCAGCTCGGCCGCACGCCGAACGCCGGCGTCAAAGCGCTCCGCCGCTCCCGCAAGCGCGCGCGGGATGGCGAGCGCGCGGCTCCGCTCGTCCGCCGACAGGTACGCGTTGCGCGAGCTGAGGGCCAAGCCGTCCGCGTCCCGCACCGTCGGCTCGCCGACGACCGTGACCGGGAGCCGCAAATCGCGCGCGAGCCGCTCGATGATCTTCAGCTGCTGAAAGTCTTTGCGGCCGAACAGGGCCGTGCACGGGCCCGCGATCGCGAACAGCTTCGTGACCACCGTCGCGACCCCTTCGAAGTGCCCGGGCCGAAATGGGCCGCAAAAATGCTCGCTCAGCTCACCCACGCGAACTCGCGTCGTGTCGCCGGCCGGGTACATCTCGTCCGCGCTCGGGGAGAGCACCAAGTCTGCGCCCACGCCGGCGAGCAGCGCCACGTCGCGCTCCAAGGTCCGCGGATACTTGGAGAAGTCTTCGTTCGGGCCGAATTGGGTGGGGTTCACGAAGATGCTCACCGCGACGCGATCCGCGTGACGACGGGCTGCCTCGACCAAGCGCAGATGGCCAGCGTGCAGAGCCCCCATGGTGGGGACGAAGCCGAGGCGCTCGCCTCGGCTTCGCACGGCGTCGCACGCGGCGCGGAACTCCGCAACCGTACGCAGTACTCGTACCGAAGGCTCGCTCATCGTCATTCTCCGCTCGCGGGGCCGTAGCCAGGCGGCAAGCTCCCGACGACGGGCTCATTGCCGGTCGGCTCCGCCTTGGGCGAGCTGCCGAAGGAGTGCGCGTCGCTAGGGAATGCGCCGCCCTGCACTTCCGCCACGTAGGCGCGCGTCGCCTCCACGATCACGTCGCCGACCTCGGCGAAGCGCTTGACGAAGCGCGGTCGCAAATCTGGGTACATGCCCAGGAAATCGTAGCAAACGAGCACCTGCCCGTCGCAGTCGGGCCCGGCGCCGATACCCACCGTGGGAATGCTCACGCTCTGGGTGATGCGGTTGCCAAGCTCGCTCGGGATGCCCTCCAGCAGGAGCCCGAATGCGCCAGCTTGCTCGAGGATCTTCGCATCTTCCACCAACCGCTCGGCGGCGTCCGCGCTGCGACCCTGCACGCGAAAGCCGCCCATGGCGTGCACGCTCTGCGGGGTCAAACCGATATGCGCCATCACCGGAATGCTGGCGCTCACGATGCGCCGCACGTGCTCGGCAAAGTCGCGCCCCCCCTCGAGCTTGACGGATTCGCAGCCGCCCTCTTTCAGCAGCTTGCCGGCGGCCATCACCGCTTGCTCGGGCGAAGCTTGGTAGCTCATAAAAGGTAGATCCCCCATCACGTGCGCGCGCACGGCCGCGCGCGACACCGCGCGCCCGTGGTAACACATCTCGTCGAGCGTCACCGGCAGGGTGTTGGACAGACCCTGCACGACCATGCCGAGCGAGTCTCCGACGAGCAGCACGTCCGCTCCGCCCGCCTCCAGCAACTTCGCCATCGTCGCGTCGTACGCGGTCACCATCGCTATCTTCGGGCCTTGCGTCTTGCGCGCGCGCAGCGCCGGCACCGTGACTTTGGAGGAGGACATCGCGCCCGAAACGTACTGCCGCGTGTCACGAGTCA
Source organism: Polyangiaceae bacterium (assembly GCA_029266615.1). Taxonomy (GTDB): domain Bacteria; phylum Myxococcota_A; class Polyangia; order Polyangiales; family Polyangiaceae; genus PMG-095. Next base: position 34,354 of record JAQSWN010000054.1, read on the forward strand.
CAATGCGGGCGCGGCCAGCACAGATTCGGGGGGCTCGTGGGGGTAGGCCGGTCTCCCCGCCCAGCTGGGCGGGGTCGCCACGAAAGAAACTGGGCCTACCTACCCCGAAA
>JAQSWN010000264.1 GCA_029266615.1 Polyangiaceae bacterium
GGGTTCGGGAGCGTCAGGAGCCGTGGTCGCAGGTTTACGAATGTTCCAGTCTGCGGCAGTACCGAAAGCTCATCATGCGCGTGGATATGACGCCTCGGAGAGACGGCTTCGTCGTGGTCCACTCAGCGGTCAAGGAAGCGCCAATCGAGCGAGCGACCGTGGACACGACCGACTTCGCGGCCTACACCAGCTCCAGCGGGCTGATCGTCCAGTGCTCGAATTGTCGCCGGACGAGACGCGAAGGGGGCGGCGAGACATGGGATTGGGTACCCCAGTTGGTCGCGGCGCCTCGCCGGAACCTTAGCCACGGGCTTTGTCCGAGCTGCGACGTTCTTTACTACGGCGTGCGGACGCCGGGTAACCGTTAACTGCCGGCCTTACTGCCGCGACGTTGCCCGAGTGTGACCCCGCTTGCGCACGTTTTGCGGGCCCTGGGGACGCCACACCGAGCGAAGGGCCTCACGGAAAGTGCCCTGTAAGGCGTTCGAGAGGGGCGGCGGGCGCACTCGCTTGCGGCGGAATGCCAGTCAGGTAACGTCGCGGCTCGAACGAAGGGCGAAGCGGCGAGCGGCGCAGCCTCGGTTCAGGGGATAGAACTCATGACGACCGCGCCGACAGATCTGACTGACTCTCGACTTGCCGCCATCGTCGAGAGCTCCGACGACGCGTTCATCGGCAACGATCTCGAAGGCATCGTGACGAGTTGGAGCCGCGGCGCGGAGAAAATGTTTGGATTTGCGCCGGGCGAGATGATCGGCGCCGCCATTTCACGCATCATCCCGCCGGAAAAGCGCCACGAGCAGGAGCAGTTCTTGGCCACTCTCCGCGCCGGTCGAGAAGTCAAGCACCTCGAGACGCAGCGACGCCGCAAGGACGAGCAACTTCTCGAAGTATCGATTACCGGCTCTCCCGTCGTCGCTGCCAACGGTAGCGTCGTCGGCGTAGCTCAGATTGCCCGGGACATCACGGCTAGCAAGCAGCGGGAGCGCGAGTTCGCTCGCTTGTCGCGCCTGTACGAAGCGCTCAGCCACGTGAACCAGATCATCGTCTCGACGGCGACGCGCGACGAGTTATTGAGCAAGATTTGCCGTGCTCTGGTCGAGAAAGGAGGATTTTGCATGGCGTGGGTCGGGTCGCACTCACCAGACACGCGCGTCATCACCCCCGTGGCGGTGTGCAGTGACGACGCTTCCGACCTCGAGCCCATTCGCGCAACGTCGGATGAAGACCCGGCGGGGCGAGAGCCGAGTGGCAGAGCCGTTCGGGACGAGCGCCCCTACGTCTGCAATGACCTCCTGAAGGACGCCGTCACCGTGGCCTCGAGGGAGGAGCTACGGCGGCGGGGCTATCGGGCTTCGGCGGCTTTTCCGATTCGAGAGGCTGGCCGAGTGAGCGGTGTGTTATCGGTGCATGCTCGAGAAGTGGGCTACTTCCGCGATAAAGAGATCTCCCTGCTCGCGGAGGCGGCGGGTGACCTCTCCTTTGGGCTCGACGGGATCGCTCGCGATGAAACTAGGCGGCAAGTGGAAGCGGAGCTCCGACGCGAGCGGGACTTCTCGGACGCCGTCATCAGCAGCCTGCCAGGCGTCTTCTACCTGTACGATCGAGCAGGGCGGTTCCTGCGCTGGAATCGCAATTTCGAGCGCGTTTCCGGCTACGGCGAGGCGGAGATCCGCGGTCTGCACCCGCTCGATCTATTCAGCCCGGCGGACCGAGCAGGGGTGTCGGCCCGCATCGACGCGGTTTTCGAGACGGGAGAGTCTACGGCAGAGGCGGGATTTCTGGGCAAGCACCAGCTTTCGACTCCCTACCATTTCACGGGAGTGCGCGCCGAGATCGACGGTCATGCTTGCTTGGTCGGCGTCGGCATCGACGTGAGCGAACGAGTCCGAGCCGAGACGGCGCTCAGCGCGAGCGAGGCGCGCTATCGCAGCCTGTTCGAACAAGCGCCCGACGGCATCCTCATTGCCTCGGTTACACGCGTGAAGAGCTCATCGGCATGCACGCCTCCGACATCGTCGTTCCCGACGAGCATTCGGAGGTCGAGGTGGCGCTGGACGTGGTGCATGCTGGGCACGCCTACAGTCGAGAGTTGCGCTTTCGTCGCAAAGACGGCTCCGTGTTCCCTGCCGATGTGCTGGCGGCGCGAATGCCGGACGATCGGCTGCTGGGGGTCGTTCGTGACGTGACCGAGGCCAAGCTCGCGGAGAAAACCCTACGCGAGCTGAACGAGACGCTCGAGCAGAAGGTGGCGGCGAGGACGGAAGAGCTGCGGCGAGCGCTCATATGCGCTGAAGCTGCGGACCGCCTGAAGTCGGCCTTCTTGGCCACGATGTCGCACGAGCTTCGGACGCCTCTCAATTCCATCATCGGCTTCACCAGCATCGTCTTGCAGGGGTTGGCCGGGCCATTGACGCCGGAGCAAGCCAAGCAGCTGGGCATGGTCCGCGGGAGCGCGCGGCACCTGCTCGAGCTCATCAACGACGTCCTCGACCTTTCGAAAATCGAGGCAGAGCAACTGCAGGTGCATTTGGAGCCGTTCGAGCTGGCCGGGTCGTTGGAGCGAGTCGTAGCATCCGTGGCGCCGATGGCTGAGAAAAAAGGGCTCACTTTGCAGCTGCTCGCCCCCCCCGACCTGGGACAGGTGGTGAGCGATCGGCGCCGTGTGGAGCAGATCCTGCTCAACCTGACGAACAACGCCGTGAAGTTCACCGAGGTTGGCGGCATCACCGTGACGGCCGAGCGCGTCGATTCTTGGCTGCCGGCGGGCGGCGTCGCCCAACGCGCCGTTCGCATCCGGGTAACCGATACGGGGTCTGGGATCGAGCCAGAGCACTTATCCAAGCTGTTCCAACCTTTCAGCCAAATCGATACGGGGCTGACGAGGCAGCACGAAGGCACAGGGCTAGGTCTCGCCATCTGTCGCCGGCTAACGACGCTGCTGGGTGGTGAGATTGACGTGACGAGTGAGTGGGCGCGAGGCAGCACGTTCACCGTCAACCTTCCGGCCAACGGGCGAGCGACATGACCCGAACGGCGTTGCTGATAGAAGACAACGAGCTGAACCGCTACCTTGCTACCTTCTTGCTGACGCAGCATGGCTACCACGTCGTCCCCGCGGCCAATGGCCAGGCCGCGCTCGGCGCGCTCGGTGACTGGGTCCCAGACGTCATTCTCTTGGACATCCAGCTGCCAGGCATGGACGGCTACGAGGTGGCCCGCCTCTTGCGCAAGCTGGATTCTCTGCGCTCTACCCCCATCATCGCAGTAACGTCCTACGCCATGGTCGGCGATCGGGAAAAGTCGATGGAGGCGGGGTGCAACGGTTACATCGAGAAGCCCATCAATCCCGAGACCTTCATTCGTGAGATTGAAGAAGTTCGCATCCGCAAGGACGAAGAAATCCATGAAGCAGGTCTTGATCGTCGAGGATAACGAGCAAAACCTCTACTACTTGCAGAGCCTACTCCAGGGGCACGGCTTCCACGTCGTGTCGGCTAGGCACGGGGCGGAGGCGCTGATCAAAGCCAGACAAAACCCGCCGAAGCTCGTGATCTCGGACTTGCTGATGCCGATCATGGACGGCTACACCCTCCTCCGCCATTGGAAGGCCGACCCACGGCTCCGCGCCATACCATTCATCGTCTACACGGCGACGTACACGGAGGCCGAGGACGAGCGGCTCGCGTTCTCGCTCGGCGCCGACGCCTTCATTCTCAAGCCGTCCGAGCCGGACGACTTCATGAAGCTCATCCACGAAGTCGCCGCGCGCCAAGGCAAAAGCCCACTACGCCCGGAAATGGACACGCACGCCGCTTCGACAGCTCAGCACCTGTATAGCGAAACGCTGATCCGGAAGCTGGAGGAAAAGTCGCTTCAGCTCGAGGAGGCCAACCGATCTTTGCGGCAAGAGCAAGCGGAGCTCATCTTACGAGATCGCGCCATCCGCGCGGTGTCGCAAGGGATCGTGATCACGGATCCTCACGCGCCCGGGAACCCGATCATCTACGCGAGCCCCAGCTTCACGCAATTGACGGGCTACAGCACCGCCGAATGCGTAGGAAGAAACTGCCGCTTCCTGCAAGGCGCTGAGACGGATAAAGCCGAGGTGGCGAGGATTCGGGCGGCCGTGGCCGAAGGCCGAGAATGCACCACGGAGCTCCTCAACTATCGCAAAGACGGCACGCCGTTCTGGAACAGCCTCGCCATCTCCCCAGTGCTCGACTCAGACGGCCAATTGCTGCACTTCGTGGGAATACAAACCGACGTCACGGAACGTCGCGAGCTCGCGTCGCAGCTTCGGCAGGCGCAGAAGATGGAGGCGATAGGGCAGCTGGCAGCCGGTGTCGCGCACGACTTCAACAATCTCATGTCCGTGGTGCTGAGCTACTCCATCCTCATCTTCGAGCAGCTCAAGCCGAACGACCCCCTTCGCGCCGACGTCGACCAAATTCGGCAGGCCGGCGAGCGAGCGACTAACCTCGTTCGCCAGCTGCTGGCGTTCAGTCGCCGGCAGATGTTGGAGCCGCGCACGCTGAACCTCGCCCAGATCGTGCTGGGCATGGAAAAGATGCTGAAGCATCTGCTCGGAGAGAACTTCGAGCTGGCGCTGGTCGCAGGAGATGGCTCGAGCAATATCCGAGCCGATCCGACTCAGGTCGAACAGATTGTCATGAACCTGGTCGTCAACGCGCGCGACGCGATGCCAGCGGGCGGTAAGCTGAGCGTCGAGATCTCGAGCGTCGCTCTCGACGCCGCTTACGTCGCTACCCACCCCGAGGTTGCTCCGGGCAGGTACGTGATGCTCGCCATCACGGACAAGGGAGCCGGCATGACCGCCGCGGTGCGTGAGAAAATCTTCGAACCTTTCTTCACCACGAAGGCGACTGGCAAGGGAACGGGCCTAGGCCTTTCCACGGTTTTCGGGATCGTGAAGCAGAGTCACGGACACATTGGGGTCGACAGCGAGCCCGGCGTGGGTTCGACCTTCAAGGTCTATTTCCCTCAAGTCGAAGGCGCCGCGACCTCGACCAGCCTCCCCTCGCTCGGGCCCTCCACTTTGACGGGCGACGAGACCATCCTCTTGGTCGAGGACGACGATCAAGTGCGCGCCATGCTTTGCATGCTGCTGCGGCGCTACGGCTATGAAGTGCTGGAGGCGCAAAACGGCGGCGAAGCATTCCTGATTTCGGAGCAGCACTCAGCCGAGATCCACCTGCTGTTGACGGATGTCGTGATGCCGCGCATGAACGGCAAGCAGCTCGCGGAGCGCCTTGCCCCCCTGCGCCCGGCCATGAAGGTGCTGTTCATGTCCGGCTACACCGACAACGCTGTCTTTCGTAACGGAGTCTTGGAAGCAGACGTCGCGTTCCTGCAGAAGCCCCTCCTTCCCAACGCCCTGCTTCGTAGAACGCGGGCAGTCCTCGACTCCTAGCTCACGCAAGCACGTTGTAGCGCTCGGACCCACTAGCGGTCCTTTAGCGGGGGTTTGCGTGTGGCTTTCTGCCACTGCGCCTCGTCGCAACGCGCCGACTTACGTTTGTCTCGCGGGGACTCGCACCGGGCTTCCCTCGGACCATGCCATATTGCGCGTGGCCCGCGCTTGGCCACCTTGAAGGGAGGTGGGTGTGCGCCGCGCGTGGAGTGCGTGAATGAACGAAGCAGAGCAACGCCAACGCATCCTCGAGGTGATGCCCGACGCCGCCTTCATCAACGTCGATGATCGCATCGCGTACTGCAACCCGGCCCTGCTTCACTTGCTCGGCGTAGCGAGCCAGGCCGAGCTCCTCGGCAAGAGCGCACTTTCGCTCTTTCATCACCGGTATCACGACGTCATCCGTCGGCGTATCGAGGCGATGCGCGCGCAGTGCGTTGCCGTACCCATGATCGAGGAAGAGGTCGTGCACCTCCACGATGGCGCGATCGCCGTGGAGGTCGTCGCCACGAGTCTCCGTCATGAGGGTCGCCCCGCCATCCTCGTTATCCTACGCGACCTCAGGCCTCGCAATTCCCTCCAGGCGCGATTCCGGCTGTTGGTCGACGCCGTCACGGAGTACGCAATCTACACGCTGGACGCGGCCGGTCGCATCACGTCATGGAACGAGGGCGCGACGCGCCTCCATGGCTACACGGTGGCAGAGGCGCTCCACCAACCTCACGGCATCCTGTTCAGCGTCGAGGACGTAGCCGCGAGTGCTCCGGAGCGAGAGCTGGAAGCTGCGCTCGCGGCGGCGCCCCCGTTCGACGCTTGGCGTGCGCGCAAGGACGGCACGCTCTTCTGGAGCAACAGCGTGGTCACCGCGCTCCGGGATAGCGACGGTCGGCCTCAGGGCTTCGTGAAGGTCATTCGAGATCTGACTGAACGCAGGGGCAGCCAGCTTGCGTTGACCGAGAGCGAGACTCGCACCAGGCACCTGTTCGACTGCGTCATGGATCCGCTGTTCATTTACGATCGTGAATCACTGTCTTATCTCGCCGTGAACGACGCCGCGGTGGCCCACTACGGCTACAGCCAGGAAGAGTTCCTGCGCATGACGCTCAAGGATCTCCGGCCGGCGGAAGACGTGCCTGCATTGCTGGAAATGCTCTCGGACGCGGGCGAGGGCCAAGAGGCGCGAGGTGTTTGGAGGCACAAAAAAAAGGATGGGACCCTGATTCAGGTCGAGGTCTCGGCCCGTGGCCTGAGTGTGGGCGGCCGGCCTGCTTGCCTCATTCACGCGCGAGACGTCACAGCACGCCTTGAGGCAGAGCGCGCGGCGGCGGAGGCGTTTACTGCACTGCAGCAGAGCCAGCTCCTCGCCCGCATCGCGAGCGAGGCGGCGCGGCTCGGTGGTTGGGTCGTGGATCTCGGCCACCGCACCGTGACCTGGTCCGAAGAAGTCTGCATTCTGCACGACGTGGCGCCGGGCTGCACACCCAGCATCGAGGAAGCGCTCCATTACTACGCGCCGGAGCACCGCGCGGCCATCCAGCGCGCGGTCACGGAGTGCACGCAAAGCGGCGCGCCGTTCGACCTCGAGCTGGAAATACTCTCGGCTAAGAACCGGCGCCTGTGGGTCAGGGCGATTGGCAACGCCGTGCGTGACAGCGCTGGCCGGGTGGTCAAGATTCAGGGCGCCTTCCAAGATATCTCCCTAGTCCGTAAAGGGCTCGAGGCCGTGCGGCTCAGCGAGGAGCGCTTCCGTCTGCTTTCGACGGTAACGAACGACGCGGTCTGGGATTGGGACATGGTCACCAACGCGCACTGGTGGAACGAAGGCGTCGAAACCCTCTTCGGATACCGGCGCGGCGAGATTGAACCGACCATTCGATTCTGCCTCGATCGAATACATCCGGACGACGTCGAAGCGAGGAACGCGATCATCACCAGAGCCATCGACAGCGGCAGCGAGAGTTGGTCGGGTGAGTACCGCTTCCGCCACGAGAACGGGAGCTATGTCTGGGTGCTAGATCGCGGCTACATCTTACGCGACCCGGCTGGTACCGCCGTACGCATGATTGGAGGAATGGAGAACCTCACCGCTCGCAAGCTGGACGAGGAGCGCATCGCCGAACAGGCGGCATTGCTCGACGAAGCGCGAGACGCGATCGTCGTGCGCGATCTCGAGCTGCGTCCCACGTACTGGAACAGGAGCGCGGCGCGGCTATACGGCTTCGATGCCCAGAACATCGCCCGGGCGTCGACGAAGCACCTTTACGTCGACCCGACCAAAGTTGAGGAGGCGCTTTGGACGACGCTCGAGCACGGAGGCTGGACTGGCGAGCTACAGGTCAACGGAGTAGGAGATCGCCAGATGCTCGTCTCGAGCCACTGGTCGCTCGTGCGAGACAAAGCTGGCCTCCCTCGCGCGCTGCTAATCATCAGCACCGACATCACGGAGAAGAAGAACCTCGAGGCACAGTTCATTCGCGCCCAACGCATGGAGAGCATCGGCACTCTCGCCGGTGGTATCGCCCACGACCTGAACAACGTTCTGGCGCCTATCTTGGCCTCCATAGAGTTTCTGAAGAGCGACATGGCCGACAACCCCGGGGCGCTCGACACGCTCGCGACGCTCGACATCTGTGCCAGGCGCGGCGCCGACCTGGTGAAGCAGGTCCTCTCCTTCGCCCGCGGAGTCGACGGCGAACGCATGACCGTCAACCTCACGCATCTCGCGCAGGAGCTGCTGCAGGTGCTAGAGGACACCCTGCCGAGATCGATCAGTCTACGCTTCGCGCCAGGACGCGACCTGTGGACAGTGACCGGAGACGCGACGCAACTTCACCAAGTGCTCCTGAACTTGTGCGTCAACGCGCGTGACGCGATGCCGGACGGCGGTAGCCTGGAAGTGAGCATGCAGAACATCGTGCTCGACGACACCTACGCCTCAATGAACGTCGACGCTCGCCCAGGGCCATACGTCCAGGTCCAGGTCCGGGACACCGGGACCGGCATTCCGCCCGAGATTCGTGAGAGGATATTCGACCCATTCTTCACCACTAAGGAGGTCGGCAAGGGGACCGGACTCGGCCTCTCGACGACCCTCACCATCGTGAAGGGCCACGGTGGCTTCATCAACGTCTACAGCGAGCCCGGCAAAGGGACGAAGTTCAAAGTCTACATTCCCGCAGACGCGCCTGCGGCCGTGACCGCAGAGGTGCCGACCGCGCAGACCGGCTTGCCCCGCGGGCATGGAGAGCTCGTTCTCGTCGTCGACGACGAGGACGCAATCCGGAAAATCGTTTGCATGGCACTGGAGCGCTTCGGATACGAGGTCATGCTCGCGAGCCACGGCGCCGAAGCGGTCGCGCTCTTCGCGCAGCACCGGCAGCGAATCGCCCTCGTCCTAACGGACATGGCGATGCCAATCATGGATGGGCCCGCGACCATCATCGCCATCCGGGCGATTGACCCGGATGCGAAGATCGTAGGCTCGAGCGGCTTGACCGCGAACGGCGACGTCGCCAAGGCGGTTGGAGCCGGCGTGAAGCACTTCGTCGCCAAGCCCTATACGGCAGAGGCTCTGCTGAGCACGTTGGCCAAAGCCCTGGGCAAAATCCCGTCAGAGTGATCGCGGACCGCCCCCGGGAGGTGGTCACCCGCGAACGGCCAGCGCTTGTTTCAACACGTCACCTACCCCCAGCGCTTCGACGCGAGCCGGGTTCGGCTCTTGACCTGCTGCGACACAGGAGGCCAGCCAGACGACCGCTGGTAGGCCGAGCGATGTGGGGCACAGCTCAGGGGTGTGGTGAAGGGCAACCGCTTCGACCACGCGAAATGGCAAGCCCCACAGGCCGAGCAGGCACCCGCCGACCTCCGCGTGGCTCACGCCGAAGACCTCGCGCTCGGCTTCTGGCCGCGACTTCGCGGCATCCGTAGCGGCAACGCTCCAGGCCTGCGTCAGCTGGGCCGGCAACGTTGCGGCCAGCACGAGCTCGCCAATGTCGCACACCAGCCCCGCCATGTAGGCCGCGTCCGCTTGCAGGCGGTCAGGCATGCAGGCTCCGGCGATGCGCGCCGTGGTGAAAGCGCGCAGCTGCATCTCTTCGATGGAGATGTCTTGGGGAAGCTTCCATCTTCCAACCGTGTCGAACACCCCGAGCCCAAGCACCAGGTTCTTGACGGACTTCATCCCGAGTCGGATCACCGCGCTCCGAACGTCGGCAATCTCGCGCGAGTGGGCGAAGAACGCCGAGTTGACGAACTGGAGCAGCTTGCTAGCCATGGCCGGATCCTGCTGGACGAGCTCGCTCACGCGCTCCACGGATGCGTCCTCTTTGACGAGCAGCTCAGAGAGCTCTTGAAAGATGCGTAAGGAGGACGGCAAGCGGTCTACACTGCCGACCATGGCTCGAAGGTTCGGGTCGGCCAAAGCCTGATGCAGAGCCCCCGTGCGCTCGACGACGTGGCGAAGGAGCTTCACGTCACAGGGCTTGGCCAAAAACTGGTGAGCAACCCGCACGACTCTCAGCGCAGCCGCCTCGTCGGCTTGTCCCGACAACACGATACGAACGATGCCGGGGTCTCGGTCACGGGCGGCGTTCAGGACCGCGGCGCCGTCGACGCTGGGCATGCGCATGTCCGTGACCACCACGTCGTAGGGCTCACTCGCCAGGGCAGCCAGAGCGGCCGCGCCGCCGTCGACGAACCGCGCGTCCCAAGGCACGTTGGCGATCGCGAGCGAGCGCCTCAACGCCTGCAGCACGCGCGGCTCGTCGTCTACGAACAGCACCTTCATCCGCTGCTTGTACGGCGTGCAGCCAGCGCAACTTAAACCGGCTCCGCGTCCCTCCCTAATGATCCCCGCCCCGCGGCCGTTCTGCCCCGGGAGACACGGCGGACAATCATGCCAAGAGCCCGAAGTGCGCCCCGACAAGCCCCGCCCGAAGGCGCTCAGCTCAGCATGGCGGCCCCGGGAGACTCGAGGCTCGCGGCGCTGCAGGCCGAGCTTGCTGCACGAGACAAGACCATCGAGGTCCTGATCGCCCGCGTGGAGGGCCAGTTCGCCAAGAACGGCTCCTAAGCTTGAGCCGCACCCTCAGCGAGCTGCGGCACGCGCAAGCGCAGCTGCTGGAGTCGAACAAGCTCGAGGCCATTGGTCAGCTCGCTGCGGGTGTCGCTCATGAAATCAACACCCCGATCCAGTACGTCTCGGACAACACCGGCTTCCTAGAGACGGCCTTTCAGCAGCTCGTGCAAGTGCTCGATGAGACGTCGCGTGTCGTCGCATCACTCACCGCGGAGGAGCACGCACCACCTCCTCTGCGCGACCTGACGGAGAAATTCCGTACTATGCGCCTCGACTGGTTACGTGAGGAGATCCCCCGAGCCATTGCAGAGTCGATGGACGGCCTGGAGCGCGTGTCCACCATCGTTAGCGCGATGAAAGACTTTTCGCACCCTAGCGCCGCCGAGAAGGAGATGACCGACTTGCACGACGCCATCATGACGACCGTCACCGTGGCGCGCCACGAATGGAAGTACGTGGCCGAAATCGAGACTCAGTTCGACGCCGCCGTCCCGAGCGTCCCGTGCCTGCGAAACGAGCTGAACCAAGTCATCCTCAATCTCATCGTCAACGCCGCACACGCGATCGCGGAGCGCCTGGGCGACAGCAGCAGCAAGGGCAGAATCACCATCTCGACGGCGCTCTTCAGCGGAGAGGTAGAGCTACGCGTCCAGGACGACGGCGCTGGTATTCCTGCGGCAGTGGCGTCACGCATCTACGACCCGTTTTTCACCACCAAGCCGGTCGGAAAGGGCACTGGACAAGGGCTCTCCATTGCGCGCTCCGTAGTCGTAGAGAGGCACGGTGGAAGCATCCGCTTCGAGAGCACCCCTGGGGCTGGCACGTGCTTCTTCGTCAGGCTACCGACTGCCGCTGCTTCGGGGGAAGCCGTAGAGCGCGGCGTTAGCATGCCCCCCCTGGCACTCACGGTAGGCGCTAGGTGAGGGCGCGATGACGATTCCATTGAACCGCCGAGTCCTCTTCGTCGACGACGAGCCGAACGTGCTCAGCGCGCTCACCCGCAACCTGGGCGGCTCGTTCGAGATCACCACCGCAGACAGCGGCCCGCGCGCCCTCGACCAGATAGCGAGCGCGCCTAGCCCTTTTGCCGTCATCGTCTCCGACATGCGCATGCCGACCATGGACGGCGCGGCGTTCTTGGCCAAAGCGAAAGAGCTTGCGCCGACGTCTACTCGCCTGCTCTTGACGGGCGACGCCGACGTGAAATCCGCCATGAAGGCGGTGAACGAAGGTCACATTTTTCGCTTCCTGTGCAAACCCTGTCCGTCGGAGGTGCTCGGCGCCGCCGTTCAGGCCGCCGCAGAGCAGCACGCCCTAGTCATCGCCGAACGCGACATCATGGAGCGCACGCTGTCGGCCGTCGTCAAGACCCTGGGTGACGTGCTGTCACTGGCCGAGCCAGAGCTGTTCAAACGCGCGACAGTCGTAAAGTCGTACGTGAGCTATGTCGTGCAGCAACTGGGGATGGAGGGCGCCTGGCAGATAGAGGTCGCGGCATCCATACACACGCTGGGCCTCATCGCGCTGCCGAGGGATTTAGCGCACAGCTCGGTGAACCAGGCGCCACTCACGGTCGAGGACAAGAAGCAGCTCGCCACCCACCCCGAGACCGCGCGCCGCATTCTCGAGGCCATCCCCCGCCTCGAGGACGTCGCGCTGATCGTGGCTCAGCAGGCGGAGGAGCCCGAGCAGGGCCCTGACTGGGTGAAGCGGGGGGCTCGACTGCTGCGACTTTGCAAACGCGTGGATAGCCGCGTCACGCGAGGAAGCTCTTTGGGCGAGGCGGTCGACTCACTGCTCGCTAGCGTCGGCCCCGAAGAGCAGACCTACCTCGAGGCGCTGAAGGCCATGTACTCGGGCCAAATGGAGTGCCGAGAGCTGCGCTTCCGCGACCTCATGCCGCTCATGGTGCTCGAAGCCGACGTCAAAACACGCGATGGCGCGCTCGTGCTGCCGAAGGGGCACGAGCTGAGCGCCGTCTTGATCGAACGCCTGCGCCAGTTCGCCGCGTCTCGGAGGGTGGACGAGCCGATTCGAGTTCGCATTCCTCCGCCGAAGCGGCTCCGCCCAGGTCCGTAGCGCCGTCTGCCCGGCGAGCTCGCGCCGCCGCCCGGGCTCGGCATTCCAGTGTTTCTATCGCTGATCCGGGGCTCGGCCCCTCAATGATACCTCGCCGTGCTTATCTGCCCCGGCGTTGGGTCGTAACCCAACTCGATGAGGGAATCGGAGCAGGTCGGGCCGGAGCGGGTCTTGGTCGTCGACGACGACGCGGCACTGCGCGCGGCGCAATCGCGCATCCTCACGGCCGCCGGGTTCAACGTGCAGGCTTGCGAGTCGGCGGAGGAAGCGATGACGCGCCTGCGGCAGGGCGAGCGCTTTCTCGTGATCGTGACCGACTTGTGCATGCCCGGAATGGACGGCATCGACCTCTTGGCGCTCGCTCGCCAGCTCGACCCAGAGTTGCCCGTGGTCATCGTCACCGGCCGACCGAGCCTGCGCACGACGATCGCCGCCGTCGAGCACCACAGCTTCAGGTACCTGGTCAAGCCGGTGACGTCACTCATGCTGGGAGAGACCGTCAGCGCCGCCGCGTCGACGCATCGCCTCGCCATACTAAAGCGCCGCGCGCTCGAGATCTGTGAAAACGACGGGTGGCGTACGGACGCCGGATCGCTGACGGAGCGATTCGACAGCGCGATGCAGCAGCTGTTCATGATGTACCAACCCATCGTGACTCCGGCGGCGTGCTTCGGCTTCGAGGCGTTGGTGCGAACTGGTGAAGGCGCATTTCGTGGTCCCGACCAGCTCTTTAGCGCGGCCGAGCGCTTGGGGCGCGTCCAGGAGCTCGGCCGGGCAATTCGTGCTCGGGTTAGCGCGGACATCGCCAAGGCCCCCGCAGACAGCGTCGTGTTCGTGAACCTACACTCCAATGACTTGACCGATGGGGAGCTGTACACGCCTGGCTCAGCGCTCTCCGCGCACGCTTCCCGCGTCGTGCTCGAGATCACCGAACGCAAGTCGCTCGACGGCGTAGCCGACGTGCGGAGCCGCCTGGCAGAGCTACGCAAGCTCGGCTACCGTATCGCCGTAGACGACTTGGGCGCGGGCTACGCCGGCCTGTCTTGCTTCAACCAGCTAGAACCCGAACTGGTGAAGCTGGACATGAGCTTGATTCGCGACATCGACACCGAGCCCCGCAAACGTGCGCTGGTGGAGTCGATGATCCGTGTTTGCATGCGAGACTTGGGGATGCAGGTCGTGTGCGAGGGCGTGGAGACGGCCGAGGAAAGGGAGGTCCTCATCACGCTGGGCGCGCCGCTACTCCAGGGCTACCTATTCGGGCGCCCGGCGAGAGACTTTCTGCCCCCGCGCGAGCTGGTCTTGCACAGTGAGCAGCGGCTGATCGCGAGCCCCAGCGATGCCGCGGGCATCCGGTCGGCGTAGGTCGCGACGAATCGTGGGCGGCTGACGCTCAGTCGCCGCCGCCAATCACTACTGCGGTGAACGTCTGGTTCACGTGCAGGGAGCCGAACTGCTCTCCGTAGGTGCAGAAGCCGACGACGGTCTGGCTTGCCAGGTAATGGCCCACCGTGTCGGCTTCCCCCCGGCGTTCGAACTCACGTCGGCGCGAAACACAGTCGAACCCGAGCACGACGGCCGGAGAGACGACGCGTTCGGTCGCTCTCGCGAACCCCTCGTCGAGGGCTGCCAGCGCGGAGGTGGGCTCGCCAATCGACAACACGAGGCCGGTCTCGATGGCGCAGTAGAACGATAAGCTGCCGTCGGCGTTTACCGCGCGAATACCGCGCACGAAGTGCTCTCCTCCGACGCTCCAGATCAGCGGGTGCTCCGCGCTAACTACAGGCGTCAGCTCGACGGGGTGGATGCCGATGAGCCGCGCATACTCGGCCGCTGCCGGCTTGCCGTTGATTTCGTAGACGAGCCTACGACCCGCGTCCGCTTCGGTGATGACGACCTTCGTGCGACCTGGCACCACGTGTTGAACCTTGAAAGTCGAGAAAGGGAGGGTCGTCTCGAATAGCGTGAATACGGCGGCGTTTTGGTGAAACGCTCCCGCGTGATAGACGAACGTTCCAGCGTTCGTGTGCTCGTCCGCCGCCGAGCCGCCCACGAGCGGCACGTCCCCCAAGACCTCGAACAGGGCGCTGATGGTCCGCTCCTCGGCGCCCGAATGGCCGTCGATCAGCAGCACCCCGAAGCCCTTGCGCGATGAGCTACGCACGAGCTCCGCGACTACATGGTAGCCGACCTCGGCTGCCGCGTTAGAGTCGCTCAGAGGCGAGATGAGGTGAGGCGACGCCCGAAGCTGCGAGCTGGTGAGGCTGACAGCGGTGATGCCCCCGTCGACGTAGCCCGTATCGGCGATCTGCCCGGCGCTGGTGCACCCCATCACGGGGCCTGGGAACGTCTCCGCGAGAGCTCGCCCCAGCCGCGGCAAGTCGTACGCTTCGGAGCAATAAAAAACGACGACGCTCGCGTTGTCCGCCTGGAGCTGTGCGTTGAGCTCGAGCACGGCAGCGTGCTCATCGCTCAGAACACTGCGCGCTCGGCGCACCAGAAGCCGGTCCGTCATGTGGCGTCCAACACCTCTCTGACCTTGCGCAAGAGCGCGTCGGGCGTGATGGGCTTAGGCAGGAACGTGGCCGTGTCCGAGACTTGGTGCTCGTGGCCCAGGATTTCGGCGTGGCCAGAAGTGTAGAGGACCCTCATGTCGGGCCTCATGGGCGCGAGCCGCTTGGCCAGCTCGCGGCCGCTCATGCGCGGCATGACCACGTCAGTGAGGAGGAGGTGGATGGGACTTGGGTGACTCTCGCAGAGCAAGAAGGCTTCACCGGCGTTCTGGCTATCGAGAACCCTGTAGCCCTGTCGTCGCAAGATCGTTCGAGTGAGCCCCCTCACCTGCTCGTCGTCCTCGACGACCAGAATGGTCTCGGAGCCGTGAAGACTCGTCGGCGGCGGAGCCACGGACGCGCGTACCGAGGGCGCCTGGTCCGTGAGGGGGAAGTACAGCTGAAACGTCGAGCCGTGCCCGAGCTCGCTCTGAACGCGGATGTGCCCGTCGCTTTGCTGCACGATGCCAAAGACGGTCGACAAGCCGAGCCCCGTGCCTTTGCCCCTCTCCTTCGTGGTGAAAAACGGCTCGAAGATGCGATCGCGCGTGGCCGCGTCCATCCCGACACCGGTGTCCGCGACCGAGAGCTTTAGGTACCGACCCGGCGCGACGCCGGCGTTGGCTTCCGCGTAAGCGTCATCCAGCTCTACGATGGCGGTGTCGATGGTCAACCGCCCGCCCCGCGGCATGGCGTCCCGAGCGTTGACGACGAGGTTCAGGATGACCTGCTCGAGCTGGCTGGCGTCGGCGAATACCCTGCCTTTCGAAGGGACCGCCGGCAAGGATAGCTCTATTTCCTCACTGAGGAGCCGCTTGAGCATGTGCTCGAGGCCCAAGACGACCTGATGTAAGTCCAAGACTTGCGGGCTTAGTACCTGACGACGACCGAACGCCAACAGCTGGCGAGTCAGCTTCGTCGCGCGCTCTCCCGCCAAGCGGATCTCTTCGATATCTCGCCGCATGGGGTCGCCTTCAGCTACCTGGGAGAGCAAGAGCACCGCGTAGCTGCCCACGACGGACAGGAGGTTGTTGAAGTCATGGGCCACGCCCCCCGCCAGAACGCCGACCGCTTCCATCTTCTGCGCGTGCCGCAGGTGTTCCTCCGTCTTCCTGAGCGCGGCCTCTGCCTGGCGTTGAGCCGTAAAATCCCGGGCTATTCGGGACGCGCCGGTGACGGCGCCGGCTCCGTCCCTGAGCACGGAGGTTGTCACCGACACGTCCACCAGGACTCCGTCTTTGCGGCGACGCCTCGTTTGGTACTGTTCGACCTGCTCGCCGCGCCGAACCATGTCGAGCATGCGGCGCTCGTGCCCCAAGAGCTCCACCGGGGTGACGAGCGCCGTCGGCCTGCCGAGTGCTTCCGCGGCTGACCATTGGAAGAGCCGCTCGGCGCCGCGATTCCAGGTCGTGATGAGCTCATCGAGGTCTTCGCTGATGATGGCGTCCTCCGAGCTCTCGACGATCGCCGCGAGCCGAGCTCGCGTCTGCTCGGCCTGACGCCGCTCGGTGACGTCGCGCATCACCGACATGTGGAGGCCAGGCAGGATGTTCGCGGTCGAGCGGAAGTCGAGGTAACGCCTTTCGCCGTCCCGACGCGCCAGCCGATACTCCCCCGCGAGTCGGCCGGTCCGCAGCAGCTGTTGCCACGCCAGAGGCGCTTGTTCATCCGCAAAGTCCTCGATACGGCGCTGCAGGAGCTCGGCCTTGGGCAGGCCAAACAGCTCGCAAGCAGCAGGGTTGGCGTCTACGCACACGTTGGCGTCGTCCGTCAGCAGGACCGCGTCCAGCGCTCCGTCGAAGATGGCGCGTAGCAGCCGCTCGCTTTGGAGCAGCTTGCCTTGAGCAGCGCGAAGCAGCAAATGACCCGAGCCAGGCTCGTCGACGACCGCATCTACCTCGCCCCGCGAGAGCGCGAGCAGCGCTTGCTCTGCGTCCGCGAGCCGGCGCCTCAGCTCGACCACCTCTGCTCGAAGCGCCCTGAGCTCACCCACGCTTGGCCTCGTTCAGGCCCAGCACGGAGATCAGCGCAGCCGTGTCCCGCAGGTTCCCGACGATGCGTCTCTCCGGCAGCGGAGCTACCTTGACCATCGTCGGCGTGACTAAGATGCCCGCGCTCAGCCCGTCCTCGGGCCGCACCAAGACGTCGACCAGCTCGAGCTCCACGCTGTTCGGCGAATGGTACTCCAGCAGAGCGCGAAGATTGCTGATGGCCGCGGCCGAGTTGGGAGACGCGCCCGCCACGTACAAGCGCAGTTTCAAGGTGTTCGGCGAACTGCCTCTGGAGCTCATCGCGAAGGTGCCCTCTTGACGCGCGCTTCACGTGGCGCGCCGCCACGCCGTCGGCGAAGCACCTCGTTTTGCGCGCTGAGCTCATCGACGTCCGAGCGATTTTGAGCCTTCAGCTGCGTGAGGGTGGCCTGGCGGACGCTCTGCTCGGCCAGCACGGCCTTGGAGCGAGCCGTCGTCTCGGCTAGTGCTAGCTCGGCCGCAGCCTCCCGGAATGCGGCGTCTCGCTTGGCCAGCTCGTTTTCGCGTCGCTGCTCGTTTTCGCGCTCCCACCGCAGGGTTCCCATCAACACTTCACCGCCCGCCAGATACGGTTCTGGCAGGCTCAGCCCAGTCGAAGCCAGGATGAGCTCACGCACTTGATTCGAGTGAGCGGTGCCGCGGCTCTTGATGATCGTGAGCGCCCGGTTCCGCTCGCCGGCGTGCCCTACGTAAGACAGGTGCATCCACGTATCCGCGATGGTCGAGATACCAATCGGCGTCTCCTCGGACAGCGGGGCTTTATTACCTAGGAGGGAGGTACTGACGCT
>JAQSWN010000265.1 GCA_029266615.1 Polyangiaceae bacterium
AGCGGAGCCTCCAGCGGCTCGTCCGTTACCGCGCGGACGTAGCGCGCGCCGAGCCGACGCGCGGTGGCGCGTAACTCTTCCACGAGCCCGGTCATGCGCGCGAGGTACGCCTCTACCGCGCTCGCATCCATGGTGACGGACAGCTCGGCGCCCGTCTCCGAATCGACGAGCGCGAGGTCCCCCTCGAAGTCGGGCTCGAGCTCCATGCGGCTGAGCACCTGGAGCAACGCCAGGGCATGCCCCTGAGCGCGAAGCCGCGACAGCGCCTCGGCGACCGGGCCCGCGTCCAGGAAGTCGCTCAGCACCACCAGCAAGCCGGGGCGCAGCCCTCGCTCCGCCACGGCTCGCAAGGCGGCTGGCAGCGAGCCTCGCCCGCTCGCTTCGATAACCGACAGCTCGTGCAGCACGCGATGGAGCGCCCCCTGGCCGCGCCGCGGCTCCCCCACCGCGGCGAGCCCGCGCGTCTCGTTCGAGCCCGTGAGGAGCACCTGCACGCGCTCCGAGTCGCCCAGCGCGACGTAGGCGAGCGCCGCCGCAAGGCGCCGGCAGAGCTCGATTTTCTGCGGATTTCCGAAAGCCAAAGACGCAGAGGCATCGACGAGCAGCCGCACCACGACGTCTTCTTCCGCGCGAAACGTCTTCACCACCGGTACGCCGCTCCGTGCGAACGCCAGCCAGTCGATGCGACGCAGATCGTCTCCGGGAGCATACGGGCGGTGCTCGCGAAACTCGGCGCTTCCGCCGCGCCGTCGCGCCAAGTGCTCGCCCGCACCGCCGGAGCGCACATCGACCTTCAAGCGCCGCCGGAGCAGCGAAAGCTCCCGCACGAAGGTGGGGTCCAGCAGGCCCGACCGCGTCATGGCGGGCTGGGCTCGAGCTCTCGGGGGGCGGCCAAGGACGTCCCCAGCGCGGCCTCTTGCTCGGCGCGTAGCTCGGCGTCCAGCATCGCCTCGAGTTGGCTCAGCCGCTCCCGCTCTTGCCGAAGTCGGGACTGAGCCCGCCCGGCGGCCAGGGCCAGCAAGCCGACCCCGAACAAGGCGTAACCGACGGAGCACAGCACGGCCGCCGTGAGCTCGGTCGAAAGATTCGAGGAGCTCCGCGCGATCTCTTCGGCGAGGATGAACGCGAACACGGGCGAGGGAGCTCCCAGCGCGAGGACCGCGTCCCCGGAGCGGGTCACCACCCCGGAGATGGCGAGCACGATCCAAGGACCGATGGTCGCCGTGACGAGCGTCAGCACGAGGAGCACGCGCGGAACGGTGGCACCCTCGGCGCGCGTCCGAAAGAACGCGGAAATCCCGCAGAGAAAGATCAAAAACGCCAGAAGCTGCCCGTCGAACGCAACAAGAACCATGCGGTCGTCCGCCGTCGGAAGCGTGAGCCACCCCACGCCGATGCACGCGGCGAAAGCGAGGAGAATGAGCGCCAAAAGCCACGTCGTGGCTGGTACGACGCCGGGCCCAAGCGCCCGGCGCAGCGCGCTCCGCTGGGTGCGTTCCCACATGACTCGCACCCTCCGAGAGGGGCCGAGCGGCTCGCCGGCCACCAAGAACACGACGAACACGAAGAAGACGAACAAGAACGAGCCCTGGGCCTTGGCCCAGTCCACGTGCCGGGTCGCGACCGCGACCATCGAGCAGCAGCCCGTGAGCGAAAGCGACGAAGCGATCGTCCAGGCGCGCAGACGGGTCGAGCGGTCGTCGCTGGGCCCGGCGAGGTTAGCGACCGTGATCTCGTAAAAGAGCCAGCCCGGCACGACCACCGCCACCGCGGGGAGCACGACCAGGAACGCCAGGTAGTGGAGCCCGAGGTCGGCGCGCACCCAAGCCGTCGGCAGCCAAACCGGCGGACCTTGTTGGACGGCGGGCCAGCGGTCGTGCACGGCGACGGACAGCGCCACCCCGAGGCCCATGTAAACGGCGAAGGATGTCACGAGGGTGACCATCAACGTGACGATGATGGCCGCGGCCGAGCTCTGGAACTTCGATGAGAGCGCAAGGCCGAACGTGACTGCGAGCGCAGCGAACACGAAGCTGCAAAAGAAGGCTAAAATGACCTCGGTTGCGGCCACGCCGCCGAACAAGAACGGCAACACGCCAACCGGCGCGAGCATCACCAGGTAGAGCCCCACGTACGTGAACGCGGAAAGGAATTTGCCGCGCGCGATGCTGGACGGCGGTAAGCCGGTGAGCGCGAGCGCTTCCCAGGTGCGCCCCGTCTTCTCTCCCGCGATAGTGCTCGCGGCGACCGCGGGCCCGAGCCAAGTCACGAGCGCGAACGCGAGCGAGAAGAAGGTGTGGAAGATGCCCACACCGACCTTTGCTGGCTCCGTGGTCACGCTCGCGATGCCGCCGACCGAGCAGATCAACAGGGCGATCGCCACCGTGACGGTCATCAAGATGACGGGCGTGCGCTGCAGGCGCGCGGACTGACGCAGCTCGCGCATCCACACCGGGTTTGGGTCGCGAGCCAACCCTCGCCACCAAAAGCCCAGCCGCGCTCCGAGCGACGCGTTGGGGGCGGGAGGAGGGATCGACGCGGAACCGGATTGAATGCTCATTGCAAGTCTCCCCGCGTGACCTCGAGGAAAATCCGCTCGAGCTCGTTCCGTTCCGGCTCGACACCGACGATACCTACGCCTTGAGCTACGAGGTGTCGCACCACGTCCGCCACGAAGCGCTCGTCGCCCGAGTACTCTACGGTGAGGAGACCTCCCGGCGACGGATCCACTTGGTGCACGCCGACGCCGCCCGCTAAGAGCGACACGACCGGATGGGCGTCTCCCAGCACCCGCAGCTTGAGGCGGCGGCGCGCGGCGGTTGGGATCGCAGCTCCGCCCGGGGTGAGCAGCTCCGTCGGCGCATTCGTTCCGGACGGTTGGGCCACGGCTGCCGCCGGCTGCTCGCCGCGGGCGCGCCGAGCCAGCTCTTCCCCGATGGCGGCGATCGGGCCCGCGACCACGAGCTGCCCGCGCTCCAAGATGCCGACCGAGGTACACACGTCCGAGAGCTCCGTGAGGATGTGGCTCGAGAGGAAGATCGTCTTGCCTAGCTCGCGGAGCTCCAGCAGCAAGTCGCGCAGCTCGATGCGGGCCCGCGGATCCAGATCGCTCGCGGGCTCGTCCAAGATGAGCACCTTGGGATCGTGGAGCAGGATGCGCGCGACTTGCAGGCGCTGCTTCATCCCTTTGCTCAGCTCGACCACGAGTCGCCCGTCTAGCTTCTTGAGGTCGGTGAGCTCCAGCACGACGTCCACCACGCCCGGATCCGGGATTTGATAGCTGTCGGCGAAGAACTCCAAAAATTCGCGCACGGTGATGCGCTCGTACACGCCGGCATGATCCGGCATGTAGCCGATGGCGCGCCGTACCCGGTCCGGGTCGATGCTCACGTCGAATCCGTCGATTTCGACGCGACCCGTCGCGGGCTCGAGCAAGGTAGCCATGACACGAATCGTGGTCGTCTTGCCGGCGCCGTTCGGGCCGATGAAGCCGAAAATCTCGCCGTGAGCGACGTCGAAGCTCACGTCGCGCAGGACCTCCCGCGCGCCGTAACGGTGCGACAAATGGCGGACGCGAATCGCGGGCGCGTTCATGGCACACCTCCCGTCCCGACCACGCGTAACAAAGTACGGTCGGCTTCGAGCGGGAAGCCGCTGTCGGTTTGCTTGCCCTCGCCGCCGTCGAGCTGGCCGATGAGCACGGGCACGTCCGACGGCCAGAACTCCACGTTGCGCGGCGAAGCGTACTCGAGCGCGGACCAGGCGCTCGGCAACCCTTTGCTGCAGCTTTCCAGCTGCTTGGTCGCGCCGTCGAGCTTCAGCCCGCCTCCGGCGAGCGGCCCGCTCGCGGCGAGCGCCAGCGACTGTCCGGCGCTCTCCTGCACCAGCTCGCCGTCCTTGATGCGAACGAAGAAGCGCGCGGTGCGGGAGCCGCCCGGGTTCAAGACCACGCCGACCAAGTCGCGCCCGAGCCGGTTCTTTACACCGACGCTGCCGTCGGCCCCTCGGATGAGGCTCACGCCGCCGCCGAGGTCGATGAAGCCGTCTTCCTGGACGACCACCACTTCCCAAGGCTGCCCTTGCAGCTTCGTGAGGCGCGCGCCGTCGCGATCGAGGACCAGGCGCCGCCCGCTCTGCTCGGCGTCGCCAGTCGCGTCCAGCACGTTACCGCGCGCGCTCGCCTGGACCACGCGCTCGCGCGCCGAAGAGGCGTACAGGCCGCGAAAACGCGTCGCGGCCGCGCGGCTCATACCCGCGCCGGCCTCGACGAGCGTGATGCGGCGCGCGCGCCCGCTCACGCCGCGACCCAAGAAGCCGAGCCCGACGACGAGCACCAGCGCGAGCCCGGAAATGAGCGGCAGACGAGACAGAGCGCGCAGCGGCGTCCCGTTACGGCGCGCGAGGTAGAAATTCAGCGGCCCCGCGATCCCTGCATAGGCGAGCAGCAAAATCGCCGATACGACGATCATCCAGCGCGTGCTCTGGTTCGGGTCCAGCTCCCGCCGAATCTGCGCCAAGTGGCCTTCGTCCAAGGTTTGCTGGGCGAAGGGGAGGGCGATTGTCGCGCGCCGGTCCCACGCGTGGCGGGCCAAGTCTGCCAGCTTGCGGTGAGTCCACGGGTCGCTGACGAACGGCTCGGCGTTGGGTCGAAACGCAAGGAGATGCAGCTCTCCCAAGCCATAGCTGGCGGCAGCGCCCCACGGCGTGGGGCGCAGGTTGCCGCCGCCGTACGAGCGAAGCCTGGTGCGCGACTCCGGCGTCGGCGTGATGCGCATCTCCGTGACGCCGGAAGGGCGCCCCGAGGGCACGCCGCCCGGATCGATGGGTATCGCGAACACGGACTCGCCGCGCAGGGCTTCGGTCGGCGGCTGCTCGTGAACGGGGCCGCCGGCCCAAGCTTCCATGTAGGGCGCGCGGACATCCTCCGGCTTTTCCAGCGCGATCGCGAGCGCGCCGCCCGCGAGCAGCCAGTCGCCCAGCGCGGCGCGGGCTTCTTCGCCGATGAGCGACAGCTCGCTCGCAGTTGCAACCACCACCGTGACGGGCGCGTAGCCGCTCGGCAGACGAGGCACGACGGGCTCTCCGGTGCGGCTGTCTTTGCGCGCGCTGGAAACGGCGAGCGTGGAGGACGCAAGGCCACCCCAGGGCGGGCTCACCAGCGGGACCGACAACGGCCGCACCACCGGTGCGAAGTGACTGGGCGAACCCAGATCGAAGATCAGGGGCTCGTTGCCGCGCGACTCCGGCGTCTTCGCCTCGGCTAGGAGCTGGCCCTGCTCGCTCACGGCCCTGGCGTGGATGATCGAGGCGGAGCTCGCGAGGCCGTGTACGGGCACCTCCACCGAGACTTGCGCGTTGGCCGGTACGGAGAAGGGCACGTCCGTCCCGTTGTGTGGACCCGAGCCGGAGCGGCTCCACGCCACCTCCACGTCCACCGACAAGGTACCGCGCACCACCTCTGGCGAGCGATTTTCGATGCGCACGTCGGCGCTCATCCAGCCGTCGACCGTGGGCGAGCCGGCGCCGAGCATCGGCTGCACTTGAATGTCCAGCGCGGCCGCCGCGGCCGCCAATCGAGGCGCCCCGATGAGCAACGAGCCGCACAGGAACGCCAGCGAATGCTTGAGGTTTCGCACTTAGCTCGCCGCCGCTCGCGCGACGCTCTCCGGCAAAGTCTCCACGCGGAGGAGCAGCTCCGCCACGATCTTGTCCGTGGTCACGCCGTCCGCCTCGCCTTCGAAGCTACGCAGGATGCGGTGACGCAGCACGGGCGCGGCGGCGCGCTTCAAGTCGTCGAAAGAGACTTGCCCGCGACCCTCCAAGAGCGCAATCGCTTTGCCGGCGAGGACGAGTGACTGGCCCCCGCGGACACCCGCACCGAAGCGGACCGCGCGGCGCACCAGCTCTGGCGCCGCCGCCGCGCCCGGATCCGAGGCGCCGACCAGCCGTGCCGCATAGCGGAGCACGGGCTCCGCCACCGCGACCTCGCGGCACAGCGCGCGCAGAGCGAGCACGTCCTCCTGCGCGAGCACCCGGGGCGGGGGAGCTGCGGGCGCGCCCGTCGTTTGTCGTAAAATCTGGGCGAAATCTTCGTCCCCGGGGCTTTGCACGAGCACCTTCAGCAAGAACCGGTCGAGCTGCGCTTCCGGGAGCGGGTACGTGCCCTCCATCTCGATCGGGTTCTCGGTCGCGAGCACGAAGAACGGCTCCTCCAGGGCGTGACGAATACCCGCGATGGTGACGGCGTGCTCCTGCATCGCTTCGAGCAGCGCGCTTTGAGTTTTCGGCGTCGCGCGGTTGATCTCGTCCGCGAGCACGACTTGCCCGAAGATGGGCCCGCGGTGAAGCTCGAAGCGTCCGCCCGCGACCGCGGCCTCGCCCATGACCAGCACGTTGGTGCCGGTGATGTCGCTGGGCATCAAATCGGGCGTGAACTGGATGCGCGAGAAGCGCAAATCCAGGCAGCTTGCCAAGGTGCGCACCAAGAGCGTCTTACCCAAACCTGGGTTGCCTTCGAGCAGCACGTGTCCGCCCGCGACGAGGCCCCACAGCACCTGCTCCACGACCTCCCGCTGACCGACGATCACGCTGCTGACGGCTTGCATCAGCCGCTGCGCGGCGCTCTGCGCGCTCTCGAGTCTGGCCTGAAAGGATTCGCTCATGCAGGGCCGAACCCTAGCAAAGGGCTAGGGCTCGAAGTAACGCCCGACGTGCTCCCGGTATTCTTCCGGCACTTCCGACTGCTCCACGGCGCCAATTTCCCCGGGCGCGGCGCTACCCAGGGCGCCCGTGCCGCGCTGATTCGCGGTGTCAGAAGCCCGCGCCGGCGCGCGTCCGAGCGTGGCCGCGTGCATGGGGCCGACGCCGCTACGTGGCACATTGGCCTTCGACCGTAGCTCCGGCGCGTCCACCTTTTCGCTCTGGCCCTCGTGTTTACCCTGGCCGTCGTCGTGCTGGGACCCGGGGCCTCCCTTGCCGTCTTCGCCGGAGCCGCTCGCAGCAGGGCCACCGCTCTCCGCGGGGCTGCCGCTGCCCGGCGCCGGCATCGGCACCATGCCCAAGCCGCGCTCTGCCTCTCCGAGGCCGCGCTCCGCGTCGTCCAAGGCGCCGTCGCGCTGCGCTTCAGGGGACGTTTCCGGGTTGGCGAGCTTTCGAAGCTGCTCTTCCAGCTCCTTTTGACCTTCAGGAGACGCGAGCCGCCTGGCCATCTCCTCGATCTGTTCGGGCGTCATCGGCGTCGCGGCGCCGCCCTGTTTTTGGTTTTGCGAGAGCTGCTTCTTCAGCTGTTCGGCGAGGCGCTTTCGCTCTTCGGGGCTGAGCTTGGACAAGGCCTTGCCCATCGCTTCCGCCAAGCGCTGGCCGGCTTTCGGATCCCCGCTTTGCCCGAACTCCTTCAAGTCTTCCAGCGCCTCGGGGTCCAGCTGACCTTCCAGCGCTTTGGCAAGCTCACGCAGCGCCTCGGCGTCAGCGCTCTTTTTGGCGAACGCTTCGCGCTGTTGCTTGAGCGCGTCCGCTAGCCCCGGCGCGCCTTTTTCGCGCGCGGCGCGCTCGGCTTCTTCGAGCGCCTCCTTGGCGCTCTCCCTCGACTGCTGCTCGGCTTGGTTGGCGAGCCGCTGCATCTCCCGGTCGAAGCCGGTGATATCTCCGTCGCCCAGCGCGCGTGCGGCTTTGCGGAGTCCCGGGTGCTCGTTGAGCGCCCCGAGCGCAGCCTCCAAACCCTGACGATTTTGCGACTTTCCGAACTCGGAGCGCAGCTCGGCGATGGTGTCGCGCAGCTTCGCCATCCGCGACAGGGCCTCGCGCTTCTCCATGCCTTGGGATAGCTCGCCCCGCAGCTTCTTCGCTTCGTCCGCGAGCGCGCGCAGTCGGCGCTCGTCCTCGGGGCTGCGCCCGCTCTGGCCGCGCAACGCCTCGATCCTCTCGAGGCCTTTCACGTCGCGGGCTTGAATCTTTTCCACGCCCGGCGGGGCGACGCTGGCGGGAGCGGCGGGCAGCGGCGAGAGGCTGAGCCACACGATCGCCCCCGCGCCGATGGGAAGCAACCAGTGAGCCGCGTCCAGCACCTTCGGGCCGCGCAGCGCGGGCAAGCCTTCTCGCAGCGCGGTGGCCGCGCTCTCACTCAAATGCCGCGCGGCCTCGCTCTCGTTTTGCCGCAAGCCCAGCGCGGTCACGATGCGCTCTTGGCTTTCGAGCTTTTCGTCCAAGTAGAGCGCCACCTCTTCGTCGCTCCAACGCTTTCGCGCCGCGACGAGCGCGCCCGCGCCCGCGCCGACGAGGCCCAGCGCGCCCGAAAGGGGCCGCAGCCCGCCCTGACGCTGCCACCACAGCGCGGCCGCGGTGAGGCTCCCTGCGCACAACCCCACGGCCATGCCGGTCAGCACTCGGCGCGCCCACAACCGACCCCGCACTTTGCGTTGCGCTTGCCCGAACCATCGCTCAAGCTCCGGAGACGCCGTGGAATCGACCACCGGGAAAGAGCGTAGCGTCCCTGCCGCGGAGCCGCCAACACCGCCGGTGCAGGCCCTCTCCGAGCCGTGAATT
>JAQSWN010000055.1 GCA_029266615.1 Polyangiaceae bacterium
TTTTTGTGGCACTTTGTGAGGCGTGGCGAGGATGTGGCCTCAAAAAGCGGGGGCGCGGGGGATCACAACTGCAGGCCTTTCGTATAAGAGTATCGGCTCTTGGAGATTCGCGGCTCAAGGGTGGCCAGGCGAACGAACGACCTGCAACGAGGGAACGTACCGATGACTATGAAGCGATCTTACCGGCACTTGTTCATGGGCGCCGTGGGTGTTGCGCTCCTGCTCTCCAACTGCACCGTCAAGGAGGACAGCGACGAGTCTTGTGAGAAGGGGGACAAGGTCAACGGCTGCGAATGCCCCGGCGGCGTCACGGGCCACCAGGAATGCGAGTCGGACGGCTCGTTCGGTTCCTGCATCTGTCCGGGGGGCGTGGGTGGCAGCGGTAACACCAGCGGCAGCAACACCGGTGGTAACGGAGACGACGAAGGCGGCGCGCCGGGCGGTGGTATCGGCGGTATCTCTTCGGCGGGTAGCGGCGGCGCGAGCGACGCCGGTGCGGGCGCGGGGGGCGCTCTCTCCGAAGGCGGAGCCGACGGCGCGGGCGGCGAACCGCCATTCGCCTTCGAGACTTGTACGGAGTGCCTGGAGACGCTGTGCGCCGACGAGTGGGAAGCCTGTGCTGCGGCCGACCAGGGAATCTGCGAGATGCAGTATGGAGCAGTCGCCGACTGCATCGAAGCAGACCGCGCCAACGGCCCGAATGGCACCAACGTCACGCGTGACCGACTGCGCGGCTGCGGCGTGACGCTCGGATCGAGCGCCAACCCCAACCTGGCCGGCGATTGGGCGCCAGCGCAGATGGCGCAAGAGACGACCGACCTCATCAACTGCTTGGCAACGAGCTCGTCCGAGCTGCCGGACGACGAGTGGGCCAACGTCAATGGCCCGAACTTTCCGCAATCGGGTCCCACCCCATGGCCCGCCGACAGCTGCGCGAAGCTTGCGTGCACCAGCCCCGTACCCGAATGATATCGCGGCGCTTTTTTAGCGCCTTCGTCGAGGAAAGCTAGCCATGAAGAGACACTTCTATATCGCTTCCGCGCTCCTGCTCATGAGCGGAGCCATCGCGTCGCAAGCCGTCGGTCAGTCCGGCGGCACGAGCGCACGCGATGCCCGATTGCAAAAGCTCAAGGAACAACGAGAAGCGGCCATCGCCGCGGCCAAGGCGCGTCAAGCAGCGGCCACCGCGACCACCACCGCTACGACCGCGCCGACCACGACCACCACCGCGACCGCAACGACGACCGCGACCGCCACCGCAACGACGACCGCGACGACGACCGCCACCGCGACCGCAACGACGACCGCGACGGCCACGGCGACGCCGACCGCGACCGCCACCACGACGACCAGCGCCAGCGCTTCGGCGGCAGCGAGCACCAGCGCGGCTCCTTCGTCGAGCGTCGCGCCCAAGCCTCCGGAAGCGTTGGTTCTGGACTTGGCCGCGCTCAAGCAAACCCGTCCCGATCGCCGCAAGGTTGAAATTGCGGCTCTGCAGGTGCGGTGGGGCACGGAGCTCCTGCGCGACACGCGCGCCACGGAAGAGCTGAAGCTTCATGCCCAGCGCACGGCTTACCTGCAGCGCATCCGCGCCCTCGCCAACAAAGCGAAGGACGCAAAGACGGTGCAAGCGGTCGACGTGCTCATCACGAAAGAAGACACGCGCAACGCAGACGCGATGAACGCGCTCCGTAGCGGCGCGCTGCCCACGGTCGCTGGAGCCAACAAATGAACGCGACTCGATTGACCTGCCTCGCGGTGCTGAGCTTTTCCTTGGTTGGTTGCGGCATCTTGAAGAAGAAGCAGCCGGAGCCGGCGGCTAGCGTCGCGACGCCTTCGACCGCTCTCACGCCCCCACCCCCGGTAGCTCCCACCGCCGACCCGGCTCCAGTCGTCGCCGCACCGGCCGCACTGGACGAAGCCGCCGTCCCCGCCCCCCAAGACTTCGAGGACGAAGCCTTCGAAAAGGTGACGACCGCGAATTTCAAGGCCGAGCTGGCGCGGCTGACCAAAGAGATCACGACCCCGGCCGCCAAGTAGCGGCGAGGTTCTGACGCCGAAGGCCGCTGCGTTGCAACAAGTCAGGAGTTGCCTCGCAGCGGCGGGCGCGCCGAGCAGTGGTTTGGAGCTTGGCCCGGCGGCGCGCGTCACCCTGCGGAGAAGCCGCCCCGTCGGTCGAAGGTCCTTGCGTGGCACGATTTGCTGAACTAGTGACACGGCACGACGATGCCGGGTCACGCGCTGAGAGCCGTCTGTTCCGGCCTGTTTCCAGCGCTGGTCCTGAGCCTGGTCGCGCCGAGAGTCGAGGCCGAACCGCTCGGGCAGAAAGCCCCCGAGGGTCTTCCCGCGGGCGCAGCTCCGGTCGAGGTTCGTGTCCAGGGAGAGCCGGCCGCGCGGCGCCAAGCCGCCAGCGAGGTCGTGCGCGGTCGTGAGGTGCTGGGCGCGGCGCCTCACCGCACCGCTTCGGACCTCATGGTGGTCTGTCCGGGCGTGTTTCTGACCCAGCACAGCGGGGAAGGTAAAGCGCACCAGATTTTTTATCGCGGGTTCGACGCGGCGCACGGCCAAGACTTGGAGATCTGGGCCGGGGGCGCGCCCGTCAACGACGTCTCGAACTTGCACGGTCAAGGCTACGCGGACCTGCACTTCTTGATGCCGGAGGTCGTGAAGAGCATTCGCTGCACCCCCGGGAGTTACGACCCGCGCCAGGGGGACTTTGCAGTCGCGGGCAGCTTGGAGCTGAAGCTCGGCTTCGACCAGCCGGGCGCGACGGCCAAGGTGAGCGCCGGCTCGTTCGGCACCCGCCGGTACTTCCTCGGTTACAATCCCCCCGGCGGCTCGGACGAAACCTTCGCCGCCGCCGAGCTCTACGAGACGGATGGCTTTGGGCCGTCTCGTGCCGCCCGCCGCGGCTCCGGGGTCGCGCAAGGCTCGTTCGCGCTAACGCCTACTTTGTCGCTGCGGGTGATGGGCAGCGCCTACGCGAGCCGCTTCGATTCCGCCGGCGTGCTGCGCCTTTCCGATATCGAGTCCGGCGCGGTGGACCGCTTCGCGACTTACGATCCGCGCCAAGGTGGCGACAGCTCGAGAGCCCAGCTGGTGGCGGAGCTGCGCGACAGCTCAGCGCGGCAGAGCTTCAGCATCACGCCCTACGTGGTGCGCCACACCATGCGGTTGCGCCAGAACTTCACCGGCAATCTCCTCGACCCCGCGAACGGGGACGGCGTGCAGCAGCTGAACGACGCGACCACGTTCGGCTTCCAAGCCAAGGTGCGTCACCCTCTCGCGCTATTCTCCAAGCGGGACAACTTGGAGCTCGGCTTCTTCGGGCGCGCCGACTACGTCGAGCAGTCGCAGCGGCGCCTCTCGGCCGTCGACGACGCGGTTACGGCGGAAGACGTCAACGCGCGGGTGCGGGCGGCGGATATGGGCGCGTACTGGGACCTCGCGCTCCAGCCTTTGCCGCAGCTCGCCGTCCGCGGCGGGTTGCGCTTCGACGGCTTGGCTTACGGCGCGGAAGACCGCGGCGGCAAAGCGGCCGGGCAAGCGCGCGGCTCGCAGGGCGCGCACGTCGGCGCGAAAGCGACGGTGGAGTACCGCCCGCTCCCGTGGGTATCGGCGCTGGCCAGTTACGGCGACGGCTTTCGCTCGCCGCAAGCGCGCAGCTTGGGCGAAGGCGAAAAAACTCCGTTTACCACCGTGCGCTCGTACGAAGCGGGGCTGCGCTTCCGGGACGGCGTCGGCACGACCGGCTCGCTTGCCGTCTTTCAAACCCTGCTGAGCGAGGACTTGGCGTTCGACGCCGGCACGGCGCGTAGCGAGCGCGTCCCTGGCACGCGCCGCACCGGCTTCGCGGCGGAGCTCACGGCCCTGCCCGCGCCATGGTTCGCGTCCAGCGTGAGCTTCACCTACACCCGCGCGGAGTTCCGCGAGTCGGGTCAGGGGTACCGCTCGGGGGAGTTGCTGCCGTTCGTGCCCGCCTCCGTGCTGCGCTCGGACTCGTCACTCGGGCGAACCCTTGGCCACGTGGGGGGCCGCGCGCTCGAAGGGCGAATCGGTTGGAGTCTGACGTACCTGGGGCGGCGTCCACTACCGTTTGCGCAAATGGGTCACGACGTCTTCCTCGTCGACGCCTCGGCGGGACTCAAGCTCTCTCGCGTCGAGCTCAGCGTGGAAGCGTTCAATCTGCTGGACACGAGCTGGTACGACGGAGAGTTCGCGTACGCGTCGAGCTTCGGCGGGCGCTCCGCTTCGCTAGTTCCGCTGCGGCACGTTTCGGTCGGCGCGCCGCGGTCGTTGATGTTGTCCCTTCAGCTTTCAATCTGAGCACTACGTCATGAAGTACCTAAATTTTGGCTCATTCTTAGTTTTATCCGTCGGCGTTTGCGCGGCGGCTCTGAATGGTTGCTCCAGTGACGCGAAGGACACCACCGGTGGCCAGCGCATCGTCCTCGCTACGCGCGTGAAGCCAGCCGCAACCATCGCGGACGACTTTACGAGCGGCACCCAGTGGAGGGTCAAGCTGGACAGCGCGCGGCTCGCCGTCGGCGGTCTGTACTACTTCGACGGCAAGCCCGCGCTCGCCCTCAGCGACCGCCGCACGCTGAGGCAGCGCTTGAGCGACTTCTTCATCGGCACGGCATACGCGCACCCGCAGCACTACGTGGCCGGTAACGCCCTCGGCGAAATGGTTGAGCCGAGCAGCGTAGACCTCTTCCGCGGGGCAAATCTCGTCGACGGTAACGGCATCACTGGCACGTTTCGGTCTGGGCGAATCGTCCTCCCCGACGAGGTCGTCGGCCCGGCCGCAGAGGACTTGGCCCGTCACATCGCGACGGCGAGCGGCGTCGCGACGAAGGCGGAAAAAACCGTCTTCTTCACGATCTCGGCGGATCTTACCGACATCCAGGAGACGTCGCCGAAGGGCGAGATCGACGGCTGCGTTTTCGACGAAGTCGAGGTCACGGGCGACGGCACCGTCACCCTCACGGTTACGCCCCAGGTTTGGTTCAACCTCGTGGACTTCTCCGACATCGTGAGCGGCAGCGCATCCTCCCCCACGGACATTGTTCACGGAGACGTCGCGCACAAAGCCTTCTCGCTCGGCGTCGCTCAGCTCTCGGCGTACCACTTCGAGTACACCCCATGAGAAACCTGGCTCTACTACTCGCGTTTTGTGCCCTAGGCGCGTGCACGTCGAACGAGACCGGCACTGCCACCTTCACCACCTGGGGAGAGGAGTACATCGAGCAAGGCATCCCCGCAGGGGGAGACGGCTTCGTGGATGGCTGGTCGATCGAGTACGACAAGTTTCTGGTCGCCTTCGCCCACATCAAGGTGGCGGACGGTGGCGGGGACGTCGGCGGCACGGCCGAGCAATCGTTCGTCGTGGACAACGTGCAGCCCGGTCGGAAAAAGCTCCTCAGCTTCCCGGACATCGAAGCCAAAGCTTGGGATCGCGTCAGCTACCAGATCAGGCCCGCCGCAGAGGACGCGACGCTAGTCGACGCGACCAGCAAAGACTTGCAGCTTCTGGTCGACGGCGGCTACTCGATTTACATCCAAGCCACCGCCACCAAGGGGGACGTGAGCAAAACCCTCGCGCTCGGCTTCCAAAACGCCACCCAGTACACGGAGTGCCAGGCCGAAGAAGACGGCAGGGAAACCCTCGGAATCATCGTCACCAACGGCTCGGAAGCAACGAGCGAGCTTACCACCCACGGCGACCACTTCTTTTACGACCGCCTGCAAGGCTCGGCCGGCGCCAATGTCGAGACCTCTCTCCGCTTCGAGACCATGGCTCTTGCAGACGCGGACGAGGACGGCGTCATCACCGCGGAGGAGCTCGAAGCCCAACCGATCGACGTGGAGCTGTACGATCCGTCCGGCTTGCCCGCGTCGAACATGCTCCAGTTCTTGACCGGCCTTTCGCGCACCGTCGGCCACTTTCGCGGCGAAGGCGAGTGCACGGTGAGCGCGGTGCAAGAGTAGTCACCGGCTCAGGAGCCAAGTCCGGTAGCAATCGGACCGAATCTCTGACGCCGCGCGCGCGGCCTCGGCGCTGAAGTGTTTTTGCAACCTCGTGGCTTTTATGATAAGCGAGTCTCATCGTGCGCGTGAGACCGTCCCCAGGCGCCTGGTTGCGTCGCCAGCTGCTGCCGCGTTTAACGCTGCTCCTGGGGCTCTTTTGCGCGTACTCACAGGTCTCGAGCACGCTGCATTGGCTGCTGGTCGAGCATGCGCGGTGCGCTGACCACGGTGAGTGGGTCCACGTCGCTGAGGAGCATCACGCCCACGAAGCGGAGGACGCGACTCCGGCCTCTCCCAGCGTCGCCGCCGCAGAACGCGACGCACACGGGCACGACCACTGCCAGTTCCTGGTCGACGCGCGGTCGCTCACGCCCGTTTCACGCCCGGAAGCGTTGATCCCGTCCCCCACGGAATCGCTCGGCCCGGACCTGATTGGACCCTCGGACTGCAGCCTGCCCGTTGCGCTGTACCGGTTAGCGCCGAAGACCTCACCGCCCGCAGCCCGTTCTTGACCGTCCCTGCTCCGCGCGCACGGTAGACGCACGCCTTGCTAGCGGTCTGCTCCGCCGCGGCATCGGCCTGTGACTCATCGCCCCCGCTGCACACGGCGGCGCCCCAGGGCTAGCGCCTCGCCACTGCTTCGTCGGCCCTGGTCGGCTGCGAACGCGCCCCACGCGCAGTGAGCGCACGCGTTCGCTTTCACAGACGACGGCGCTTCGTCTCATTTTCAAGATATTCGTTCATGCTACCGCATTGCATCGCCGCCACCCTCAATCACCGCCACGTTTGCGCTTGCTGCGCCTTCGGGCTCTGCGTGCTGTGCGCTGGTGTGTCGCTAGCGCAGCAAGGACCGAGCGCCGCCCCGAGTAGTGATGCCACCGCCGAGGTCGTCCCGCCCCGCGTGCTCGAGAGTAAGCCCCCGGAGGCTCCGCCCTCGGCCAGGGAAGGTCGAGACGAGGCGTATGTGGAGTTGTTCGTGACCGTTGACGCCGAAGGCACGGTATCCGCAGTCCAGGTGGCGCGCTCCGCCGGCAACGCGCTCGACGGCGCCGCCTCGGCCGCCGTCCGAGGTTGGCGTTTCTTTCCGGCCACGCGCGGCGGGCAGCCAATCAAGAGCCGCATCCGCATCCCGGTTCGCTTTGCGTCGTCTCACCCCGTCCGCATCTCCTCGAGCTCGGCGAGCGCCCAGGCCGCCGCTCAGCCGCCGCCTGCCCCAACCCCAACCGCTGACCCGCGGCTCGAGATCACGGTCCACGGAGATGGTGACGGCCGAACCGAAGAGCGAGCCATCAGCGACTTCAAGGTGGAGCGCGACGTGCTTGCGGCGGCGCCGCGTGCAGAGGGAGCTGAAGTGTTGCGCACGGCGCCGGGCCTCTACATCGGGCGCGGGGAGGGTCCCGCCACGGCGCACAACTACATGCTGCGCGGGTTCGATGCCGATCATGGCCAAGATCTCGAGCTGCGCGTCGGTGGACTGCCCATCAACCTGCCGTCACATCTGCACGGCCAGGGTTACGCGGATCTCGGCTTTCTGATCGGCGACGTCGTGAAGTCGTTGCGAGTCAGCGAGGGCGTGTACGACCCCCGCCAGGGGGACTTCGCGGTCGCGGGCTCCATTGACGTCGAGCTTGGGGTGGAACAGGCCGACCGCGGCATGCGACTGCGGAGCTCGTACGGCTCATTCGACACCTTCCGTCAGCTCGTTCTCTGGGCGCCCCGCGAAGCGTCCACAGAGAGCTTCGGAGCCGCCCACTACGTCAAGACGGCCGGCTTCGGCCAGAATCGAGGCGCGGAAGGCGGCTCTGGCATTTTTCAGCAGCGCTTCGGCAGCGGCGCCGTGACCTACCGTGCGCTCCTCATCCTCCACACCGCGCGCGCAGGATCCGCGGGCGTGGTCCGCGTGGAAGACGTCGAGTCGGGCAAGGTCTGCTTCGATTGCGTGTATCCGCTACCCACCGCTCGCGCCCAAAACACGTTGGCGAGTCGGGTGCTGGCTGGCCTCTTTGCTGACTTTCGCTCCGGAGGCGGCGCAAGCGGCCAGCTCGCTGGGTTCATCGGCTACGACGCGTTCAGGCAGCAGCGCAACTTCACCGGCTTCCTCGAGCGTTCCCGGACTCTGAACGATGTCTCAGGACGCGGCGACCTCATCGAGCAACAGAACCGCACTCTGACCTTTGGCATGACCGGTCGTTACCGGGGCCGACGCGCGCACCTCACGTCGTGGGCCCACGGCACCGTAGAGGTCGGCGCCGACGGGCGGCTGGACGTCATCGACCAGACGCAAAACTTGCTGGACGCCACCGTGCGCGGCCAGACCTGGGACCGGAGGGTGGACGCATCCGTCCGCGGAGTCGACTTCGGCTTCTGGGGTGACCTTGACTGGGTGCTCTGGCGGCGCCTGCATGCGCGCGCAGGCTTTCGTGCAGATGTTCTGTCTTACGACGTCGAAGACCGGCTCGGTAATTTCGCACCGCTGATTCGGCCTCAAGATCAATACATCATGGGCTTTCGGCGCAGCGCGCTGGGGGTGGCGGCTGGCCCCCGCACCAGCTTCGATCTCCACCTCACTTCCGAGCTCTCGCTACTGGCCGCCTACGGCGAGGGGTACCGTTCACCGCAAGCGCGACTGCTGGACGATGGCGAGCGGGCGCCGTTCACCAAGGTTCGCTCTGCCGACGCGGGGGTGCGGTTGGACTTCGGCGCGCCACTGCGCCTCACCGTGGGAGGCTTCTACACGCACTTGTCGGATGATATTGCCTTCGACGCGGCCGAGGGACGACTCGAGCGCGTCGGGGCGACCCGCCGCCGTGGAGTCACGGCTCAGCTCGTTTCGCGACCTAATTCGTGGCTCGTAGAGTCGCTGTCGGCGACGGTGGTGGATGCCACGCTGCTCGAGCCGCCCCCGGCTTCGGCGCAGGATCCGCAGCCGCCTTTCGTGGAAGGGCAACAGCTCCCATTCGTACCGCCCGTCGTGCTGCGCGCTGACCTGGGTGCTCAGCATTCGTTGGCGGCGATCGGGCTCCCGCGGCGAGTATTGGGTCGAGCCGGCCTGGGGTTGTCATTCCTGTCGCCACGGCCGCTGCCCTACGGGGACAGCTCCGCAGCCGTAGGGATCCTCGATGCTTCGTTGGGCGTAGCGCTCCCTCCCTTCGACGTGACGCTGGAAGCGTTCAACTTGCTGGGACGGCGCTACGCGGCCCTCGAGTACGACTTTCCCTCCGACTGGGACCCGAGCGACGGCTTCCGCGCCCGTACCCCCGCGCGCCACATCGCCGCCGGCGCCCCTCGTTCGCTCCTGATTTCACTGGGGGTCTCCCTATGAGAGGGTCGTCCGGTCGCCTCCGACTCGTGTTGGCGCTGCTCGGCGCAATGGGGCTGAACGCATGCGCGGACGCGAGCCAAACCTACGCGGAGGTGCCGCTTCTCGTAGGAGGGAGCGACCTCCAGCAGCCGGTCCTTGCCGCAGGAGGCGTATCGCTCACGATCCATCGCGCTGAGCTTGCGTTCGGTCCGCTCTACCTATGCGCTGGCGTGCAGGCCGGCGACCTGTGCGAGACCGCGCGGCTCGAGTGGCTCGACAGCATTCGCATCGATCTACTGGATCCTCGACCGCACCGGGCCGGCTCGCTTTCGGGGACGAGCGGGCCCGTTCGTTCCTGGATGTATGACCTCGGTATCAGCTCGCAGCTGATCCGGAAGGACCCGTTCGTGCTGGACGCAGCACGAGAGATGAGCGGAGCTTCCGTCATTGTCGAGGGGAGCGCCAGCCGCGGTGGTCGCAACGTGCCGTTCAACGTCGCCGTCGTGATCCAGCAGGGCTCCGAAGCCGAGCGCGGTGTGCCCGTGGTGCGCAAAGGGACCGCCGAAGTGTTCGGTCACGACGTGACCGGTCGCGAGTCGCAGCTCTCCGTGCAGTTCGACGCGGCCCCATGGCTGCGCAGCATGGACCTGAGCGCCGACCTCTCGACGAGCCCGTGCGAAGTCGCTGAAGGCTGCGCGGAGCCGCTGCGCCTCGAGCCCGACGGGCAGCCTTATCGCGCCCTCCACAACGCGGTGGTTTCTGGGCGCCGACCGCAATT
Source organism: Polyangiaceae bacterium (assembly GCA_029266615.1). GTDB lineage: Bacteria > Myxococcota_A > Polyangia > Polyangiales > Polyangiaceae > PMG-095. Next base: position 10,110 of record JAQSWN010000055.1, read on the forward strand.
CAGTTTCGCCCCGTAACTTACTTCGAAACGAAAGGTACCGAACGCATGAGATATCACAGCAAGAAAACCATGACTCTCTTGGCCGCTCTACTCTGCACCGCGGCAGTAGGCTGCAGTGGCGACGATGATGCCGTGGCTGGCAAGGGCTCCCTCACCGTGCTCGTCGAGCCCGAGGACACCATCATCGAAGGCATCAAGGCGGGCTCCAGCGGCGAGGCCATTCAAGATGGCTGGTCCGTGGCGTTCGACCGCTTCATCATCACCATCGGGGACATCGACGTGCACTTGTCCACGGACGAGAGCGCGGACGCTGAAGCCGAGGAAGCTTACACGGTCGACCTGACTCAGGTCGAAGAGTCGGGTCTGGAGCTGTGGAAGCTGGACGGCCTGCAGGAAGGCCGCTGGGAGCTGCACTACGCGACGCCGGGCGCGGTGCACGGCGCGCTTCGCCACGAGAGCGTCTCGAAAGCCGACTTCGAGGAAATGGTGGAGGCCGATTTCACGTACCTCATCGACGGCACGCTGAGCAAAGCGAGTGGTCAGTCGTGTCCCCCCGCGGCGCTGGCCAGCGTCGGCACGCGAGAGCCCAACGGGCAAACGTCCGGCGGAAACGACTGCTACGATGCACCTCAAGTTCGCTTCCACTTCGGCGCGGGGGCGGAGACGGTCTACGGACCATGCGAGCTCGACGAGGTACCCGGCTTCGCCATCACTGCTGACCGGACCGAGAGCATCGCGCTCACCATCCATGGTGACCACCTGTTCTTCAACGGCTTTCCAGAAGGAAGCGAAAGCGGTATCCGGCGACTGGCGCAGTGGCTGGCGGACTGTGACCTCGACCTCGACGGCGTAGTCACCCGCGAAGAGCTAGAAGCCATCACGCCCGCGGAGCTACCGGAGCTGGACGCCGAGCGTTATCAGCTCGGTGGGGCGCCGATCGAGCTCGACACGATGTACGACTACGCCATCGCGCAACTGAAGACTCAAGGTCATTTCCGCGGAGAAGGTGAGTGCGCGATCGACGGCGAGGCCCACGACCACGAGTGAAGGAAGAATCGTGCTAGGCACCGACGCACTTCACGCAGCGGCCACGCAGTTGCACTTCGGCCACCTCGCTGTCGGCCGCTTCGCCGCGGAGCTTCACGGCGTTGGCGGGAAGGCAACGGACGTTGCCGCACTCGGTGCAAACCAAGTGCGGGTGGTGGGAGTGGTCCGAGCTCATGGTTCGGGGCAGCTCGAAGCGGGTGACATTGTCACCCAGCTGCGCGCGAATCAGCACGCCCGCCTCCGCCAGCGTGAGCAAGTTGCGGTACACGGTAGCGCGATCCATCCCCGAGCCATCCATGCGCTCGGTGAGCTCCGGGTGACTGATGGGTGACGTCACTTTGGCGAGCTCTTGCAGTAGCAGCAGGCGCTGCTCCGTGATCCGAAGTCCCTTCGAGGTCAGGAGGTCACGGAAGTCTGCCTGCCGCCGGCTGGAGGGGCTCATGTTGCTGGGAAGGATGGCGCATTGGTGACCCGGGATCAACGACAGCGTGCGGCATTCCGCGGCGCCGGTGACCGAGCGAGCTTTCTGCAATTTTATTGCAACTACTCTGGAAAGCATCCTTGAAAAACGCTGACACGCCAGGCCGTTCGTCGGCCCCTGCTCCGGAGCTTTCGCTTTCGTGGTCCCGCCGGGTGGTCGACTACGTCGTCGCGCTCAGCGTTTCCTATGACGGGGGACAGGTAGCGGTCGGGACCAGCGGCGGGCAGCTTCATGTCTACGAGACCGCGACGGGAAGACTCGCGTTCGAGCGAACGGCGCACTCGGGCGGAGTCCTTGCTTGCCAGTTCTGCCCGCGGGCTCCCCTGCTCGCGACCGGCGGGCAGGACGGCTACGCTCGGCTGTTCGATCCGACTGGACGCGAGCAGGCGTTCGTCTCCGGCGGCGCCGCCTCCGTGGCGCACCTGGCGTGGTCGCCTTCCGGGGAGCTCCTGGCCACCGCTTCGGGTCGCACCGCGCGCGTTTGGTCCTCGGAGGGCAAGCCGCTCTTCGAGCTGGAGCCCGCCGCGGGCATGATCGGCGCAGTCAGTTGGAACCAGCGCGGAACCCAATTGGCCGTCGCCAGCTACGGTGGCGTTCACGTGGTCGACGCACGCCGAGGCAACGTGATGACCACCCTACGCTGGAACGGCTCGTTCATCTCCCTGGCGTGGAGCCACGACGATTCCGTCATCGCCGGCGGAACACGGGAACGCTCCGTGCATTTCTGGCGCCTGCCCGCAGGCAAGGATTCGGAGATGTCGGGCTTCGTCGCCCAACCGCGCGCGCTTTGCTGGTCCCCGGATAGCAAACGCCTCGCAACGTCGGGTCGCCCAGCCATCAGCCTGTGGTCGTTCGACAAGGGGCCGGAAGGTCGCCGGCCGATGCTGCTGACGGCGCATCAAGCCCTTTGCACCGTCCTCGCCTTCCATCCAACGCAGCCCTGGCTCGTCTCCGGCGGCGACGACGCGGCCATCTACGTGTGGCGACCGCTAGAAGCGAGCCTGCCACTCGGCCTCGGGCAAATGGAAGAGACCGTGACGGGCGTGGCGTGGGCGCCGCGGGCCAACGCCGTGATTGCGGCCGACGCCTCGGGTCTCGTCCAGGCCTTCCTCATCCCCTAGCTTCCCCATGACGGTCATCTCCATTCCTGCGCCGCTCACCGTGCTCTCCCAAACGTGCCCGTTCGTCACGCTCGCGGCGTCGGATCTCACGGGGCCGCCAAGCCGGCAACGAGTCCTGGCCAGGGCTGCGCATCTTCCTGATTGGCTCCGAGCGTGGGAACGCTACGTCACGCTCGGCCAAACGCTGGTCGCGGTCAGCATGGGCCGAGCGCGTTTGGGGTCGACGATTCGGATAAGTTCCATCATCCGGTTCGCCGCGACCAACGGCCGCCCTGCGTTCTCCCACATCTACGTGCAGGAGCTCGAGGTCGATAGCGGAGCGCCCCGAAGCGGAGCGCCTATTCACGTCATCCGCTGCGCGATGCTCCCAACGCACACACGCTTCATCGAGGTCCCCTCGTCAAAGAAAGGAAGACACGCATGAGATTCTCTCGCCCCCGGACTCTAGAGGACACGAGGCTGCAGGTTCGCTCAGAAGCCGCCAACGCGCATCCCATGAAGATGGTGCACCAGCCAGCCTGCGATTGCCCCGCTCATCGCCAGGCTGGCGCCAACGAGCAGCCCGCGGCTAAGCTCGGCGGTTGGTCGGTCCTCCTACCGGTCCTGGCGTGCGCCGTCTGTCCGGCGTGCCTGGCTACATATACCAAGCTGCTCTCGCTCGTCGGGGTCGGCGTCGGAATGACAGAGTCGCAGCACTTGTTCGTTCTCGGGACAGCGGTGCTCGTTTCCGTCATCGTGAGCGGAGTGCGCACCTGGCGCTCGAAGCGCGTGTGGCCGCTTGCTTTGGCCCTCTCGGGTGCCGCGCTCATCGTCGTTGGCCACTTGGCAGAGGCTCTTCACGCGCTCGAGTGGGCCGGTGTGTTGGTGCTCATGGTCGGCGGCCTCAGCGAGCACTTCCGGCTGCGCGCCCGCGCCCCGCATCCGGCCGTCACTGTTTGAGACCCGTATGGGAGTCGAGCGTAGTGGATGGAGGCTGGCGTCATGGTGTGCGGCTTTCGTGGGCGCGGGCGCCAGCTCGTGCCTCGAGGAGCAGCGTGGGCAGCCCGCAGCCAACGTCGGGGCGGGCGCCGCGGGCGATTCCGCCGGGGCGCCCGGCATCGGTGGGGCCACCGACGAAGGAGCGGAACCCCACGGCGGTGATCCGCCGACCGGGGGTGCGCCCGACCCTCCCGTGGTTCTCCGCGACGATCGAGCGACGACCGCGCGCGGCTTCGGAGTGGTCGTCCGCGTCTTGGACAACGACGAGCTCGCTGGCTCCCGCGCCATCCGCGTCGAGACCATGCCCCGGCACGGCACCCTGTCGATGCAACCGAACGGCGTCGTGCACTACCGGCCCGACGAAGGCTTCACGGGGACAGACCGGTTTCGGTACACCGTAGACGATGTCCGCGCTTCGGCTCGTGTCTCGGTCGACGTGCTGGACGAGGAGTGGCTGCTCGTCGGCAGCGAACCCTACGAGCTGTGGCTTGGTCCATCACCCGACCTTCGAAAGGAGCCGAGCGAGGAGCGCTGGACGTTCTCCGACATCTCCAACGGCCAAGTCTTCGGCTTCTTGGACACGGCCGTTGGACCGCGAGCGTTCGCTCTCCAGGTCGGCAGCGCTCTTCCGCGCTTCCTCGCACCCGCGCCCAGCCGCGCCCATCACCTCAGCTCCCAAGGCGTTCTCAGCGGTAGGGTGAACGGCAATGGCGCGTCGTGGGCTGGCGCCGAGCTCGAGCTCAACGTCCATCCGTGGGCTTCTGAAGTCGAGTTGTTCGCGAGCAGCGCAAGCGGACTCGCACTCGGGAGCACGAAGGTCGAGGGAGCTACCGTGCCTCTGCTATTTCGGCCGGACACTGGGCTAGAAGCGGTCCAAGGCGTCGAGGGCGGCCTTCTGTTCGGCTTGAACGACGAGGGGGTACTGGTCGGCAGCAAGAGAGCGAACGACCTCGACACCGCCGTACGCATCGAAGCGACTGGGGCCACTCCTCTGCCGCTCCCTGCGTCGGCGCAGTCCGTCGCGTACGACATCGACAATGAGGGGACCATCGTGGGCTGGCTGCGAGAGTCGGGGCAGCACGAGCGCGGTTTCGTTTTGCCACCGGGAGCATCCGCCGAGCTCGTTCAAGTGCGAAGCGCGGTCGGCACTCAGCTCTTCGGCATCGGCGAGCAGGGCGAGCTGGTCGGCAGCTTTCTGAATCCGCTCGGCTACCGCTCCGGCTTCGTGGCGACACCGCGAGCGACCGCCGTCGCGGCGGGTGCGACCCTTCTCGAGCCGGCCGACGCCGCCAACCCAGGCGTCGCGCATGCCTGCCTCCACGCGACAGAGGGCCCCTTTCGCGTGCTCGACGCCGCCGTGCCGAACGACAGCGCGAGCTCTTTCGAAGAGCCGCACACCATGTACACGCTGCGCCTCGTGCCGGGTGAGGTCAGCCGATTTCAGTACTTCGCAGCCTCGGCAGCGCAGATCTCTTTTTTCGTCTATCCGCCTGCAGCCTTGCGACTCTACGACGGTGAAGGCGCTCACGTCGTACCGGCTCTGGTCCGCCCGAGCAGCCTCTGCCCACGTATCGACTTCGTGTACCAATACTCAGTAACGAGCTCGGGCCCGCACACGCTCGCCGTCGATCCGCACCCGACCGACACGGTTTACGTCATCTTCGAGCGATCCTGGTCGTATCCCGGTTGAGCGCGCGCGCCTTCGCAGCGCGCGCGCTCGGCGCTCTGTCAGCGGGCGACGGTGTCTCTCACGACCGCGCCCGGCTCGACTCCGAGCAGGTAGCCACCGTAGTTGAGCGGCGTCGGCAGCTCGATCTCGCCCGCGACTTCCATGCGGGCAGTGTCGATCATCGACACCTTGCCGTCGCCACCGTGCGAAACGAAGGCGTAGCGGCCGCTCGGCACCATGCCGGCCATGCGAAACGCTTCCGAGCTCCACGGATCGGCGTCGGGGCCGGTCGGCGTCTTGGACATCTTTTCGAGCGGCACCTTGGCGACGATCTCCTGGAAGGTGTCGCTCTCCGGGTCAGTGTCCATGAAGTGCGCGAAGTCACCATCGGGATGGTACTGCACGAACACCGCGTATTTTTCCGAATCCGCGAGGCGGTACACCAAGCCCTTGCCTACTTCGATCCGCTTAGCGGTCTCGTTTTGAATGTCGACGACGTAAGCGTCGCTGACCCAATCCTTCCAGGCCCAGTCGTAGTTCGGCCCTGAATCCCGCAGGTAGCTGTAGAGGTACTTCGCGTCGGAGCTCAGCCGCGCATAGAAGGCGCGTCCACCGGTCTTCCCGTCGAGGTCGTAGGGGATCTGCGTCACCTCGCCCAGCTCGGCTCCGTCCGTGGGGATGACGTTGATGCCGTCGTCCGCCGCGACGAACATTTTCCCATCGGCATGGGCGAGGGCCTCACCATGCGGCGCCGCGCCGATCGCGACCGAGCCCTTCAGCGACACGGTCCCCTTCCACAGGTCCTCGAACAAGTAGGCTTCGACCTGGGCCGGATCGTCGTTGCGGTGATAGAGATGGAGCGGGCTTCCGCCCAGCAGCAGACCGGGCTCTCCCGTCGGGATCGACACCGAGCGGTGATAGAAGTCGCCCAGCCGAACGAGCGTGAAGGCTCCCGGCTCTCCCGCGGCCGGCCCCGCACCGCTGATCGCCGCGTACTCATGCGCGGGGTCGACTGCCAAGTGAATTGCCGGGTAAGTGAGACCGGCACGACCTGTGACGCCGGGCTCGTCGCCCAAAACACGCAGCGAAATCAGCTCATTGGTAGCTGAGTCCGTCAGCAGCACCCGGCCGTCGTTCAGGGGCAAGAAGCCGGCGTGGTCCGCGAACTTCACGTCGTCGATGATGGCTAGCTGCTCGAGCGCCGGCACCGAATAGATGTAAAGAGTGGCGGCGTTGGTATCCGCGATCACCAGCCGGCCCTCTTCGGCGCCGGGCGCCCCCCCGGCGGCGCCGCCCGCGCCCACCTCTCCGCCATCGGCGATGGGTTCTCCGCCCGCAGCTCCGGCATCGGCGGTAGAGCCGCCGCTGGGGAACGCGTTCTTGCCCGCCGTCGGCGCGCTGCCGCCCCGCCCGCCGCTGCCGCCTTGCCCGCCGTCCGTGGGAGATGGGTCGACCGAGTCGTCTGAGTCGCAGCCGAATGCGGCCAGCGAGACGAGCACGAGTCCAAGCGCGGAGGCAGTCGCAACTCTATTGCATTTCATGACGGCGCCTTAGCGACTTCGCAACTCGATTGCAAGTTCCAACCAACTCGACCGAGGCCGCCTGCTCAGGGCAGAGGGCGGGGCCGCCACTCGGCGGCCACCCCGGTGATGTGGCGATCTTGCGGCGTCACCGGGGCAGACAGGACGGCGGTGCCGCTTTCGATAGTCGCCATGTACAGGTCTACGGCACCGCCGCCACCCTTCGCGGCCACCAGGTGAAGGAGCCGGGAGTCCGGGCTCCACATGGGTGAACGAAGGAACGAGCTACTCGGCGGAGATCTCGAGAGCCGCGTCACGCTCGGCGAGGCGGTGCTGCGGTCGACCAGGTACGTACCTTGTTTGCCCGCATTGTCCGTCGTGAGCAGGATGAGTCGCGAGGGGTCCGGAGCGAGGGCAAGAAGGTCGATGAAGTTTCCGGCGGGGAGGGCGCTGAGCAGTCGCGCTGACGGCGAAGCGCTCGAGAGGTCGATGTCGTAGAGCTGGTTGCTCGTGTAATCGGCGTCGGACGTCATGAACAGAAATGCGTCGCCGGCTGCCCGCAGACAGGGAACCACGTTGCAGTGAGCGACCCTGCCTACTGGGTTGAGGCGCACGGCGTCTCCCCCCTGCCGCGGCACTGCATAGAGGTGGCCCGCAATGTACAAGAATTGCCCGGAGCTTTCGCTCCAGACGATGTTGGAGGGGTTATCCCCCTCTGTTTGCACCGCCGGCTGTCCGCTCCCGACCTGCTGGATGAAAAGACGTCCCGCCCCCGCGCCGTTCACTTGCGCCATGAACGCTACCGTACCGCCGTCCGAGGACGCCGCGAACTTGGCGGGATCGAACGAGGAATGGACGGCACGGTCGGAGAGCTCGACCGCGTCGGACGCCGCATCGGCTTCGATAGCGTAAAGCACGCGCTGACCGGCGTCGGGGTCCAGCGCGTCGGCAAAGAGGCGGGAGCCGTCGACCGACCATTGAAAGACCCGAAGGTTTCGGAAGCTGCCCTGGCTGCCCTTGCGTGTCGCAGCGTCCACGATGAAGAGCGAGTCGTGTGTGGCGTCCTCCCGTTGAACGACCGCCACGCGCGTGCCATCGGGCGACCACGTCAAGCGCGCCTCCACGCCGGCGAGAGGCTCCACCGCCGAGCCCTGCGCGACGTCTACCCAGTCGCCCACACCGCCGTCGATGGGTCGCAAATACCAGGTCGAAGTGCCGGCCTCGTAAAGTTGGAGCGCCAACGTCTTGCTGTCGGGGGAGATGCTCACGCTCCACGCATAGTCCCCATCGTCGAGCGGCCTATGGAGGGGCTCGGGGTCGTCGAGCGACCCAGCCCTCGACAGCGCGACCGAAAACGCGGCATTGGGGGGACCGCCGTAGGCGGCGGGGGTGGCGTAAATTAGCCGCGTGCCATCCGGTGTCCACCGCCAGAAGTCCACGTCCGCGGCGAGCGGGCGCGGCTCCGCCGGTTGCGGCACCCCCGCGAGAAAAAGAGGGTGCGTATCGTCGTCCTCGGTCCACAGCTGGAAGGCCAGCCAATGCTCGGGTGCCACGGTAACGCCGCCCTCGCCGCCTCCGCCAGGAGCGTCGCTGCCGCCGGTGGGCACGCCGCCGCCGGGACCACCTTCACCCGCAGCGCCACCGCGCCCGCCGTTTTTCGCGCCGCCGTCATCGGCGCCGCCACCAGACGCGGCGTTGTCCGAAGCGCCCGCGCGCCCCGCGCTGCCGCTCGCTCCGCCCGCTGTGCCTTCCCGTCCGCGGCCTTCTTCTCCGCAAGCAACGCCGAGTGCACAAGCCGACAAGAGCATCGAAATCAGACGGTAGGAGTAGTTCATGAGATGCGCGCGAGCTGAGCGTCCCGCAGCTCTGGCCTAGCCGGCGTCGGGGGGTGCAGTATCGGGACGCATCAACATCCAAGACACCAGGACTGGTCCGTCTGGGAGAGAAACGCCAGGCGTCTGCACCCGCCCCATGGGGATTTGGTCGGGGATGCTGCGGAACTTAGCCGCCCCTTGCTCGAACGTAGCGCGATCAGGAAACGTCACGAGCACTTCGCAGCCCGCGACGTAGCAACGCAGGCTGCTGGTATCTACCGTCCGCTCGATGCCCTCGAGCGCAGAGCCCCACCGTTCAAAAGTTGAACTCGCCGACTCCGTCCATGCCTCTGTCGACCGCCCCGACTTCTGAAGAGCGCCGCGCATTGCATCGAAACGCGCTTGGTCGTTCGGGTAATCACCTCGAATGGCGTAAATGACGGGCAAGCGCGCGAGCTGAGCCTTCTCCAGCTCTGTCTGCTCGGGCACGCTGTCATCGGCCTCGGTCGGCGGGGCGCTCGGGGCGACGGTCGCGCCCAGAGCCTCGGCCGGCGCGCGCACCAGCGGCGGCGCCACCGGGCGTGACGTCGGAGGCGCCAGCGGCGGTTCGTGAGAGGCGGGCGGCTCCTGCACCGCCGCCGCGCGCTTTTGGCGCGTTCCCTTGGACTTCGGCCAAAAGATCACGGCGCACAGCGCGGCGAAGACGACCACGGCGGTCCACCCGAACCAATGTTTGCGCGTCACGTTTCCTCCGATTGAGCAGCTACGACCGACCGCCCCGGAGCGTTCTTGCCACCCCAGCGACGACGCTCAATATGCAACAAGATTGCGTTAACATCAACCCCTAAGCGATTCTGCATTTGCTCCTTCGTTGCATCTGCATCTAAAACGGCGACATGCATGTTCGTCGGCGATTCTGGCGCGCGAGTGGGCTCTTGGCCGCGCTACTCGCGACGGCCCCTGCGTATGCCGTCTGCGGCGACGGCGTGTGGGAGGAAGAAGAACCGTGTGACGACGGCAACGACGTCCCGAACGACGCCTGCAATCAGTGTCGCCTTTCTTGTGCGACGATCGCCACCGCCACCACCACCCACACGTGCGGTCATGGCGCGGACGGGCCGTTCGTCAGCCTGCCCGCGCAGAGCTATCCAGGCGTGGTGTTTACGGACATCTCGGCGTCCCACACTTACTTCACGCTGACTTTGAGCGGTGAGCCCGGCTCGAACCGAAGTGGGGTTCTGTACTCCCCGGGCAGTGACGGGCCCTACCCCTTCTATCTAAAGGAGCAGTACCCGCTTTCCGTCTTGCCATCGACGGGTGACGAGGTGCCGGTGCTGTTCGAGCACGCGGTCGAATGCGCCAAAGCGCCGGAGTCGTTGACCTGGGTCAAGGTCTACGAGCTCGTCCGCAGCGAGACTTACACCATCGTGTTCGGTCCGGCCGACAGCGAAACCGTCGCCGTCGCCATCGAATACATCCAGGCAGCCCCGCAGTTCGAGGATCGTGACGGGGACGCGCACGGCGGCGCCCTGGCCGGCCTCAACGGATGCGAATACGAAATGCCCACCGTCGATACCGCCGGTGACTGCGACGACGACGACGCTGACATTTACCCCGGCGCGGCCGAGCGGTGTGACGGTGCGGACAACGATTGCTCGGGAGACGAAGACCTAGGACAGGAGGCCTTGTGCGACGGCAGCATCGCCGGGGCCGCCTGCGTAAACGCTGGCGCGGCGATCCGCTGCGGATGCGCCGTGGACACGGACTGTGAAGGCAACGCCACGTGCAACGCCGCTGAGCACCTTTGTGAAGCGGGTTTGGGCGCCGACGCCAGCTCCGGCGAGGGCGGGCACGGAGCCGCTGGCGAAGCAGACGTCGCCGGAGCCCCGAGCGACGTCGGTCGGGGCGGGACCTCTGTGGGGGGCGCGAGCACAAGTGGAGCGCCCGGCGACGGCGAACCGTCGGAGCTAGCGAGCGGCGACAAGCCGGCTTCAGACGGCTGCAGTTACCACTCGCGTCCAAGCAGGGTCTCGTCGGCAGGCCTCGTACTGCTGGGCGCGGTCGCGCTCGGCGCGCGGCGTCGTCGACGCGCCGGCTAAGCAGAGTGGTGGCGGTTCCGGCGCGAGATCACCCCGCCGGAACCGCTCTCCTCCTAGGTTGCTCTAGGTGCAGTCACTGCCGTTGCAGTTGCTGTCCACGCCATCGCACGTCTCCGGCGCCGTTGGGTAGATGCTCGCGTTGCTTTCGTTGCAGTCGGAGCCCTGCGTCACGGGGTAGGCAGCCCAAGGAGCGCAAGCGCTCAGCAAGCTGACCCCTGAGTTGCCCCACCCGTCCCCATCCAAGTCTTGATAGAGACGCTTACGGTGGTCAGCTATCCTTTCGAAGGAGATGTTGACCGTCGGGGTGTTCGCGGTGAGCGTAATGTCGTACTGAGTACTCGCGCCAATCGTGAACGGGTACACGTTATACCCCGTATAGCCGGAGCACGACATCACGCCCGGGCTCGGGGAAATACTCGAGTCCGGGTTGATGGTGGTGGCGCCCTGCTTGACGAGGATGCTGGTGACGTTGTTCCACGCGATGGCGTAGTCCCCGGTACCCAGCGCCGACGTCGACCCGGTTTTAAACTTCATTTTTCCGGAGTAGACCCCGCCGCCTGCGCTCGGCAACGTGACGGTGTAATAGACGTGCGGGTAACCGGAGTCGGTGACGGAAGGAAGGGGATTCTCTACCGCGTTGGTCGTCGTGTCGCCGGCCTTCACTCCGAACCACGGCGGAGTGGTGGTCGAGGCCGCGCGGGCGCCGTACCACGGTCCGAAGAGAGCGTGGTTGCACGCATGCGTCATGAACCCGCTGTTGAGCTGCCCACTAACGCAAGGGGATAGTACGGCTTGACTGGTCTCACCGACTGCTTCATTGCGTCCGAGCTCGCCCGGGTCGCCCTCAGGACCCGCGCTGCAGCCGGAGAGAGCCACCCCGACCAGCCCGACGAAAGCGACAATGGTGGCACCTCTGCTACTCATGGCTCCTCCTCGTGGTCGTGGTCATCCTCGCAGCCCACCGCAGGCAGCTCGGCTTCGACGGCAATGGGGCCGAAGAGCGCGGCCCCGAGGTTGATGTGAAGCTTGAAATAGTCCGCCTCTGCCGGATCTCGCGCTGCGAAGCCGCCGGTGCAGCCGACCAGCTCAAAGGCGTTGTGCTCGTGTTCAGCGCCATAGAGGCAGTGGACCATGGGGCCCGTCCCCGACCGGAACGAAAGTCGCGCCGTGCCGACCTTCGCCGTGCCCTCGCGCACCTCGAGCTCAGCGGGAATCTGGAAGCTGTGGGGCTCCTCGAGCTCGGCCACCGCATCTTGGCGTTCGAAGGGGGCGAGAGACAAGGACGCATCCAAGTGGACTTCCTCGCACTCCTCGCAGTGCCCTTCACCGATGAATTCCACGATCGTGCTCACGGTAGGCGAAGGCGTCGGCCCGTGCACGACCGTGTAGACCTGTGACGAATCCAGCTCGTACACGGCAACTTGCTCCATCGCGCCACAAAGCTCGTCCGGCACCGCCGCTTCGATCGCGAGTGGCACCGGTGCGCCCCCGCTATCCAAGACGCTGAGCGTCACCCCCGGCGTCGTGAAGAACGCGTAACGCCCGCTCTCCCCGGGACCGTACAGCACGGCGCCCTGGTACTGGCCGCCGGCTGCCGGTAGCGAAACGGAAAAAGAGCGGTGTGCCGCGCTGATGTCCGTGAAGACGAACCCTGGATACGGTTGGGCCGCGACCGACTCGAAGGGACCGAAGTTGGCGTGAGCGCAGGTGTGCGTGATGACCTCATCCGCCACCACGCATTCACCGCCGACTTCCAGTCTGGCCTGGGCTTGCCCCAACGCCGTGCCCTCATCCCCAGCCGCTTCCGTACCTACGGCGCAGCCGAACGTGAGCAGCAGCGCCAGACCCGACCCTCGCGACAAAATGTTTCTGTTCATTGATCGCACCTCCTCTAAGTGCGCAACCGCAGGCAATATCTCCATTGCAACTTAATTGCAACCACGCGCAGTCTATCCAGACACACTTTGCCAACGCGGACGAATACGCGACTCTCTATTGAACATCTCACACATGCAACTCAATTGCCTTAGAACGAGCCGTATGGCATGGTCCTCCGCCCTGTGAAGGCGAAGGCACTCATGCGAGCGAACCAACACCACCGACACCGGCGAGAACTTTCGATGCTACGGCGCGTGGTCGCGGTGTATGCGGCAACTTTCATCGCCGTGCTCAGCGCAACGGCGACCGCCGCCGTCCCGGGGGATTGCGCGGAGCTCGGGGTCGCGGTCACGGAGCACAGCTGCTTCCACTCCGAGTTCGGCCCCTTCGAGACCGTCCTTTCGACCGCCGGTAGCACCGCGTCGGCTGACACCCCCAACATCGACCCGGTCCACACCGAGCACCGCATCGGCCTGACCGGTGAGTACAGCGTCGTGACGTATACGCCGAAGCGCAGCGGCGCGTGGGCCGTGCTCTTGAGCAAAGACGTGCCCATTCAGGTGCTGGCGGGCAAAGCGCAGGCGCTGCCGTCCCTCCTCGATCAAGAGGGCACGACCGGCTGCGACGCGCTACCGCTACTCCATGTCTTCGAGCTCACCGCGAAGCAGCAGTACCGCTTCGTATTTGGCCCCACGCCTGACCCTACGGTCGTAGCCGTCGTCGAGTACATCGACGACTTTCTGACTCACAATGGGCGGGACGACGATGGAGACGGATTTGGCAGCAAGGCCGAAGTCGTCGTGACACCGTGCAAGCCTCCCGCCGGCTTTGCCCCGAATACCCGAGATTGCGACGATACGGATCCCGCGATCAATCCGAACGCCAAAGAAGCCTGCGACGGTGTCGATCAGAACTGCAATGGGGTAAGGGACGATGTGGGCCTCATTTGCCGCGCTGGGGCCGGCGCGTGCAGGGTAGAGGGAACTACCGCGTGCGACGCGGGTAGCGACGGCGCCACCTGCTCGGCGGCGCCGCTCACCGGAACGGACGAAACGTGCAACGGGTTGGACGACGACTGCAACGGCAAGATCGATGATGCGGAAGGGCTGTGCCCGGACCCAGACCGTCCCACCTGCGTACGTCGGGCGATGGCGGCAGCGTGCGGTTGCTCGCTCGACCTGGATTGCGGGGACGCCGACAGCGGGCGCATTTGCGACACCAACACCGGCGTTTGCAAGCAGGGCTGTTCGCCCGTTCCCGGTCGTCATGGCTGCCCGTTGGGCGAGGTCTGCAACGAGAAGGCTGCTCGTTGCGAGCCGATGAGCGGGGTGGGGGGCGCGAACGACGCGGGCGGCAGCGCGAGTGTCGCCGGCGCTGGCGCTGGCGCCGCGCCTTCCCCCGGCGGCGCTCCCAGTGAAGGCGGTGAGCCAACGACGACTGATCGCGGTCGAAATGACGCCGGAGCTGAGGGCGGCTGCGGCTGCCGCCTTACGCGGTCGCGGTCGAGTGGCGGGGCCGCGGCCTGCTTCGGCGTCGCGCTGGCTATCGCGTACTTCCGTCGACGTCGCGCCGCGACCGCGTACTTGGCGTTAGGAGCGCTCGCGGCGAGCTCGCTCACTGGCTGCGCTGGCAAGTACCTGGAATCTCCCGATGGGAGGGGCGGCTCTGAGAACACGTCGGAGCCTGGGCCGAGCGGCGCCGCTAGCACCAGCAACGGAGGCGCGCCTACCCCTGGCGGGTCGAGCAACGGCGGCGTCGCCGGAGCGGAGCCTGGTTGCGTCCCCGCGTTAGGCGAAAAGCTCGTGGCGCATGCTTGTAGCCACACGAAGAACGGCCCGTTCGTCCCGGTCACCGCTGGGGGCGCCGCGGAGCCGGCAGACGTGAGCGACCTTCACCGCACGTTCGAAGTTCAAGTGGTGGGCGCAGGGGGCCGGCTACGATACCGAGCTCAGCGCAGCGGCGACCATGCGTTCATGACGAACGTACCAGCCGTGTTGGAAGTGCTGCGGGCTGCTCGTCCGTTGCTCGGCTCGCCGAGCTTCGCCATCGAAGGTTGCGGACACCTGGCCCGCGCAACGGTCGTCGAGCTCGAACGAGGTGAGGAGTACGACGTCGCCATCCTCGAGAGCCCACCCGAGCTCGATCTGTTCGTGGAGCACGTCGGCACTTTCGGAAACGATGCTTGGAAGCAGCCTTGCGACGCCGAGTTGGAGCGTTGAGACGATGCAACCGAGTCGTACCATGAGCCATCGCCAGTCGTTTTCCTCACCCGGTCGTCCCAAGCGGTACTCTTCGGCACTTGTCCTGGGTCTCGCGCTCATCGCGTCGGCCGCGTGCGGCGCCGACGGTGGTGATGATGATGAGGGGGATGCACCGGGCACCGCAGGTAGCGCCGGCTCCAGCGGCAAGGCGGGAACAGGAAGCGACGGCGGCAAGGCGGGAGCGGGAGGCACGGCCGGCGCCAGCGGCGTCTCCGCAACAGCCGGCGCCGCCGCCAGCGCAGGCGCAGGCGGCGATGGCCAGGAAAGCGGCGGAATGAGCAACGATGGCGGAGACGACGGCCGCGCTGGTCGAGGCGGTCAGGGCGGAGTCTCCGCAGAAACGTGCGGTGGTGAGCTCGCGCCGCCGCTCGAACGCTGGACCGCCTACGTCATCGAAACCGACCTTGGTCAGACCACCCTCTTTGCTGCCAAGAGCGGCGCTCTGAGTGCGGCCGTGCCGCTGCTGGAGGCAGAATCGCGCATCACCAATCTAACTTGGTCACCGAACGGCCGCTTTCTCGCGTTCGTCCTCGACCAGGGCGCGTATTCGTCGACGCTTCACGTGGTTGACTTCAGCGCCGAGGAGCCGTCGGGCGTCATCGACGTCGCCACGGATGCCAACGAGACTCCGGGCAGTCCCCGCTGGTCGCCGGATTCGACTCGACTCCTCTACGCCGAACCCAGTTTCACCAGCGAGCTGCGCGTGGTCGACTTCGCGGCGTCGGCGCCCGGCGCGACCGCAGTCTTCCGTAATTGTCCGCAGGGGGCGTACAGCGACCTGCCGTGTTTGGGTTCGTTCGTTCAGCCTCTGCGGCTGGACTGGTCTCCCACCGGGAATGACTTGGCGGGCGTTTTCATCTCGCAGTTCTTTACCGATTTCAGCACGGGCAGCGCGGCTGACCTCTTTGTGCTCCGACCCGAGTCCGAGGTGGGTGGCAAGCTCGCGAGTCCCTTCGTACCGAGCTTCGACGCCGCTCGGCACGGCGTGACCCCGGTGTCGCTGGTGTGGTCGCCGGACGGAGCGCGCGTGGCGTACACCGGTTCGTTCGAAGACACCGGGTCGGTCAGCGAGGCCTATGTTTTCGCGCTGTCCCGTGCGGCCGCAGCTCCTATCAAGCTTCACCCAGACCTGGGCGAGCCTAGGAGGGGCGTCCGCGCGGGCATCCAGTGGGCTTCAGCGACCACCATCGTGTTCGCCTCCGACGGAAGCTCGGCCGAAGCGCACGAGTTGCTTTCCCTCGACGTGTCCGACCCGAACATCGAGACGGCTCCCGCTCCGGAAACGCTGTTGACCGCCGACGGCGGATCGATCTTGGAGTTTGCTTTGTCTCCGGATCGGAGCTCCGTGCTCGTTCTGCGTGAAGCGCCTGCGAGCGACGCGGCGACTCTGACAGTCTTCCCGTACCGCGAAGTGCCGCTGAGCGAGCCGCGCGAAGTCAGCTGGACGGTCGCGCCCGTTGCCGGTGGCTTCGCTACCTCCGCACGGTGGTCGGCGGATTCCAAGCTGCTCGCGTTCGCGGCGGACGGCGCCGCCAACCTGAAGATTGCCGGGCGCTCGGCGGATGGCTCGTCTTGCGTCGCCGCCTCGCTGGAAGTCGAGTCCTTGGCCGAGACTTGGCACTGGTTGGCAGATGAGTCCTCGGTCGTCCTTTTGGATGCCGAAGGCATCCGCCGACTGCACGCCGGTAGCGCCTCGGGCGAACTCTTATCCCCTCCTCTTCAGCCGAACGCGAGCATCATCGGCTGGGCGGTGCAGCCCCGCGGGACGCCTGAATGAGCCGTCGCTCGCTGGGTGAGCGATTCAGCCTTGGGACCTCCTCGTCATGATGAGCGTCGCCGCGCCGGCTCGACAATCGCAGCGCTTCGTCGCTCGTTCGGGGGTTGGCCCGAACATCAGGTCGCCTCTGGCTCTTGCAGCCAAGGAGGGAACGGATCTTCGAGCACCCTCCAGCCGCTCGGCCCGAGTCTTTGCTCGGCGGGCGTGAGCAGCGCGTCGTCGAGACGCTGGCGCAGCAATGGCTCGTCGAGGTCGACGCCGATGAACACGAGCTCTTGCCGGCGGTCTCCCCAAGGCTCCTGAAAGTCCTGCTCGATCTCGGCGCGCGCCTCTGGCTCCGTAGGCCACTCTTCGGTAGGGAGCGCCGCGTACCACATGCCGGCGCCTTCGCAGCTGGCAGAGCCGCCCGCCTGCGACCACACGCCCGTGACATCCATGCGGGAAGCGAGCCACAAAAATCCCTTGGAGCGAAGGACGCCCGACCAGGTGTCCCCGCTGCTGAGGAGCCGCCAAACGCGCGCAGGGTGGAATGGGACGCGCGCACGATAGACGAAGCTCCGAATGCCGTATTCTTCGGTCTCGGGCACGTGGTCGCCGCGGAGCTCCGCGAGCCACCTGGGCGCGCGCGCCGCGGCCTCAAAGTCGAAAAGTCCGGTACCGAGGAGCAGGTCGAGCGGGACCTTACCACGCTCAGCGCGCACGATTCGAGCGCGCGTGTTGAGGTGTCGCAG
The DNA here is from genome assembly GCA_029266615.1 of Polyangiaceae bacterium. Taxonomy (GTDB): domain Bacteria; phylum Myxococcota_A; class Polyangia; order Polyangiales; family Polyangiaceae; genus PMG-095. Next base: position 27,486 of record JAQSWN010000055.1, read on the forward strand.
CAGCCCCTCGAGGCGTTCAGCCTGCTGCTCCGTAACGAGGTCCAGCTTGGACAGCACCAGCACGTCGGCGAACTCGACCTGCTCGATCAGGAGGTCCGACAGAGTGCGCTCGTCTTCTTCGCCGAGAGCGACCCGCCGCGAACGCAGATCCTCTTCGCTCTCGAAGTCGGGCAGGAAGTTGAGAGCGTCCACCACGGTCACGAGCGTATCCAGTCGGGCCACGTCCCCGAGTCGCGTCCCCGACTCGTCCTCGAAGGTGAAGGTCTCGGCGACGGGCAGGGGCTCGGAAACGCCCGTCGATTCGATGAGGATGTGGTCGAAACGGCCCTCCTTCGCCAGCCTGGAGACTTCGACGAGCAGGTCTTCGCGAAGCGTGCAGCAGATGCAACCGTTCTGCATTTCTACGAGCTTTTCTTCGACGCGAGACAGCGCCGCCGGCCCCCCCTTGATGAGCGCCGCGTCGACGTTGACCTCGCTCATGTCGTTCACAATCACCGCGACTCGACGCCCCTCGCGATTGGCGAGCACGTGGTTGAGGAGAGTCGTCTTGCCCGCACCCAAGAAGCCCGAGAGCACGGTAACGCTCGGCACATCAGCGAGCATCGGCGTGCTCGATGGTGCAGTGGGGATCTTGGCAGCCCGCACCCGGCAGCGTCAGCTTGAAAAGCAGCCGGACCCCGCGGCTCTCGGCGATAGGCGGTGAACGATGCACGGCGCCCCGCCCGGAGTTCCCCGGATAAGACTCGCCCTTGAGTATGAGCACGTCCCCCGCCCTCGCGGTCATGACCGCACCGGTATCGGGGACGATGCGACGGTTGATGGAAGCCAAGTTGCGCCAGGGCGCCTGGAGCGACTTGCGGCGCACCCCTTCATTGGGAACCCACTCCGTGCCGGGGCCCGCGTAAGTGACGATGAGCCGCAGCCCCACCCAGTCGACGTGGTACTTGCGGCAATCATCCTGCCGCGTCACGACGACGTGACCCGTCACGGGCGCTTCCCCACAAAGGTCGCGAAAGGTGGTGAGCCAACGCCCTAGCTCGGGCAGGAGCGCCGATGCGCGCTCCGGTCCGAGCGGCTCCGCCAGCCAGCCGAGGTCTGCCGCCGAGGCGACGACGCGCTTGCGCTCGAAAGACTCGAGCTCCGAGAGTCCGACCAGGGCCCGCTCGACCTCGGGAGGAAGCGGACGCCGCAGCAGGCACACGTTCTGTTCTGGACTGAGGATCTGCCCGAGGGCATCGGCAGAGCGGACCACCGGAGACAAACCGACGCGCCGCATCGAACCGGGTCGACTCGTCACAAGCATGGTCGCCATCGGACGGGACATAGCCGACGCCCTTCCCTTCTGCAACCCTAATGCATCTATATCAACGAGATGGCTTCGCGCAACTCGACCTCTCCGCAGACAAGGAGCCGTCCTCCCGGAGCATTGAACGAACTCCCCGTCGCGCATCACGACCTCTTCCGCGTTCTGCAATACGATTGCATTTTGATTGCCCAAAGGCGGGCCCGTGGGCGAAGGTCCGCCCCAGTTCGTTCGAGGCAAACGATGTTTCTGCCATCACCGCCAAGTTTGCTCCCGCTCCAGAGAATCTCGCTCGCGCGACCCGCTGGAGGCCGCGGAGCTTCATCGACTCATCCCGAGCGCAGCGCCTCACCGCTGGCGCCCGGTAGGAGCGCCGAGCCGTGATTCACGACCGCGAGTCAGGAACGAGCCCGCGTGTGCTACCGGCCAACCCGAAGCACGCGCTGCCCGTCGCCTGGAGCGCGAACGTGGGCGACTACGCCACGGCGCTCGCGCTCTCCAGCGACGGAACGCTGGCGGCTGTCGGGAACGCGGCCGGGGAGCTCTGGGTGTTCGATGCGAGCTCGGGAGAGCTTCGTTTTAGACTGAACGCGCATCGCGGCCCCATCATGGCGGCGGCGTGGTCACCCAAGCAGCGTGTAGTCACGACCGGAGGGCAAGACGGCGTCGCGCGCTCTTACGACGCGCAAGGTGGTCTCATCGCCGAGCTTCCGGGGGGGGCACCGTGGGTCGAGCACGTGGCCTGGGCGCCGGACGGCGCGCGGCTGGCGACCGGAGCGGGTCGCGTCGCGCGCCTGTGGACCCGCGAAGGCGGGGCGCTCGTCGAGAGCGAGCCCCACGAAAGCACGCTGTCGGGCCTCGCGTGGAACCGCCAAGGAACGGAGCTTGCGACGGCCTGCTACGGGGGCGTACGGCGCTTCGACGTAGCGACCGGCGTCGCCAAGCACCTGCCGTGGCCGGGCTCCTTGATCTCCCTCAGCTGGAGCCCCAACGACGCCGTGATCGCGTGTGGAACGCAGGAGCGCTCGGTCCACTTCTGGCGCCTGGCGAAAGCTCGACAATCGGAGATGTCGGGATTTAGCGCGAAGCCGCGCGCGCTGTCGTGGGACGGGGAGGGCAAGTTGCTCGCCACCTCGGGAGATGCGGCAGTGAGCGTGTGGTCCTTCGAGGGCAAAGGTCCGGAAGGCAAGCCGCCCATCGAGCTCGTGGGGCACGCCGCGCTCTGCACGGCGCTCGCGTTTCACCCGAAGCTTGCCCGCCTCGCATCCGGCGCGGAAGATACCGGCGTGCTCGTGTGGGACCCGCGCCGAAAAACCACGCCGGTGGCATTCGGCTTCTTGGAGGAGACCGTCACCGGCCTCACCTGGGCCCAGGGCGGCCGGCTCCTCATCGGAGCGGACGCGGCCGGGCGGGTCACGGCGTGGAGGGCCGACGGTCTCCTCCTCGCAACTTGATTGCATTTAAAGACAGGCCGCGCTAAGTGGTCCGACGCTATGCTGGACTTGTCGGCACTCGTCCTCGGCTTGGGGCTGGGGTTGCGCCACGCGACCGACGCCGATCACGTCGCGGCCGTGACCGCGATGTTGCAGCGGGAGCCTGGGACGATGCGAGCGATGCGGGTCGCGGTGCTCTGGGGGCTGGGGCATACCGCCTCGTTCCTCGTGGTCGGGCTGCTGACGGTCCTCGCCGGCGTGCGTTTGCCCGAGTCGTTCGAGCCAGCGGTGGAGCTGCTCGTGGCTGGGATGCTCGTCGGAGTCTCAACTTGGATTGTAGCCCTATGACAAGAGTTCCCGTTACTGTGCTCACCGGTTTCCTCGGCGCGGGCAAGACCACGCTCCTGAACCGCATCCTGACCGAGAATCACGGTAAGCGTATCGCCGTGATCGAGAACGAGTTCGGCGAGATCGGCATCGATCAGGCGCTGGTCATCAACGCGGACGAAGAAGTGTTCGAGATGAACAACGGCTGCATCTGCTGCACCGTGCGCGGTGACCTCATCCGGATCCTCGGCAACTTGATGAAGCGCCGCGACAAGTTCGATCAAATTCTGGTCGAGACGACAGGCATGGCCGACCCTGGTCCGGTCGCGCAGACGTTCTTCGTCGACGAGGACGTACGGGCGCTGTTTGCGCTGGACGGCATCATCACCCTCGTCGACGCCAAGCACGTGCTCTTACACCTCGAGGACTCGAGCGAGTGCCGTGAGCAAATCGCCTTCGCGGACGTCCTCATCCTCAACAAGTGCGACCTGGTAACGGAGGCGGAGCTGGACCTGCTGGAGCGACGAATTCGCGCGATGAACGCGCTGGCGAAGATCGTCCGCTCCACGAACGCCCAAGTACCCATGGCGGACGTGCTGGACGTCGGCGGCTTCGACTTGGCGCGAGCCCTCGCGCAGAAGCCGGCGTTCCTATCGCCCGAGTATCCGTTCGAGTGGGCGGGGACCTTGGACGTGACCGAGGGGACGTGTGAGCTGTCCCTGGAGGAGGGCCCTGACCCCACCATCGACGTGGCGGCTCTATATCTAGTGGCGGGCGAAGACGCGGGGCAGCCGACCGCCGCCGAGCGCGCGCGCCGTCTCTGGGCCGAGCCTGCAACGAAGGTCGAGTCCGGGGGACCGATGGTCGCGGGGGCAGACCGTCGCTTCACCTTGCCGGTTCTGCCCGGCACTTCGACGTTCACGCTCCGGCTCCCTCGCGCAGGGCGGCTCGGCTTGTACACCCAGCACCTGCCGAGCGAGTTTCGTCTGCGCTTGGCTCGGGCCGGGAAGCCCGTCGCCCTCGCGGCCGAGCAGGAGCTCACGGCGGCGCACACCCACGACGCGGACGTGACGTCCGTCGGGATTCACCTGAAAAAGCCGGTGGACATGGACCGCTTGAATACGTGGCTCTCGGCGCTATTGCGCGACTACGGCGCCGACATCTTCCGCATGAAAGGTATCTTGAACGTGGCCGGCGCCGACCGGCGGTTCGTCTTTCAAGGCGTCCATATGTTGCTGGACGCCCGCGAAGATCGGCCCTGGGGCGTAGAAGAGCGCGCCAGCGACCTGGTCTCCATCGGGCGCAAGCTGGACCGCGCCGCCTTGAGCCGTGCGTTCGCGGAGTGTGTGGCTTGATGATCGTTCGCGGTCTCGCAGGCGCAGCGCGCCGCTATCGCCTTTCATGAACTCTGCAAGCCGTCGGTGAGCCGCGGCTTGCGTCACGTCCTCCACGACGGCGTTGACGGTCCGCCGGGGAGGTCAATCCTGTCGCGTCACGTCGCGCGCGCGCTTCTTCGCCCGCTTGCGCGCTGGCACCTTCGCCACCTCTTTCGCTTTCGCGAGCTGCACGAACCCTTCGACGTAGTCCACCTTGGCCTCCCCTGCGCGGAGGCCGAGGAATATTTGTTTGGAGATGCCGTGCCGCCCGAGCCGAACGGGAACGACGCTCACTTTCTCCCGGTACTCCTCGACCAGCCACGCCGGTAGAGCGGCGACGCCTCGGCCGCACGCGACCATCTGCAGCATGATGTCCGTCGTTTCTATCACTTTATGCCGCTTCGGTACCGCACCCGCGGGCAGCAGAAACTGACTGTAGACGTCCAATCGTTCCACCTCGACGGGGTACGTGATGAGCGTTTCCGCTTCCAACTCTGCGGGAACGACGTAGGCGCGCCCCGCGAACGGATGCTGCGCGCTCACCACGAGAACCTGCTCGTAGTCGAACACAGGCTCGAAATGGAGTCCCTTCCGGCGCAGCGGATCGGGCGTGACCAGGATGTCTATCTCGTGGCCGAAGAGCGCGCCGACACCTCCGAACTGGAACTTCTGCCGCACGTCCAAGTCCACGTCCGGCCACGTGCGCAAGAACGGCTCCACGACTTGTAACAGCCAGCGGTAGCAAGGATGACACTCCATCCCGATGCGCAAGGTTCCGCGCTCACCCCGCGCGAACTGGTCGACGATGAGCTCCGCGTGCTCGAGCTGGGGCAGCACGCGTTGGGCCAGAGCCAGGAGGTAGCTGCCGGCCGGGGTGAGTCGGACTCCCCTTCCCTCGCGCTGCCAAACCTCGGTTCCGAACTGCTGCTCTATCCGCCGCACGGTGTGGCTCAGCGCAGATTGAGTGAGCCCCAAGCTTTTGGCGGCCGCCGTGAGTGAGCCGCACCGCGCCACTTCGCGCAGCAAGCTCAGATGGATTCTTTCCAGCCGGTTCACTTATGACAAGCTTTCATGGATGCGTGACAAATGACCATTATCCAACACAGGTCTGAGGTTCTACGCTCACTTCCAAGGAAGCAAGGATTCAGCATGGCTAGGACTCACAACCTCGGATTTCCCCGTATTGGCTCGCATCGCGAGCTCAAGCTCGCTCAAGAGCAGCACTGGAAGGGGGCGCTCGCCCACCATCAGCTCGAAGCGCTGGGCGCCGAGCTGCGACAGCGGAATTGGAGTCGCCAAGCGGGGCTCGACCTCGCGGCCGTAGGCGACTTTTCGTTCTACGATCACGTGCTGGACGCGAGCTTTTTGCTCGGCAACGTGCCGGAGAGGGCGCGCGCCCAAGGAGGAGAGCCGCTCGACGCGTACTTCCGTGTGGCGCGCGGCCGCGCCGCGGGTGACACGGACGGCGGAGTGGCCGCGGGCGAGATGACGAAGTGGTTCGATACGAATTACCACTACATCGTCCCCGAGCTCTCCTCGCGAACCGAGTTTCGGCTGGACGCGTCACGCCTCCTCGCCCAGCTCGCAGAGGCACGCGCGGCTCGCGTCACCGTAAAGCCGGTCATCGTCGGTCCCATCACGTACCTGTGGCTCGGCAAGGCCAAAGACGGCACGGACCGCTTGTCATTGCTTCCCCGGCTCTTGCCTGTTTATCGCGAGCTGCTCACTCTGCTCGCGCGTGAGGGAGTGGATTGGGTTCAAGTCGATGAGCCAGCGCTCGTGACCGAGCTCGGTCCCGCCTGGCGGCAGGCGTACCGCACCGCGTATGAGGCCTTGAAGGGTGCCGGCAGTAAGCTCCTGCTCACCACGTATTTCGGTCGCCTCGGGGAAAACCTGGACCTTGTCACGAACCTGCCCGTGGACGGCCTGCACCTGGACGCGGTGAGCGCGCGCGGCGAGGTCGAGCAAGTAGTCGCGAGCCTGCCGGAAGACCGCGTGCTCTCGCTAGGCGTGGTCAGCGGCCGCAACGTCTGGAAGGCGGACCTGAGCTCAGCCCTGGACTACTTGGAGCCGATTCATGGAAAGCTCGGCGAGCGGCTGTGGGTGGCGCCTTCTTGCTCGCTCTTGCACGTCCCGGTGGACCTGGAGAGCGAGAAGAAGCTCGACCCAGAGCTGAGAAGCTGGCTCGCTTTTGCCCAGCAAAAGCTCGAAGAAGTGCGG